>NZ_JBFABE010000033.1:0-82273 GCF_040640155.1 Streptosporangium sp. NPDC023615
ACCCAAAAAATACTTCGCGTTACTCCATTACAGACTTGTCCTCGTCCCATCTGTGCCGTTCGCGGGTGCCGGTCTTGTTTCCGGCGCCGGCGCCGGCGCCGGAACCGGCATCGGTGTCGGTGTCGGTGTCGGTGTCGGTGGTGCCGACGTCGGTGTCGGTGTCGGTCGTTTCGGTGGCTCCGGTATCAGGGGGCATAGGCAGGTGACACGCTCCTCACGGTGTTCACCGGGGGCGACGACCGTTCGGGGCATGGCAGGGTGGAGCCCCGTCGCCTCTCAACCGGTTCTCACCCGTGCCACCGCTGCCGGTGGCCGCCCCGTCGGATCACCGCCGCCCGTACGGCGGGCGAACCTCCAGTCTCCGTGCCGCGCCAGGGGGGCGGCAACTGATTTGACGGTCCCCATCCTGTAACCACCAGGTCAGGCGACCTGGTGACCCCGGTCTTTACCGGAGCGAGGGATCCGCCCCCCGGCGCGGCCGGTCGCCGCGGAAAAGGGGAGGCGAGGGCCGGTGGAGCGGCTGTAGGGTCGGCGGCATGACCTGGCGACAATAACCTTCACGAGGTCGGTCCGGCGCGCGCTGCCGTGGACCCCCGGAGATGCCGAGCATCCCGAGTCCATACGGTTTCCGCGAGAAGGACCTCATGACCGTTTTCTCACTCCGCGTGCCCGGCGTGCCCGCCGCGCGCGCGAAGCGCTTGGCCGCGACCCTCTACGCCTACGCGTTCCTCGATGAGTTCGTCCTGCTGTACCCGTTCTACGCCCTGCTGTTCGTGGACACGGGCCTGTCGACCGCCGAGATCTCCTCGCTCATGGCGATCTGGTCGATCACCTCCGTCGTGCTGGAGGTTCCGTCGGGGGTGTGGGCCGACGCCGTCTCGCGGCGCCTGCTGCTCGCCCTCGCGCCGCTGCCGGCCGCGGCCGGTTTCGCCCTGATGGTCGCCGCCCCCTCCTACTGGGTGTTCGCCGTGGCCTTCGTCCTGTGGGGCGCCTCCGGAGCCCTGCAGTCGGGGGCGCTCGAGGCGCTCGTCCACACCGAGCTGGACCGCCTGGGCGCCGCCGGGCGCTACGGCGCGATCATGGGACGCGCCCGCGCGATCGGCACGGGCGCCGTCATGGCGTCCATGGCCGTGGCGGCCCCGGCGTTCGCGCTGGGCGGCTACCCCCTGGTCGGGATCGGCAGCGTCCTGGCCTGTCTGCTCGCGGCCGCGGTCGCGCTGACCTTCCCCGAACACCGGGGGCGGCCCGCGCGGCGGGGCGAGCCCGGCCGGGACGACGACGCCCTCGACCCCGCCGAGGACGCCGAGGACGCCGAGGACGCCGGCGGGGGCGCCCCCGGGAACGTCGCCGAGGACGAGAAGGACGCCGAGGACGCCGAGGAGACGGAGGGCTGCTACGTCGCGATCCTGCGCGAGGGACTGCGGGCGGCGCGTGCCGACCGCGGGACGCGCAGGGCCCTGCTGCTGGTGCCGGCGGTGACCGCGCTCTGGGGTTCCCTGGAGGAGTACACCCCGCTGCTCGCGCTCGGCACCGGTGTCGCCGCGCATGTCGTACCGCTCCTGGTGCTCCTGGTCTCGGTGGGCGTCGCGGCCGGTGGCGTGCTCGTGTCCTTCGCGAGCGGCCTCGGGGACCGGGGGCTCGCCGCGGTCCTCGCGATCGGGGCACTGGCGATGGGGGCGGGGGCGACGAGCGGGAGCGCGGTGGGATTCGCCGCCGTCGCGGCGGCCTTCTGCGCCTTCCAGGTGGCGACCGTGCTCGCCGACGTACGGCTTCAGGAGAGCATCACCGGCCCGGCCCGCGCCACCGTGACCTCGCTGGCCGGGCTGGGCACCGAGCTGGCCGCCGTCCTCGTCTACGGCGCCTACGCCGCGGCCTCGACGGTCGCCGGCCATGACACGGTCTTCACCGCCTCGGCGGTGCCGTACCTGGTCCTGGCCGTCGTGCTCCTCGTCACCGGGACCCGCTCGCGCGGGGCCGGCCGACCCGGTCAGGGCGGGAGGTCCTGACCCGCGCCGCGAACCGCCGGGACGCGGGCCGGTTCCCCGGCGCCCGGGCCGGGGAACGCGTCAGAGGTGCCGCATCCACACGTTGGGCTCCACGTACTCCCCGACGTCGGCCTGCCGGTCGACGGTGACCGGGGCGAGGGCGCCGGGGACGATGTACGAGCCGGAGTCGGGGAACTCCATGGACGCCCACTTCCGCCATTCGTCGACGGTGCCGGTCACCGTCATGGAGCGTTCGGCCGGGCAGAGGATCCGGGCGCCCATCCGGTGGTGGGTGCGCAGCCACGGATCGAAGGGGCTCCCGTCGTCCCTCGTCCAGGTGATGAACCGCCGCCGGGTCAGCGGCCGGTGGGGCGGGGCAGGCCCAGTTCGGCGAAGACCGGGCGGTGGTCGGTGTTCGCCAGGCCGTGGACGCCGAAGGCCCGCACCGCCATGCGCGCGTCCGCCTGCACGTGGTCGATCGTCACGCCGGGGACCGGTGACCGGCCCCGCTGCGGCCAGGTGGCCGTCAGGCCGTGCCCGGTGACGTCGGCCACGTCGCGGTAGCCGCTGTCGAGCAGGTCGCGTACCTGCCGGTGGTCGAGGGTGGCGTTGAAGTCGCCGGCGAGCACCCGCAGTTGCCCGCCCGTGACCAGGGCGAGGGCCGCGGCGGCCCAGCGGCGCAGCCCCAGCGCGACCAGCAGGGGGAGCGCCGAGGCCGCCGCCACGTACGGGGTGAACGCCACCAGCGGCACCCACTGCCGCACCGGGGTCCAGCCGCCGACCCTGAGCACCGCCCACACCGCGCGCGGCAGCACCGCCGGCCAGACCAGCGCGCTCACCCACCTCGACTTGATCATGTATCGAGAGGGTAACGACGTCCCGTGCAGTTTCGGTGGAGATCGTGGTGTTTATCCGCGCAGACGCGGACGGCGGCGGAGGTCAGCGTTCCCCGGTGAGGTCGTAGGCCTGGGCGACCAGCTCGTAGGAGCGGATCCGGTCGGCGGGGTCGTGGACCATCGTGGTGATCATCAGTTCGTCGGCCTCGGTCCGCTTGCGCAGGTCCTCCAGCCCGTGGCGCACCTCGTCGGCGTTCCCCAGCACCACCTTGGACAGGTAGTCGTCGAGGAAGTCCCTCTCGATCGGGCTGTAGGGGTGGCTCTCGGCCTCCTCCGGCGTGGGGATCGGCTGCGGGGCGCCGCGACGCAGCCGCAGCATGGACAGCCCGCCGGAACGGGCCAGGCGCAGCGCCCGCTCGGACGTGTCCGCCGCGACGGCCGAGACGCCGATCATCGCGTACGGCCGGTCGAGGACGGCCGAGGGCTGGAACGACGACCGGTAGAGCTCCAGGGCCGGGACGGTGTTGCCCGCGCTGAAGTGGTGCGCGAACGCGAACGGCAGGCCGAGCACGCCGGCGAGCCGCGCGCTGAAGCCGCTGGAGCCCAGCAGCCAGATCGGCGGGCGGCCCGACTCGGGGGAGCGGGGGGTCGCGACGACCCGCTCCAGGGGGTGGCCCGCGGGGAACGAGCCGTCCAGGAAGGCGGTCAGCTCGGCGAGCTGCTCGGGGAAGTCGTCGGCGTCCAGGCCGTGCCGGCGAAGCGCCCGCGCGGTGGCGGGGTCGGTGCCGGGAGCGCGCCCCAGGCCGAGGTCGATGCGGCCGGGGTGCAACGCGTGCAGGGTGCCGAACTGCTCGGCGACGATCAGCGGGGCGTGGTTGGGCAGCATGACTCCGCCGGAGCCCAGCCGGATGGACGTGGTCGCGGCGGCCAGATGGGCGATCAGCACGGCCGGGGAGGAGCTGGCCACCGAGGGCATCCCGTGGTGCTCGGCCACCCAGATCCGGTGGTACCCCCACTCCTCAGCGCGCCTGGCCAGCTCGGTGCTCGCCCTCAGCGTCTCGGTGGGTGTGATCCCGGCGCCGACGACGGCCAGCTCCAGGATCGACAGGGGAACCTCGCAGGAGCCGCGGGCCGTTCCGCGGATGTCGTCGTGAGCCATGAAGGCGGCAACCCGGTCGACCGGAGGTTTATTTCGGCCCGTCCCCTTTCCGTCCCACCGGCGTGCGGTGTCCCCGGTCGCCCGGGGAGCCCGCGGACGGGGTCTTCGGGAACGTGCGGACCGGTCCCCCGGGAGCCCGCGGGCGGGCCTCCCGGGGAGTACGGACGGCGGGGCCCGCCCCGGGGCCCCGCCGGGGCCTGGCGAGCGGTTCCCCGGGGTCGCTACCTCGCCTCGCCGGACGGGTCCCCGCTCAGCGGGTCCGGCGCCCGCAGGCCGGTGTAGACCAGGGCCGGCGGCACGTTGCGCCAGACGGGTCCCAGGGTTCCCACGGTGGCGAAGGTGCGGCGCATCAGGCCACGGAAGTGCCGGGCCCGCTGGAACGGCATCACGGTCAGCGTGGTGACCGTGCTGAACATGCCCCCCGGGGCGAGCGAGGAGGAGATCTCCTCCAGGATGAGCTTCTGCTGCGCGTCGTCGAACAGGGTCCAGGGGAGGGAGGACACGATCGCGTCGGCCTGCGACAGACCGGCCTCCCTGAGCAGCTTGCCCAGGTCGGCGGCGTCACCGGTGATCACTTCCAGCCAGGGGCGGGTGCGCCGCAGGTGACGCACCATGCCCTCGTTGAGCTCCAGGGCGAGCTGCCGTCCGCCCGGGGGCATCCGGTCGCGGATGGCGTCACTGATCACTCCGCCTCCGGCGCCGAGCTCCACGACCACGGCTCCGGGGCTGTCCGGGACGATTGACGCCGTAAGGCGGGCGATGGCCTTCGAGCTGGGCGCGATCGCTCCCAGCTGCTGGGGGTTACGCATGATCGCGCCGAGGAAGGTGAGCGTGTCCCCACCGGCGGGACGAGTTTCAGACAGCATCGCCAGCTCATTCCCCCAGCTAAAAGGGTTATGCCAGTTTGACGGGCTTTGATGGGCCACTCAGTTTCGCCGGTGTCCGGAGCTGGGCGTCCGGGCGGCGCGGGTCAGTTGTCGTCCCGCGGGCCGTCGTCGTCGTGCCGGGGCGCGGCCGGGGGAGAGGACGGTCCCGCCAGCGCGGAGTGCCGGTAGGAGTAGGCGAAGTACACGACCAGGCCGACCAGGAACCAGGCCAGGAACCGTATCCAGGTCTGCCACTGAAGGAAGGTGATCAGCCAGATCGAGAAGAGGATGCCCACCGCGGGCACCACGGGCATCCCCGGGCAGCGGAAGGCCCTGGGCAGGTCGGGCCGCCGCCGCCGGAGCATGATCACCGCCGCGCACACGACCACGAAGGCGAGCAGGATGCCGATGTTGGTCAGCTCGGCCGCCTCGGCGATGGGCAGGAAGCCCGCGATGACCGCGGAGACGACACCGGCGATCCACGTCACGCGCGTGGGGACGTGCCGTGTCGGGTGGGTCTTGGCGAACCACCTCGGCAGCAGGCCGTCCCGGCTCATCGAGAACCACACGCGGGTCACGCCGAGCATGAACGTGAACATGACGGTCAGGATGCCGATGATGGCCCCCACGGCGATCACGTCCGCCAGCACCCTCAGGCCCACCGACTGGAACGCGGTGGAGAACCCGCTCTCCGGGTCGATCTCGGTGTACTTCTGCATGCCGGTCAGCACCAGGCAGGCCAGCACGTAGAGCACCATCGAGATGGCGAGCGAGTAGACGATGGCCCTGGGCATGTGGCGCCGGGCGTCCTTGGACTCCTCCGCCGCCGTGCTCATCGCGTCGTAGCCGAAGACCGCGAAGAAGACCGTGGCCGCCCCGGTGAAGGCGCCGCCGAGGCCGAACGGGAAGAACGGCGTGTAGTTGGCGGACCTGACGTAGAAGGCGCCGACGGCGATGACCACCAGCACGACGACGACCTTGAGGGCGACGACGACCATCTCGAAACGGGCCGCGCTGCGCATGCCGAGGTTCAGCAGACCGGCGATCAGCAGGCACAGGACGGCGGCGAACAGGTCCACCCTGTGCCCGGCGCCGGTGCCCGGCGCCCCCAGCATCCAGGCGGGCAGCTCGACGCCCAGGTCGGTCAGCAGGAAGGAGAAGTAGCCGGAGATGCCGATGGCCACGACCGCGACGATCGCGGTGTACTCCAGCAGCAGGTCCCAGCCGATGAACCAGCCCGCCAGCTCGCCCAGCACCGCGTAGCCGTAGGTGTAGGCCGATCCGGCCCTGGGGATGAGCCCGGCGAACTCCGCGTAGGAGAGCGCGGCCGCGGCGCTCGCCACCCCGGCGATCAGGAACGACACCACGACGGCCGGTCCGGCCACCCCGTTGGCCACGGTGCCGGCCAGCGTGAAGATGCCCGCGCCGATGATGCCGCCGACCCCGATGGCGGTGAGCTGCCAGAGCCCCAGCACGCGGGTGAGCCCGCCCTCCCGGCCGCCCTCGGTCTCGTCGATCTCCTCGATCGGTTTCCGGCGGAACACCCCCGATTCCGTACGGGTCGCTGCCATGACGCATCCTCTCTCCGCGACGATCCGCGACGACCGGTGTGACGGCCGCCGCGACGACCGGCGATACCACCGGCGTGACGACCGGCGTGACGGCCGGCACGGCGACTCGCCCGACCACCGGCCCATACCCGTCCGGCACGTGATCTTCACGTTGGCGGAGCGTGTCGTTTCCTTGACATCCGGTGACGATCCCGGGTCGCGTCCACCCCTGCCCGACGGCGGCGAGGCGGGGTACCGTCGTCTTATCGGGTCCCGGTCATGAGGGGAAGCCGCCATGCCAGACGATTCCGATCACGTGCTCGACTCCATCGACGGCGCCGTCGACGAGTGGCTCGCCATGAGCGACGACTCGATGCGCTGGACGCCGCCGGAGAAGGCGCAGGCCAAGCCCGTGCTCGGCCTGCCGGTGCCGCCGCTGCCGCAGGTGCTGGAGAATCTTCTCCACGAGGTGGAGGCCCGCCTGGGCCCGCCCGCCCAGGCGGTGGTGGACGCGTTCCGCCCCCTGGGGGAGGGGGTGGCCGACGCGGTCTCCACGTTCCTCGACAGCCCGCCGATGCGGCAGTTGCTGGACCCGCCCGACGATCCCGGGGCCGCCGGTCCGCGACAGGTGACCGGTCCCGGGGGCGAGCCCGACCGGGGCGGCGGGGCCGTCTGGGCCGACGCGACCGGCACGCAGGACGAGACCGGTACGCAGGACGAGACCGGTACGCAGGACGAGGCCGGCACGCCTGACGAGGCCGTTTCGCAGGACGAGGCCGGCACGGGGAACGCGGCCGGCGTCGAGGAGACCGGCACGGGAGGCGCGACCGGCCGGGACGGGGCGGCGGGCCCGGGGGACCGGGTGGCGCCGCCGGCGTAGGGGCGCCGGCCGCTCGCCCCCCCGGGGGGCCGGTGGAGAACGCATCGTCCCGGCCCGGATCCCGGCCCGATCCACGCCCTGACCTGGCCCGATCACGCTCAGGCCCGGAACCCGCCCAAGATCGGACATAGGACGACGCGTAGAGTTTCCTGGTGAGGGCAGGTGCCATGACCGCCCGAGCCGGAGAGGTGGACGCGTCCGATCGCGCCGCGTGAACAGATCGCTTCACTTCTCCCGGAAGTGGCCCGTGAAGTGCGGAACCCCTTTTTTCGGGCAAAAGACAAAAATCCCGATAAGTCGGCGTACTTCTGGAGTGATGAAATGGCGGGTCTGGCGGGGCCGATCGCGGTCGGCGTCGAAGAGGAGTTTCACGTCGTCGATGTGGAGACCCGGCACCTCGTTCCACGAGCCGGTGTGCTGCTGGAGCAGTTACCGGCCGACCGGTTCACCCACGAGCTCCAGCGCTCGGTGGTGGAGGCCAACAGCAGGCCGTTCGTGCGCCTGGAGGACCTCGGCCACGACCTGACCGCGCTGCGCCGCACCGTGATCCACGCGGCCGACGACCTCGGCCTGGGGATCGTGGCGGCCGGCAGCGTCCCGCTGGTCGACCTCGAGGCCCTGAAGATCTCCCCCGACCCCCGCTACGAGCAGATGCTCGCCGACTACCAGCTCCTCACCCGCGAGCAGCTCATCTGCGGCACCCAGGTCCACGCCGACGTCGAGGACCGCGACCTGGCCGTCGCCGTCGCCCACCGCCTGGCCCCCTGGCTGCCCCCGCTGCTCGCGCTGAGCTCCAGCTCGCCGTACTGGCTGGGCTCGGACACCGGCTACGCCAGCTACCGCCCGCTGCTGTGGCAGCGCTGGCCCACGGCGGGCCCGGTGCCCCGTTTCCAGTCGGCCGCCGAGTACGACCGGGTGGTGCGGGACCTCATCGCCTCCGGTGTCATCACCGACCCGGGCATGATCTACTTCGACATCCGGCCCTCGGACCACCTGCCCACCATCGAGCTGCGGGTCTGCGACGCCTGCCCCCGGGTGGGCGACATCGTGCTGATCGCCGGGCTGTTCCGGGCACTGGTGGCCCGGGAGCTGGACGCCGTCCAGAACGGCCCGGAGCGCACGGTCCGGCTGGAGATGGTCCGCGCCGCGTCCTGGCGGGCGGCCCGCTCCGGGCTGGAGGGCGAGCTCGTCGACCCGATCGAGGGCACCCCCGCCCCCGCCTCCGAGGTGGTCCGGCGGATGATCAACGGCCTGCGTCCGCAGCTCGAGGAGTGCGGCGACTGGGAGCTCGTCACCTCCCTGGCCCGGGAGTCGCTGGCCAGGGGCAGCTCCGCGGCCCGCCAGCGCCAGGCGTTCGCCCGGAGCGGCAAGCTGGCCGACGTGGTCGACCTGGTCGTCGCCGAGACGCGCTCACAGGAGTGGGAGACCGCCTTCGGCGGGCCGATGCCCAGGATGCACACCAGCCTCCTGGACGGCTACGAGGCCCCCGGCGACGAGGCGATCATCGAGGGCACCGTCCGCGAGTCCTACCAGCCGATCCTGAGCGTCCTGGACCGCATGGGCGCCGGCGGCCTGCGCGAGACCGAGCGGCGCCGCGACGAGCACCAGCGCGGCCACGGCATGACCTTCCAGGTGGAGGGCGGCGGCGAGAGCCGGATCTTCCCCTTCGACCTGGTCCCCAGGCTGGTGCCGGCCGACGAGTGGACCGAGGTCCAGCGGGCGCTGCCGCAGCGGATCCGGGCGCTGGAGGCGTTCCTGCACGACGCCTACGGCGAGCGCCGGATCATCCGCGACGGCGCGATCCCCGCCTGGGTGGTCGACGAGTCCCCCGGGTACCACAAGTCCGGCCGCAGGGTGCCCAACGGCACCGTGCGCTGCGCCGTGGCCGGGCTGGACCTGGTCCGCGACAGCGTCGGCCGGTGGGCGGTGCTGGAGGACAACCTCCGCGTGCCCTCGGGCCTGGGCTACTCCGTGACCAACAGGCGGCTGATGGCCGAGGTGCTGCCGGAGCTCCTGCCCGGCGACGCCGCCTTCGACCCCGCCGAGGGCCTGGGCGTGCTCCGGGAGGCGCTGCTGGCCGCGGCCGGCGGCGACCCCGAGAGGCTGGCCGTGGTCACCGGCGGTCCGGGGGACTCCGCCCACTACGAGCACCGCATGCTCGCCGAGGAGATGGGCGTGCCGCTGGTGCTCCCCTCCGAGCTGTCCTTCAGGAACGGCCACCTCGAGGTCGCCGGGCGCCGCATCACGGTGCTGTACCGGCGCATCGACGAGGACGACCTGCTGGAGGGGACGCTCGGGCTGGAGATCATGGACGCCGTCGAGCGGTCCGCGCTCGTCCTGGCCAACGCCCCGGGCAACGGGCTGGCCGACGACAAGTGCCTCTACCGGTACGTGCCGCGCCTCATCGAGTACTACCTGGGCGAGCAGCCGCTCATCGACAACGTCACCACCTACCTGTGCCGGGACGCCGACGACCGCGAGCAGGTGCTCGACCGGCTGCCCGAGCTGGTGGTCAAGCCGGTGGACGGCTTCGGCGGCCAGGGCGTGGTGGTCGGCGCCGACGCCTCGGCCGAGGAGCTGGACCGGGTCAGGAAGACGATCGTCGCCGAGCCGGAGAGGTGGGTCGCCCAGGAGACGGTCCGCCTGTCGACGCACCCGAGCTTCGACGGGGAGCGGCTGAGCCCGCGCGTGGTGGACCTGCGGGCCTTCGTCTGCTTCGGCGAGACCGCGACGGTGCCGCCCACGGCGCTGACCCGCGTCGCGCCGGCCGGGAGCATGATCGTCAACTCGTCCCAGGGAGGCGGATCCAAGGACACCTGGCTTCTGAGGGGGGATGCCGATGTGCGGCCTCAGCGGTGAGTTCCGGTTCGACGGCCGTCCGGCGGACGTCGCCGCCGTGACCCGGATGAGCGGGACGATGTGCGACCGGGGGCCGGACGGGGAGGGCCTGTGGTCGCAGGGGCCGATCACCTTCGGCCACCGGCGCCTGAAGATCATCGACCTGTCCGAGCGGGGCGCCCAGCCGATCGTCGACGCCGATCTCGGCCTGACGGCGGTGTTCAACGGCTGCCTGTACAACTACCGCGAGCTCCGCGAGGAACTGCACGGGTACGGGTACCGCTTCTTCTCCACCTCCGACACCGAGGTGCTGGTGAAGGCGTTCCACCGCTGGGGGAGCGGCTGCGTGGAGCGTTTCGCGGGCATGTTCGCCTTCGCCGTGGCCGAGCGCGACACCGGGCGGCTCACGCTCGGCCGCGACCGGCTGGGCATCAAGCCCCTCTACCTCTCCGGCGACAGGGACCGGCTCCGGTTCGCCTCGACCCTGCCCGCCCTGCTGGCGGGCGGGGGAGTCGACACCGGCATCGACCGGACGGCCCTGCACCACTACATGACCTTCCACTCGGTGGTGCCGGGTGAGCGCACCATCCTGGCCGGGGTGCGCAAGCTCCCCCCGGCCACCGTGCGCACCGTCGAACCCGACGGCACCGTGACCGACCACCGCTACTGGCACCCGTCCTACACCCGCTCGGCCCTGCCGGACATGGCCGGAGCGGGCCCGCGGGAGTGGCGCGAGGCCGTCCTGGAGCGGCTGCGCACGGCCGTACGCCGCCGCATGGTCGCGGACGTGCCGGTGGGGGTGCTCCTCTCCGGCGGCCTGGACTCCAGCCTGATCGTCGCGCTGCTGGCCGAGGAGGGACAGGCGGGCCTGTCGACGTTCAGTATCGGCTTCTCCTCGGCGGGCGGCGAGCGGGGCGACGAGTTCGGCTACTCCGACCTGATCGCCGCCGAGTTCGGCACCGACCACCACCGCATCCCGATCGACGACACGCGCCTGCTGCCCGCCCTGGAACGGTCCGTCGGCGCCATGAGCGAGCCCATGGTCAGCCACGACTGCGTCGCCTTCCACCTGCTGTCGGAGGAGGTCTCCCGGCACGTCAAGGTCGTCCAGTCCGGCCAGGGCGCCGACGAGGTGTTCGCCGGCTACAGCTGGTACCCGCCGCTGGCCGGAGTTCCCCGCGAGCGCGCCGCCGAGGTCTACGCCGGGGAGTTCTTCGACCGCCCGCACGACACGCTGGCCGGGATCCTCACACCCGAGTACATGCTACGAAAGGACGTCAGCGGCGAGTTCGTCCGGCGCCACCTGGCCGCGCCCGGCGCCGACACCGCCCTGGACGCGGCCCTGCGGCTGGACACCGAGGTCATGCTCGTCGACGACCCGGTCAAGCGGGTGGACAACATGACCATGGCCTTCGGGCTGGAGGCCAGGACCCCGTTCCTGGACCACGAGCTGGTCGAGCTGGCGGCGGCCTGCCCGCCGGAGCTCAAGCTCGCCTCCGGCGGCAAGGGCGTCCTCAAGGACGCCGCCCGCGCGCTGCTGCCCGCCGAGATCATCGACCGGCCCAAGGGGTACTTCCCGGTCCCGGCCGTCCGGCACCTGCACGGGCCGTTCCTCGACATGGTCGGCGACGCGCTCACCGCCGAGGCCGCCCGCTCGAGGGGGCTGTTCGAGCCGACCTACGTCGAGAAGCTTCTGGCGGCACCGGACGAACATCGCACTACCCTGGGTGCGAACGCGTTGTGGCAACTCGGACTCCTGGAGCTGTGGTTGCAAGCACAAGGAGTCTGATGGTCGAAATCCTCGGTGCCCGTTCTCGTCCCTCGATGGGAACGGGCCTGACGGCCCGGAGCTGCCGGGCACCCGCCCTGGCGCCGGACGTGAGCGCCGTGGCCTTCATCGACGACAGGGACGGCTCGCCGCGGGTCTGGATCCAGCCCCTCGGGGCCGACCTAGAGGAGTGGACGCCGGGGGAGGACGGGCCCGAGGGGCCGCCGGGGCGGGGGGCCTGGCCGGTCGACACCGGCTCGGAGCCCGTCGCCGACGTGAGCTGGTCCCCCGACGCCCGGCGGCTGGCAGTCCTGGTCGTGCCCGGCGGCGGGGAGCACACCCAGGTCTGGACGGTCCGCCCCGAGGGCGGCGATCTGAGGCCGCTGTCCGCGCCCGAGGGCGGGTCGGCGTCGTTCGTCCGCTGGACCGGGCAGGGGGAGGTCCTCCTCGTCGCCGAGGTCACCGCCACCGGCCGTACCGAGGCGGTGCTGATCGACGCCGCCTCCGGCGGCCGGGAGGTCATCGCCGACGGGGCGCTGATGCATCCGGCGTCGGTCAGCCGCGACCACCGCCGGATGCTGCTGCGGCGTGGCCCGCGCGGCGTGCGCAGGATGTACGTGGCCGACCTGCCGGCCGCCCTTCCCGCCGCCTTCCCCGGCGCCCCCGCTCTCGCCGGGGCCTTCCCGGGCGCTCCGGTCCTTTCCGGCGCCTTCCCGGGCGCGCCCGCCGCCGGGCACGACGAGGCGTTCCCCTTCGCCCGCCCCGCCGGGCCGGCCGGGGCCGACGAGGCGGCCGGCGCCCTGCCCGGCCACGGGATCGCGGGGCTGGCCGCCGCCCTGTCCGGTCCCGACCACCTGTTTCCCGGATCGTCCGCGGGCCCCGACCCCGGCCTTCCCGGCGATCTCACCCCCGGCGCCGGGGTCGCGCCCTCCCCGCTCCCGCCCGCCGGGCTCCGCTCGGACCCGCCGCCCGGCCACCTCGCCGACGTGCCGCCGGGCCTGCCCGCCGGGATGCCCGACGAGGCCGCGGGCGACCTGCCGGGGCCGGGGGAACGGCCGCTGCTGGCCGGGCTGACCGGCACCACCGACTACGGCATCCTCTCGCCCGACGGTATGACCGCCTACCTGCTCTCCGACGTCGGCCGGGACCGGGCCGCGCTGGTCGCGGTGGGGGAGGACGGCGCCCCGGTGGTGCTGGCCGAGCGCCACGACGCCGAGCTGGACCAGTTCGCGCTGAGCGCCGACGGCCGGCGTGTCGTCCTGGTCTGGAACACCGACGGCCGCTCCGAGCTGGAGGTCATGGAGCTCGTCACCGGCCTGACGCGTCCGCTGCCGCCACCGCCCGCCGAGGTGGTCACCTCGATCAGGATCTCCCTGGACGGCGCCCTGGCGGTGCTCGCGGCCGAGGGGCCCGACCGGCCCTCGCACGTGCTGCTGTGCGACCTGGCGACCGGCGGCTACCGGAGCGTCGCGGGGGCCGGGCGGATCACCGAGGCGGCCGGGGCCGAGCTGATGCGTTTCCAGGCGCGCGACGGCATGGAGCTGACCGGCTGGCTCTACCGGGTCCCCGACGCGCCGGGCCCGGCGCCCTGCGTCGTCTACCTGCACGGCGGCCCGGAGAGCCAGGAACGGCCCACCTTCAACCCGCTGTTCCAGAACCTGCTGGCCGCCGGGATCGGGGTGCTCGCGGCGAACGTCCGCGGCTCCTCGGGATTCGGCCGGGCCTTCCGCAACGCCGACAACCACGCGCTCCGCTTCGACGCGATCCACGACGTGGCCGACTGCGCCCTGGAGCTGGCGCGCGCGGGCGTCGCCGACCCGGACCGGATCGCCTGCATGGGCCGCTCCTACGGCGGCTACCTGACGCTGGCGGCCCTGGTCACCCACCCGGACCTCTTCCGCGCCGGCGTCGACGTCTGCGGCATGGCCGACCTCGAGACCTTCTACGAGCGGACCGAGCCGTGGATCGCCGCCGCGGCCGTCAGCGAGTACGGCCACCCCGTCACCGACCGGGAGCTGCTGCGCGCCCTGTCCCCCCTGCACTCCTTCGACCGGCTGGAGGCCCCGCTGCTGATCGTGCACGGCGCCCAGGACACCAACGTCCCGCTGCACGAGGCCGAACAGGCCCTGCGGGCGGCGCGCGAGCGCGGCGTGCCGTGCGAGCTGCTGCTGTTCGAGGACGAGGGGCACGAGATCCGGCAGACGGCCAACCGGGCGACGTTCGTCAAGAACGTCGTCGAATGGTTCGGCTGGCACCTGGCCGTCCCCGACCGGGGGTGAGGACGGGCCGGGGAGCGTTCACGGGTCACGACGCCCGGGGGCGTCGCGGTGTCGTGTCGCGGTGCCGTGTCGCGGTGTCGGGAGGTGTCAGCGGGCGCCGCCGGTCAGGCGCATGCGCAGCCGCACGTGGGACCGCCCGTCGGCCTGGCGGATGGTGAACTCATCGCATATCTGGCTCATCAGCCACAGCCCGAACCCGCGGGTCGCGCGGGGTGAGGGGCGCTCCCGGCGGGCGTCGCCGGGGCAGAGGCGGCCGACGTCGTCGGCGACGTCGACGGTCAGGGCCTCCTCGTCCTGCCAGACGCTCACCGTGCCCGACGCGCCGCCGTGCTCCAGGACGTTGATCGTGGCCTCGTGAGCGGCCAGCAGCAGATCGTCACGTCGCCTGCCGGTCAGCCCTCCCTGGTCGGCGTAGCGGGCGAGTCGCCTGCGCAGGCCGGTCAGGTCGTTCGTGATCGGCCACTGTGCTCGCCTGCTGGTTCTCACGTCGATTCCCCCATGTGCGTCCGTGTCGTCGCCGGGGGGCTACCGGTACGTCGACCAGGATCCGAACGGTCGCTGAAGTGTTACGTCCAAGTAACTACCCCTGCTGACCTGGCTAATCATCGATCATCGCCGGGAACGCTCCCGGTCCTGGTGGGAGCGTTCCGGCCGCGGCGCACACGGGACCCACGAGGGGCGGAACGGCGCTCGCGACAGGGAGAACGGTGCTGAGACAAAGAATGAATCTACATTGTAAAGGGCGAGGGTCACAAGATCTCAGAATTAAGAGTGACGCGACGGGGGAGGGCGTGCGCGACGACCGGGACGAAGGCGCGGCGCTCGCCGACGGGCGTCGCGACCGTCCAATCGTCCGACCGTCCGACCGTCCGACCGTCCGACCGTCCGACCGTCCGGGCGGAGAGGCGGAGGGCCGGGGAGTGGAGAGGTGCGGGGGCGTTCCAGGCATCCCGGACCTCGTGGCCCCTGGCCGCGTCAGGGGGGCCGGTCTTCCCCTCATTTCCTCCTCTTTGCGGGCCGGTGCTGATAACAGATCGGTAAGACCGTACTGTCATGGCCCGCATACACTGTGTGATTTTTGCCAGGCTGGGGAGGTCGGACGCGATACGGGAGGCGAGATGCTCGATGGGCACGACCGGACTCACGGCCACGGCCCGAGGACGAGGCCGCGGGGTCGCATGCCGTACGGCGACCCGCCGCCCGGCGGCTCCTCGTCCCCGCCCCCCTCTCCCTGCCCGCCCCCGCCCGCGGAGGTCCTTCGGGGCGGGGATGAGGGCGCGGGGGAGGAGGCGGCCGGCGGGCGTGCCGAGGTGGCGGCCGGTGAGGACGCCTCGGCCCGCGCCCGGACGTACCTCGACAGCAGGCCGTTCTCCATGCCTCCGCCGCCGGGTCCGTGGCGGAGACCCTGGGCGCGGCTCTCCCGCGACCGGCTGCTGCGGCCGGCGCTGATCGCCGGATTCCTCGCCGCCGCGGGGGTCGGCGTCTGGTCGTCCGGCTGGTCGCCGTGGGCCGGCACGTCGCTCTCCGGTACGTCGTCCGCGCCCGGCGAGGGACGCCTCCTCGCCGGTCACGACACGCCGACCGCCCTGCCGCCGACCTCGGCGCCGACCCCGGCGTCGCCCGGCGCGCCGGAGGCGTCTCCCCCGGCCGGGCGAGAGGCCCCCCCGGGCGGCGGGTCCCGTGCGGGGGAGGGGCGGACGAGCCGGGACGGGACCTCGCCGCGGGGACGAGCGGGGCGGGAGGGGGACCAGGGGCGGAAGCCCTCCTCCGGGCGGGCCGGTGCCGGTGACGGCTCCCGGGCCGCGGACCCCCGCGAGAACGGGTGGATCAGGCGGATAGGGGCGAGCGGGCGGTCCGGCGGGGACCACGGTTCCCCGGGGGCCGGTTCCGCGACGAGGGGTTCACGGGGCGACGCCGGTTCGCGGGACAGCGGGACGAACGGTCCGAAGGGCGCCTCGGGAGGGGCCGGGGGCGCGGGCTCGCGGGAGGGGGTGGTCGCGCCGGAGAAGGTGGGCGCCGGCCGGGGGGCGGGCGAGCGGTCCCGGGCCGCCAGGGCCGGACGGGCACGGAGCGGGTCGCAGGGAGACGGCTCGTCCGGGAGCGGGGGGCGGGCCCGCGCGTCCAGGTCGCCGTTCCCGCGGGCCCCCGGGGGCGGCCGGCCGGCCGCGGGCATCAGCGCCGCCTACGCCTGTCGCCACCTTCCCCCGGGGGACTGGCGGTACGCCTACTGCGTGCGGGTCTGGAACGACTACAAGCGCAGGAACGGCCTGCCCTAGACCGGGCGCGCTCCGCCGTGCCCTCCCCGGCCGGTGCGTCCGCGGGGCCCGCCGCGACGCGCCCGGGGCGGTGTCCCGGACGGTGTCCCGGACGGTGTCCCGGACGGTGTCCCGGATGCCTCGTCGCGCCGGTCGCCCGGCCGGGGAGCGTGGTGCGGGGGCGATCGCTCACCTGCCGGGCATCGGCAGATAACCGTCGTGTCGACCCGATGTCATGAGGCGCTGTCAGATTCGGGTCCCAGGGCGTTCTCCACCTTCGAGGGGATCCATGTTCCGACGACTCGTTCTCGCGATCACGACCGTGCTCGCGCTGTCGGCGACGCCGGCGGCGTTCGCCTCCCCGGCCGCCGCGGGGTCACCGGCGCCCGTCGGCGTCGCCCACCGCGGGGCGTCCGCGTACGCGCCGGAGAACACCATGGCGGCCTTCGAGCTGGCGTACGAGCAGGGCGCCGGCATGATCGAGCTGGACGTCCAGGAGACCAGGGACCACCGGCTGGTCCTGATGCACGACACGACGCTCACCCGCACCACCGACGCGGAGAGGGTCTTCCCCGGCCGGGCGCCCTGGCGGGTCGGCGACCTCACGCTCGCGGAGATCCGCATGCTGGAGGCGGGTTCCTGGTTCGGCGCGGACCACGAGGGCGAACCGGTGCCCACGCTCGGGGAGGTGCTGCGCGCGATGGGGGGAGGCCGGATCGGCCTGTTGCTGGAGATCAAGGCGCCGCGGCTCTACCCGGGCATCGAGGCCCGCGTCGCCGACGAGCTGCGTCGCCACCCCTCGTGGCTCGTTCCCGGCCGGCTCGCCGTCCAGTCGTTCGACTGGAACTCGATGCGCGTGTTCCACCGGGCCATGCCCCGGGTCGCGATCGGCCTGCTCGGCACACCGGCGGTCGCCGAGCTGCCGGGCCTGGCGAGGTTCGCCGACCAGATCAACCCGCCGTACGGCGACGTCACCCCGGAGTACGTCGGGCGTGTCCACCGCCACGGCATGAAGGTCCTCACCTGGACCGTGGACGATCCGGCGGTGATGCGGCGCATGGTCTCCTACCGGGTGGACGGCGTCATCACCAACAGGCCCGACCTGATGCGCTGACCGCTCCCGCCCCGCGCGCCGGCGGGCGCGCGAGGTGGCGTCGATCCCGTTCGCGTCCGCCGGGGCGCGCTGAGCGGTCGGCCCGTCAGTAGTGCCCGGCCCGCCGCATGGTGCGGGGCCGGCCGTCGGGGTCGCAGACGATGCGGTAGAAGGGGGTGGCCCAGGCCGCGGTCCAGGGGGACATCGGCGCGGGACGGTACGTGCGGAGCCGTCCCGGCGGGCGGGGGCCGCGGCGGCCGCCCTCGTGCCAGTCCTCCAGGGCGGCGGCGCAGGAGGCGAAGGCGTCGAAGAAGGAGACCGGGTCGAGCAGGTCCGCGTCGGAGCCGCCGGCCCGGTCCAGGTGCTCGCGGGCCAGCGTCAGCCGCAGGTCCCGGGCCAGGCGGCGGGCACCGTCCCCCAGACCGGCGGGGTCGGCGGGCTCGCGGCCGTCGGGGGTCTCGTCCAGCACCGCGCAGGTCAGTTCGGAGTCGTAGGTCCACGAGCGCCGGTTGAAGTTGTCCGAGCCGATGGTCGTCCACACGTCGTCGACGACGCACACCTTCGCGTGCACGTAGACCGGCGTGCCCTCGCGGTTCTCCAGCCCGTAGATCGCGACCCGGTCGCCGCCCGCGCGCTTGAGGACGTCCAGGGCCTGGTTGCGGCCCAGGATCTGCGGGACGCCGCCGATCGGGCCGTCCTGGTCGGGGTGGAGCGGCAGCACGCTGATCATCCTCAAGGAGGGGTTGTCCCTCAGCGCCTCGGCGAAGGACTCGGCGACCTGCGGTGACCACAGGTACTGGTCCTCGATGTAGATCAGGCTCCGAGCGCGGCGCAGCGCCTTGAGGTAACCGCGGGCGATGCTGCGTTCGCCCTGCGGCGCGAACGCGTAGCGGGTCCTGCGGTGGGCGTAGGTGCGCAGGAGCTGCACGGCGTGCGGGCCGCAGGGGGGCGGGTCCGGGGTCTGCGGCGGCATCGGGTCGGCCAGGGTGTCCTCGTGGCGCATCAGGTCGGCGACGCGGTGCACGGGGTTGCGGGTCAGCGGCTGGGGGTCGTCCCAGCGCTCGCGGAAGACGGCCTCGACGTCGCCGACGGCCGGCCCCTGGATCGCGGCCTGCACGTCGTGCCAGGGCGGGCGGTCGCCGTAGACCTTGGCCATGGGCGCGGCCTGGACGTCACCGGCGTGCGAGGCGTCGTCGCGGCGGCTCCAGCACAGGTCGATGCCGCCGACGAACGCGATGTCGCGCCGGGGGTCGTCGCGGTGGCGCAGCACCACGAGCTTCTGGTGGTGGGAGCCTCCGACCGGGACGCGCATGTCACGCAGGCACTCCCCGCCGGCGGCCTCGATGGCGTCGCCGAGGTGGCGGTTCTCCTCGGCACTGAAGAACAGGCGGTCCCAGTGCGAGCGCCAGAGCAGGCCCTTGACCACGACGCCGCGCCGGGCGGCGTCCGCGAACACGCGGGCGACCTCGGTGCCGGGGCCGTCGAGCCGCTCCCCGGGATCGCCGCGCCAGTCGGTGAACAGCAGCAGGTCCCCGGCGCCCAGCTCGCGGACGCGGGTGAGCAGCTCGGCGAAGTAGGGGGCGCCGTGCGGGATGGGACGCACGGTGTTCCCCCGCGACCAGGCGAGCCCGTCCTCGCGCCGGGTGTCGATCCGCGACGCCGGGTTGCCACGCTCCTCGGGGGCGAGAAACCACTTGTCTTCGGTCATCGGCCTGGATCTACCCGGTTTTTACGTGATCTCACGCGAACCGCCAGGCACTCCCGGCGGGCCGGGACCGGGGACCGCGCGGCCCGCGGCACCGGACGGAGAAGCCCTGACAAGGCATTTACACCATGTTACTCCCGTGCTAAAAACCGGTAAAAGAACGATCAAATTACGAAAAAGATCGACTAGTGGGTTTTTGGACTCCTTCGTCCTCCCCGTCTCGGCATACCGGTCCCTTCTCCGCCCGGCCTTCCTCTGACCACCCCCCCACGTCAGGAAAGGACTCCATGTCCTCCCGCCCTCGCCCATGGGCCGCCCTGCTCGCCGCCGTCCCGCTCGCCCTCGCCGGCACCGTGCCCGCCGCCGCCACGGCCCACGCGGCCGTCCACCCGGCCGCCCACCGGGCGGCCGGGACGACCGCCCCCGCTCTCGTCCCCGCCTCCGTCGCGGGGGCTCGCGGCACGGCCGCCATCCCGCCCTCCGACTACCAGCAGGTCTCCCTGGCCACCGGCCCGGCCGAGCTCGGCGAACCCATGTCCCTGACCGTGCTGCCCGACCGGTCGGTCCTGCACACCGCGCGCGACGGCACGATCCGCCGTACGACCGCCGCCGGTGACACCACGGTCGCGGGCAGGCTGAACGTCTACACCCACGACGAGGAGGGCCTGCAGGGCATCGCCGCCGCCCCGGGCTTCGCCGCCAACCGTCACGTCTACGTGTACTACTCGCCCAGGCTGTCCACCCCTACGGGCGACGCCCCCGCGACCGGCACCGCGGCGACCTTCGAGCAGTGGAAGGGACACCTGAACCTGTCCCGTTTCACCCTCAAGGCGGACAACACCCTGGACATGGCGAGCGAGAAGGTCGTGCTGGAGGTGCCCAACGACCGTGGCCAGTGCTGCCACGTGGGCGGCGACATCGACTTCGACGCCTCCGGCAACCTGTACCTGACCACCGGCGACGACACCAACCCGTTCGAGTCCGGCGCCTACACCCCCGTCGACGAGCGCGCCGACCGCAACCCGCAGTTCGACGCCCAGCGCTCCTCGGGCAACACCGACGACCTGCGCGGCAAGATCCTGCGCATCAAGCCCCAGGCGGACGGCACCTACACGATCCCGCCGGGCAACCTGTTCGCGCCGGGCACGGCCAGGACCCGCCCGGAGATCTACGCGATGGGCTTCCGCAACCCGTTCCGCATGTCGGTCGACAAGGCCACCGGCATCGTCTACCTGGGCGACTACGGCCCCGACGCCGGTGGTCCCGACCCCGCGCGCGGCCCCGGCGGACAGGTGGAGTTCAACCGCGTCACCGGCCCGGGCAACTACGGCTGGCCGTACTGCACCGGCACCAACACCGTCGCCGAGACCTACAACGAGTACACCTTCCCCTCGGGCCCGTCCGGGGCGAGGTACGACTGCGCCGGCGGCCCGGCCAACAACTCCTTCCGCAACACCGGCCTGGCCACCCTGCCCCCGGCCAAGCCGAGCTGGATCCGCTACGGCGGGGAGGCCGGCTCGCCGCCGGAGTTCGGCGGCGGTTCCGAATCGCCCATGGGCGGCCCGGTCTACCGCCACGACGCCGCGCTGAACTCCCCGGTCAAGTTCCCGGCGTCGCTGGACGGCCGCTTCTTCGCCGCCGAGTACGGCCGCCGCTGGATCAAGGCCATCGAGGTCACCTCCTCGGGGGCGCCCGGCGAGATCGCCGCCTTCCCGTGGACCGGGACCCAGGTGATGGACCTGACCTTCGGGCCCGACGGGGCCCTGTACGTGCTCGACTACGGCACGGGCTCGGGCAACCAGGCGCTGTTCCGGATCGAGCACATCGGCGGCGCCAACCGCAACCCCGTCGCCAAGGCCTCCGCGAACAGGACCTCCGGACCCGCCCCGCTGGCCGTGACCTTCTCCTCGGCCGGCAGCTCCGACCCCGAGGGCGGCGCGCTGACGTACACCTGGGCCTTCGGGGACGGCGCCACCTCCACCGCGGCCAGCCCCTCCCACACCTACACGGCCAACGGCACCTACACCGCCACGCTGACCGTCAGGGACCCCGGCGGGCTGACCGGCACGGCCGACGTCATCGTCACCGTCGGCAACACCGCCCCCACGGTGAACCTCACCCTGCCGGCCGAGGGACAGCTGTTCTCCTTCGGCGACACCGTTCCCTTCACGGTCACCGTCACCGACCCCGAGGACTCCCCGATCGACTGCGCCAGGGTCAGGGTCGTCTACATGCTGGGTCACGACAGCCACTCGCACGAGATCACCGCGAAGAACGGCTGCACCGGCACCCTCGTCGTGCCCCGCGACGGTGAGCACGACGAGGCCGCCAACATCTACGGCGTCTTCGCCGCCCGCTACACCGACGCCGGCGGGCTGAGCGGCGAGAGCACGCGCACCCTGCAGCCCCGCCACCGCCAGGCCGAGCACTTCGGCGCCCAGTCCGGGATCCAGGTCGCCGAGCACGGCCCGGCGGAGGGGGCCAGGACCGTCGGCTACGTCGACAACGGCGACTGGATCTCCTTCCGGCCGTACGCGCTGAGCGACGCGACCTCGGTCGCCCTGCGCGTCTCCTCGGCGGGCGCCGGCGGCACCGTGCAGGTGCGGGCCGGGTCGGCGACCGGGACGCTGCTCGGTTCGGCGGCCGTCCCGGTCACCGGAAGCTGGGACACCTTCGTCGAGGTCTCGGCCCCCCTGTCCGGCGCCCCGGCGGGCGGCACCACGCTGTTCTTCGTCTTCACCGGCCCGACGGGCCAGGGTAACCTCTTCGACCTGGACGCCTTCACCTTCGCCACCTCCGGTTCGGTGACGGTGGAGGGGGAGGGGTTCTCCTCGGCGTCGGGGGTGCAGCCGGCCGGTCACGCCGGGGCCAGCGGGGGCACGACGGCGGGTTACATCGAGAACGGTGACTGGGCGGGGTATGCGCCGGTGAGCGCGGCCGGGGTCAGGTCGTTCGCGGCGCGGGTCTCCTCGGCGGGTTCGGGCGGCACGATCCAGGTGCGGGCCGGGTCGGCGACGGGGGCGTTGCTGGGGTCGGTGAGCGTGCCGGTGACCGGGAGCTGGGACACCTTCCAGAACGTCTCGGCCCCCCTGACCGGGAGCGGCAGCGGTCCGGTGTTCCTGGTGTTCACCGGCGGCCCGGGCTTCCTGTTCGACGTCGACACCTTCACCCTCACCCGCTGAACCCACCTCCCGGTGCGGCGCCCCCCGTGCCGCACCGGGAACGCCGCACCGGGAACGCCGCACCGGGAACGCCGCACCGGAACCACCCCGGTGGCCGAGCCTTTCCCGCGAAATGGCACTGGACACACCAGGTTAAATACTGCTCAAATGGTCTTTTTCATGAAAATAATTACCCCTGCGTGAGGGCAGTCGAACACTTTCTGATGGTGGCGCATGGAAACTGCTCTGTCGTTTCGAGTTCTCGGCCCACTCGAAGCCCTGGTAGGTGAGCGACGGGTCTCGATCGGCGGGGCGCGCCAGCGGATCACCCTCGCCGCCCTCGTCCTGCGCGCGGGACGGGTCGTCCCCGTCGATCTGCTCGTCGAGGCGATATGGGGCGATCGCCCACCGCCCACCGCCCGCCGCCAGGTGGTCATCTGCGTCTCCGGTCTGCGCCGCGCATTCCTGGAGGCGGGCGCGCCCGCGGACCTGCTCGTCACCTCCCCGCCCGGGTACGTCCTGCAGGCCGACCCCGACGACGTGGACGTCCTGCTCGCCGAGCGGCTCGCCGCGAGGGCACGGGCCGCCGAGACCGCCGGGGACCCGGCCGGCGCGGCCCGGTGGTTCGCCGAGGCGTGCGGCCTGTGGCGCGGCCCGGCCCTTGCGGGCATCGACGGCGAGTTCTTCGAGGCCGAGGCGCGGCGGCTGGACGACCGGCACCTGACGCTGACCGAGGAGCGCGTCCAGCTGGAGCTGGCCCTGGGCCGGCACCGGGAACTGATCGACGACCTCGCCGTCCTCGTCGACGCCAACCCGCTGCGCGAGCGGTTGCGCGCCCAGTTGATGCTGGCCCGGTACCGCTGCGGGCGCCGGGCCGAGGCGCTCGACACGTACCGGATCGGACGGGCGCAGATGGTCGAGGAGCTCGGTATCGAGCCGGGCATCGAACTCCAGGCCCTGCACGACGCCATCCTCCGCGAAGACCGGGAACTGGTCGCGCCACCCGTGCCGCCGATGTCACCGATGTCGCCGGCCCCGTCGCTGTCGGTGTCGCCGGTGTCGCCGGTGTCGCAGGTGTCGCAGGTACCCTCCACCCGCGTGACCGGTCCCGCCCAGGGAACCGCCCTCGCCCCGGGGAGCGCCCGCGCCCCGGCGACCGTGCCCGCCGGCCGGATCGCCGCGCCACCGCAGGGGCAGGCCGCCGCTCCCGTACCGGCAGGTCATCTGCCGGCGGATCGCGTGCCCGCGGGTCGCCCGCCCGCCGCGCACCTGCCGGCCGCGCACCCGCCCGAGGGCCCCGGAGCGGTCGCGTCCGCCCCCGCCGGACCCGTTTCCGCCGGACCGGTCCCCAACGGTCCCGGGCACCCACCGGGGGAGGCCGCGGCGACGGCGCGGGACGAGCACGGGGTGGTGCCGGCGCAACTGCCCGCGGACGTGCCGCACTTCGTCGGCAGGACCGCCGAGATCGCCCAGCTCGACGCCCTGCTGGACGAGCGGATCGCGCAGGGCCTGCTGACCATCGCGCTCGTCACCGGGGTCGCCGGGGTCGGCAAGTCGGGACTCGCCGTGCACTGGGCGCACCGGGTCGCCTCCCGCTTCCCCGACGGGCAGCTCTTCGTGAACCTGCGCGGCTACGACCTCAACGCGCGCCCCCTCACGCCCGGCGAGGTCATGGATCGCTTCCTGCGCGCCTTCGGCGTCGGCGGCGAGCGCATCCCCGAGGACCTGGACGAGCGCGCCGGCCTGCTGCGCACCGTCATCGGCAGGCGCCGGCTGCTGCTCCTGCTGGACAACGCCCGCGCCATCGAGCAGGTCAGGCCGCTGCTCCCCGGCTCGGGCACCTGCTGCGTCGTCGTGACCAGCAGGGACCCCCTGGGGGACCTGGCCCCCAGGGAAGGCGCCAGCGTGATCCACCTGGAGGTGCTGGGGCCGGACGACTCCGCGGCCCTGCTGCGCGGGGTCGCCGACCCCGTGGCCATGGGGGAGGACCCCGAGGCCACGGCGCTGCTCGGAGAGCTGTGCGACGGGCTGCCGCTGGCCCTGCGGATCGTGGGCGCCCGCCTCACCGCCCGCTCGTACTGGACCCCGGCCCGCCTGGCCCGGCGGCTCGCCGACGAGCGGCGCCGCCTGGACGAGCTGAGCTACGGCCAGCTCACCGTACGGGCCGGGTTCGCCCTGAGCTACCGGGACCTGAGTCCGCAGGCGGCGCTGATGTTCCGTCGGCTGGGCCTGCTGGAGGCCCCGGACTTCGCCTCCTGGGCGGGCGCGGCGCTGCTCGGCATCGACGCCCTCGAGGCCGAGGACCTGATCGACCGGCTGGTGGACGCCCAGCTCGTCGAGGTGCTGGGACACGACGGCGCCGACCAGATCCGCTACCGCTTCCACGACCTCATCCGGCTGTACGCCAGGGAGCGGGCCCACGCCGAGGAGAGCGCCGAGGACCGTCTCGCCTCGGTCACCCGCGCGCTGGGCTGCTGGCTCGCGCTGACCGAGGAGGCACACCAGCGGGAGTACGGCGGAGCCTTCACCCAGGTGCACGGCACGGTGCCCCGGTGGCGGCCGGACGACGCGGACGAGCTCCTGGAACGGCCGCTCGACTGGCTGGAGGCCGAGCGCGGGGCGCTCGTCGCCGCGATCTCCCAGGCCGCCCGCCTCGGCGCGTCCGAACTGTGCTGGGACCTCGCCGTCACCGCCACCACCCTGTTCGAGGCGCGCAGCCACTTCGACGACTGGCGCGCCACCCACGAGACGGCCCTGGCCGTCGCCCGCGAGCACGGCGACCTGCGCGGGGAGGCCGCCGTACTGTGCTCCCTGGGGAGCATGTACCTCTTCCAGCAGGAGCCGGACAGGGCCGGTGAGCACCTGCTGGCGGCCCGCGCGCTGTTCGAGCGGCTCGGGGACTCCTACGGCCTGGCGCTGACGCTGCGCAGCCTCTCGCTGCTGGACCGGCTCGCCGGCCGATTCGACCAGGCCCTCGACGGGTTCCACACGGCCAAGAAGATCTTCGTGGAGACGGGGGACCGGTTCGCCGAGGCGCACGTGCTCGGCGGGATCGCCCAGGTCCACACCGACCGGGGCAGGACCGACCTCGCCGAACCGCTGCTCAGGCAGGCCCTGGAGGTCTTCCGGCGGCTCGGCAGCGAGCGGGGGCAGGCGCAGATCCTCAACAGGCTGGGAGAGGCCCTGCTGCGCCAGGACCGGCCCGAGGAGGCCGAGGAGATCGCCCGGCGCGCGCTCGCCCTGGTCAGGGACCGGCAGGACGGCATCGGCCAGGCGTACATCCTGTGCGGGCTGGGGGAGATCCAGCTTCGCCGGGACCTGCCGGAGGCCGCGGTGGAGAGTCTCGGCGAGGCGCTCGCCATCGCCCGGGGGGTGTGCGAGCGCTTCGTGGAGGCACGGATCCACCTGGCCTTCGGCCAGCTCCACGCCCGGCGGGGCCGGTTCGACGAGGCGGTGACCCACCTTCTGGAGGCCCTGCGGATATCCACCGACCTGGACACCCGGCTGTGGCGGTTCCGGGCCCTGTCCGCCCTGGGGGAGGTGTTCGCCCTCAAGGGGGACGAGGCCGCCGCCTTCGACGCGCTGAGCCGTGCCCTGGACTGCCGCGCCGGCGTCGCGCCGGAGGACGACCGGCGGATCAGGGCGCGGCTGGCGGTCCTGTCGGGGGCGTCCGCGGACGCGTCAGGTCCATGTGCTGTCGCCGGTGGTGCGGGCGACTGACGACACCACCCCGAACGCGCCCTGACCCACGACCGGAGGGAGCGTGAGGAGCGCGGCGACGGCGGTGACCTTCGCGGTCCAGCTGATCCATCGGGACATCTTCCACCTCGTTCGTTCGTGTCGGCTGCTTCCGGCGACGAACGTAGGACGAGGGGGGATCGAGTCGGCATCGCATCGGTCATCACCCGGCATCCGGGGCCCGGCGGGTCGTGCCCGCGGTGTGCTCCCAGGCCTCCCGCAGCCATCCGGACCGCTGCGCGGTGCCCCGGTCGACGGCGGCCAGCCGGTCGCCGACCTGGTCCAGCAGGAGAAGGACCTGCTCCGGGCCGGTCGAGCCCGAGGTCCGCTTACGCCGCACGCCCGCCTCCGGGTCCAGCAGCTCGCGCACCTCGGCCTCCCCGACGCGCAGGGCGAGGCCCGACGCCGCGACGGCCGGCGGTTCGTCCCGCAGGGCCCGGCCCGCCCGCTCCGGGTGGAACCGCACGCCGGCCACCGCCCGCTCGAACGACGCGAGCATCGCGCCGCAGGTCGCGAACAGCTCCTCCGCCGGCCCGTCGTCCTCCCGGCCGATCCCCCGGGGGTCAGCGTGGCCGAGGTCGCGCCACGCGGTCGTGATCTCGTACGAGAGCCCGGTCAGGCGGTGGGCCAGGCAGCGGATCCCTTCCAGGACCGGCGGTCCCGGGGCGCGGGCCCCGCCGGGGGAGAGCCCGGCGAGGTCGTCCGGAAGACCGATGAAGCGCAGGTCGGGACCGCTCCACCGGATCAGGTCGTTCAGGAAGCGGTTCAGCGTGGCGCCGAGCACCGACAGCTCCGCGGCCGAGCGCAGCACCCAGGTGCCGGAGGCGGCCGAGGTCAGCGCGTGCGGTTGCGGCCCGTCGAACCCCAGCGCGACGGCGAGCCGGTGCCGGTCCAACGGCACCTCCAGCCCGGTCATGGCGCCGGTCCCCAGCGGGCAGAGGTTGACCGCGTCGAACAGCGCCTGGATCGACTCCGCGGCCCCGGCCGTCGCCTCGGCGAGCGCGGCCAGGTAGAAGCCGAAGGTCATGGTCTGCGCGGGCCGGTCCCCCCGCCGCGGACACCCCGGCATCACCGACCCGGTGTGCCGCGCCGCCACCTCCATCGAGGTACGCGACAGCCGGCTCAGCGCCGCCACCGTCTCCAGCAGCCGCTCCCTGCCCCGCATGAGCCGCGCGCACGCCCGCACGTCGTCGCGGACGGGGTCGTCGTACCGGACGCGCGCGTCGTCGGGGAGACGCGACCGGACGCAGGCGGCCAGGGCGGACGGCGGATCCGGCGGATCCGGTGGGTCCGGCGGAACGGCCGCCGTGGCGCCGGTCGCCGCGCCGCCCGAAGGTCCTCCCGCCGCCTCGAGGGGAAGGGCCAGCACGGCCCGGCGGATCCGCTCCCGCGTCCGCGGGCCGAGCAGCCCCATGCGGGCGTACTCGTCGGTCCTGGCCAGTTCGATCCAGCGGTGGTGGCGCGGCAGGGAGCGCGGCCCCGCGCCGGGCCACCGGACCGGGCCCGCACCGCCGGTGTCACCGAGGTCACCGCGGTCATGGGGGGCGTCGCGGCCGCGGAGGTCGTCGAGGTCGTCGAGGTCGTCGAGGTCGTCGGGGGAGTGGGGGGCGTCGAGGCGGGCGGGGTGGCCGGGGTGGTCGAGGTGGTCGAGCGGGCCCGCCGGGGCGCGCCGCGTCGGTCCGGTCGCAGGCATGGACCCCACGCTTCCGGCGCCCACCGGAGGTGACCAGGCGGAACGACCGGCGATATCGCGGCGATACCAAGACGAGAGCGGGCGATGACCGGCCTTTCCTACCGTGACGGCATCTGCCGCCGTGGGGGGGTCACGTGAGGTCTGTACCGTCGTCCGACGGCCTGGGGTTCGCCCGGCTGCTGCGCGCCCACCGGGGCAGGGCGCGCCTGACCCAGGAGGAACTGGCCGAACGCGCCCGCCTGAGCGTGCGCACGCTGCGCGACCTCGAACGGGGGCGTACCCGCTACCCGCACCGGGCCTCGGTGCGTCGCCTGGCCGCCGCCCTGGAGCTGACCGGCGAGGATCGGCTGACCTTCGAGGCGGCCCCGCCCCCCCGTCCGCTCATGGCGCTCCCCCTCGCGCCCGCGGCGCCTCCGGGCGCGACGGTGGTGCTCCCGCTCCCCGGACGGGGGCGGTTCCCGGAACGCGGTTCGTCCTCCGAACCCGACCCGTTCCCCGCGCTCGGCCCGTTCCCCGAGTACGGTCCCTCAAGGGGGCGCGGCACGTCCCGCGAATGGGGCCTGTCCCCGGAATGGGCGCTGCCCCCGGTGAGCGACAGCGTGGCGCTGAGCCGCCTTCTGCCGCTGCGCGAGGCCGAGGACGCGGTGATGATCGCCTCGGGCGGGGGGAGGCCGGCGGTGGTGACCGTCACCGGCCCGGCCGGGACCGGCAAGACCACCCTGGCCGTCCAGTGCGCCCACGTCCTGCGCCGGCGGATGGGCATGGACGCGCTCTTCGTCGACCTGGGCCGCGACCGCCGTGACGCCCGCGAGCTGCGCGCCGCCCTGCGGCTGGCGCGCCTCGGCCTGGCGGCGTCCCCCGCCTCGGGAGGGCGGTGCCTGCTGCTGATCGACGGCGCGGACGGCCGCCGGGACGGATCGGCGGCCGGCCGGGTGCCGCCGCTGCTGACGCTCGGGTTCACCGGGATCGTCGTCACCGGCAGGGAACCGATCGCGGGACTCGTCCCGTCCCGGCGGATCGTCCTCACCGACCCGGGGTGAGGCCCCCGCCCTCCCGAACCGCGGCGCGCGCCACCGGGCCGCACGCCGCGCCGGACGACGTCACCCGCGTGCCGGGCCACGTCACCCGGAGCCCCGCGGCACCGCCGGTCCCGGCACGGCGATCGCGGTGACGATCAGCCCGTCGGCCACCAGCCAGCGTCCCTCGAAGCCGGTCACCTCCCGGCCGTCCACCACGGGGCCGGGCACCAGCAGCCGGGCGGTGAACGTCCCCGAGGGGGAGAACGACAGCCGGGCCTCCTCGAACCCCAGCCAGCGCCGGGCCATCGGGAACCACGCCTTGTAGACGCTCTCCTTGGCGCTGAACAGCAGCCGCTCCCACTGCACGCCGCCGCCGAGCCCGGCCAGCTCGGCGCGCTCCTCGTCCAGCGAGATCGAGCGCAGGACGCCCTCGGGGAGCGGCTCGTGGGGCTCGGCGTCGATGCCGACGGTCAGCGCCTCCAGGGAGACGGCCGCCGCGCGGTAGCCGGCACAGTGGGTGATCGCGCCCGCGACCCCGTCCGGCCAGCCGGGCGCGCCGCGCTCGCCGGGCAGGATCGGCGCCGGCGGCACCCCGATGCGGGCCAGAGCCTGGCGGGCGCAGTGGCGCGCGGTGGCGAACTCACGCCGCCGCTTCTCCACCGCGCGGGCGATGACCGCCTCCTCCTCGGGGAACAGCGTGACGTCCGGCGGGTCCTCGAACGCCTCGGCGCTCGTCACCCACGACGGCAGGATCTTCTCGATCATGCGACGGGCCGCGGGCTGGGCAGGATGTGCCGGAGCCTGCCGGGCGGGGTGGAGCGGGGACGCCATTCGCGTGGGTAGCCCAAGGAGACCTCCTCGAAGCGGACACCGTCGTACCAGGTGGTGCGGGGGATGTGCAGGTGGCCGTAGACGACCGTGTGGGCGTCGAAGCGCACGTGCCAGTCGGCGGTGCGCTCGGTGCCGCACCAGATCGCGAACTCCGGGTGGTACATCACCTGCGTGGGGTCGCGGACCAGCGGATAGTGGTTGACCAGCACCGTCGGGACGCCGGGCGGCCTGGCCTCCAGGCGCCGCTCGGTCTCGGCGATCCTGGCCTCGCACCACGCGTCACGGGTCGGGTAGGGGTCGGGGTGCAGCAGCATCTCGTCGGTGCAGACCACGCCCTTGTCGTAGGCGATGGCCAGCGCCTCCTCCTTCGTGGCCACCCCGGGCATGCGGAAGGTGTAGTCGTACAGCACGAACAGCGGGGCGACGGTGACCGGGCCCTCCGGGCCGGTCCAGGTGAGGTACGGGTCCTCGGGCGTCGTCACCCCCAGGCCGCGGCACAGCTCGACCAGGTGCCGGTAGCGCTCCTCGCCGCGGAGCTGGACGGGGTCGCTGGGATGGGTCCACAGCTCGTGGTTGCCCGGCGCCCACACCACCTTCTCGAACCGCTCGGCGAGCAGGCCGAGGGTCCACTCGACGTCGGAGACCTTCTCGGACACGTCACCGGCGACCAGCAGCCAGTCGGAGGTGGAGAGGGGCCGCAACTCCTCGACGATGCGCCGGTTCTCCTTGTAGCCGATGTGCAGGTCGCTGATGGCCAGCAGTGACGTCATGCCCGCCCCGTCCCGCCCGCGGCCCCGCCGGCCGCCCCGCCGGGGGCCCTGCCGGCCGCCCCGGCCGTCCTGCCGGCCGCTCCACCCGCCCCGCGCGTTCCCTCGTCCACGAGCACCGTCGCCTCCGTCCAGCGCGCTTCCCCGAACCCCCGGACCCGGTCACGAGATCGTCGTCCACGGGTAAGGAAGACCCTCTCATGACCGCGCCCGGCCGCACACCCCGCCCCGGTGAGGAACGTGCCGTGCCGGCCGGCGCACGGGTGCGACGATACCCGTGCGCCCGCCGGGGAGAGCGGCGATCCTTGACCCATGACGACGCCACGGACGACCGTCCCCCACCCCCCGCCCGCCTGCCACATCGCGCCCCCCGACCTGCTGGAGGCGGTGGCCGGGCAGGGCGACCCCTCCGAGCGCCGGGCCGCGCTCAGGACGCTCGCCACGTCGGAGAGGGCCCGGGCGCAGCGCGCCTCGATCGCCGGCGTGCTGCGCCAGCTCGGCCTCACCGTCTCCGACGTGGCACCGGCCCCCGGCATGGTGCGCACCGTCTACGACGTGGAGAACGGAGGTGACTTCGACCTTCCCGGACGCAGGCGCCGCGGGGAGGGCGACCCGCCCTCGGGAGACGCGGCGGTCGACGACGCCTACGACGGCGCGGGCGCCACCTACGACTTCTACCGGACGGTCCTGGGCCGCGACGGCATCGACGGACGCGGACTGGAGATCGTCTCCTCGGTCCACTACGGGACCGACTACGACAACGCCGCCTGGACCGGCTTCCAGATGATCTACGGTGACGGCAGCGGGCAGATCTTCGCCAGGGGGTCGCTCACCGGGGCCGTCGACATCGTCGCCCACGAGCTGACCCACGGTGTCACCCAGTTCACCGCGCACCTGATCTACAGCAAGCAGTCCGGGGCGCTCAACGAGTCGTTCTCCGACGTCCTCGGCTCCCTCGTCAAGCAGTACGGCCGGGGCCAGACCGCCGCGCAGGCCGACTGGCTGATCGGCGACGGCATCCTGGGCAGCGCCCTGCGCGGGACGGCCCTGCGGTCGCTGAAGGCGCCCGGGACCGCCTGGTCCACCCCCGCCGGGGGGCGTGACCGCCAGCCGGCGCACATGCGCGACTACGCGGACCTGCCCGACGACGGAGACCCCGCCAACGACCACGGCGGCGTCCACATCAACTCGGGCATCCCCAACCACGCCTTCTACCTGGCCGCCACCGCCATCGGCGGTCACGCCTGGGAGCGCGCCGGCCGGATCTGGTACGTCACGCTCACCGAACGGCTGCGCTCGCGCTCGGACTTCCGGGACGCCGCGGAGGCGACGGTGGAGGTCGCCGGGGAGCTGTTCGGCGACGACGGGGACGAGCAGGGGAAGGTGCGCGACGCATGGCGGCAGGTCGGCGTCCTCTGACCGGGCGCCCGCGGCGGCCCGCGGCGCGTCCCGGACCGCTCCCGGACGCACCGCTCCGTCTTGGACCGTTCCAGGAACCACCCCCGAGGGAGGTGCCGTTCCGGGGCGCACCGCTCCGGCCCGGAGCCTTCCGGGAGGTACCCCTCCCGGATCCGCCGATCCGGGACGCACCGGTCCGGGGTCGTAGGATCGTGCCATGAAGGTCTCGATCGTCCGCGGCGGCGGCATCGCCGGCCTCGTCACGGTCACCACGGCCGACTCCGCGTCCCTGGCCCCGCCCGAGACCGCGGAGTTGCGCGCCAGGGTGGACCGGGCCGGACTGGCCGGCGCGCCGCCGCCCACGCCCCCGCCCGCCGCCCGGCCGGACCGTTTCGACTACGAGCTGACCGTCGAGGACGACGGCGGCGTGCGCACGGTGCGCGCGAGCGAGGGCACGCTCTCCGCGCCGCTGCGCGCGCTCATCTCGTACGTGACCTCACTCCCGGGCCGGCAGGAGCGGATCGGCCCGCCCGGCTGACCTCGGGCTCCCCGCGCCGCGCCCTCGGCGCCCTCGGCGTCCCCGGCGTCCCCGGCGTCCCCGGCGTCCCCGGCTTCCTCGGACGCCCCCTCGCCCGGCGTCCTGCCGTCCTCGGTCGAGGGTTTGACCACACGGAACTCCGTACCGTCACCGGTCTCGGCGGAGACGTCTCCGCGAACCGGCCCGCCGGCGGCCGGTTCGCCGGGGCGTGGCCGGACGGCCGGACCGGGAGGGGCGCGACCCCGCTGTTTTATTACGCCTTGGCAGCGATTGTCGGTACGGCTGGATTATCCGCCCGAGTGAAATCACATTTACCAAGAGCACTTCGGATATGCGGAGGTATATGTGAGACGCTTCATCATCACCGCGGCAGTCGCCACCCTCGCGGCGGCCGCGCTGGTGCCCCCCGCGCAGGCCCGGCAGGCGATCGCCGAACCGGGTGCGGAGACCGAGTACGTGGTCCTGTACAAGGAGGGCGCGAACCCGGCCGAGGCCCAGCAGGCCATCAAGGCGGCGGGCGGGAGCATCGTCAAGGAGAACACCGCGATCGGCCTGGCCACCGTCACCACGACGAACACCGGCTTCGTCCAGGCGGTGAGCGGTGCGGCCTCGATCGAGGGCTCCGCCCACAACCGGTCCATCGGCAGCGTGCCCACCGCCAGGAAGGCGGCCGCGACCCGGGCCGCCAACGAGGTCAAGGCCGTGGAGAAGGCCGGTCACGGCGCGCCCGCCGCCGCCTCCACCACCACCTCCGGCAAGCCCGCGCCCGCCGCCGAGCCCCTGGCCGATCTGCAGTGGGACATGAAGCAGATCCGCGCGACCGTGGAGGGCTCCTACCGCTACCAGCAGGGTGACCGCGGCGTCCTGGTCGGCGTCATCGACACCGGCGTGGACGGGTCCCACCCCGACATCGCGCCGAACTTCAACAGCAGGCTGAGCCGCAACTTCACCGTCGACGTCCCCGTCGACGCGAACGGCGCCGAGGTCGACGGCCCCTGCGAGGCCGAGCCCGACCGTTCCTGCAACGACCCGGCCGACGTCGACGAGAACGACCACGGCACGCACGTGGCGTCGTCGATCGCCTCGCCCATCAACGGGCTGGGCATCGCGGGCGTGGCCCCGAAGGTCTCGATCGTGAACCTGCGGGCGGGCCAGGACTCCGGCTACTTCTTCCTGCAGCCCAGCGTCGACGCGCTGACCTACGCCGGCGACGTCGGCATCGACGTGGTCAACATGAGCTACTACATCGACCCGTGGCTGTTCAACTGCGTCGACAACCCGGCCGACTCCCCGGCCGACCGTGCCGAGCAGGCCACCGTCATCAAGGCCACCCAGCGGGCGCTGAACTACGCGCACGCCAAGGGCGTGACGCTGGTGGGTGCCGCGGGCAACGGCGGCAGCGACTACACCAAGGAGATCGTCGACAGCTCCAGCCCCGACTTCGCCAGCGTCCCCGGCGAGCTGCCCTACCCGCGCACGATCCCGGCGAGCTGCGTCTCCATGCCGGCCGAGGGCAAGCACGTGGTCTCGGTCTCCTCGACGGGCATCAGCAAGCGCAAGGCGTACTACTCCAACTACGGCAACGGCTACATCGACATCGCCGCCCCGGGCGGCGACGTCTACGACACCCCGGCGAACACCCGTGACGTGACCAAGGGCACCCTGTCGGCCTACCCCAGGGCCCTGGCCGAGGAGCGCGGCGAGCTCAACGCCGACGGCACGCCCAACGTCGCCCACGTGGTCCGGAGCTGCCGCGGTGACGTCTGCGCCTACTACCAGTACCTGCAGGGCACCTCGATGGCCTCACCGCGCGCCGCGGGCGTGGCCGCGCTGATCGTCAGCAGGTTCGGCCTGCCCGACCGGGCGCACGGCGGCAAGAAGCTCGCGCCCGTCGTGGTGGAGACGGTCCTGAAGGCCACCGCGACCAGGACGGCCTGCCCCAACCCGCCCGCCTACGAGTACACCAGGTACCTGGCGGACGGCAGCACGAACATCACCACGCACGTCTGTGAGGGAAGCAAGCTGCGCAACGGCTTCTACGGTCACGGGATCGTCGACGCCCTGAGGGCGGTCCGCTGACCTGACCCCGGCGCTCCGCGCCGCACCACGACGGCCATCCGGCCACCCGGTCATCACCGGTGTGGCCGGGTGGCCGTTCGCGTTCCCGCCCCCGGCCCACCGGTCCCCGAGACCGCCCCCGGCCCACCGGTCCCCGCGACCGCCCCCGGCTCTCCTGCCGGGCCCTCGCGCCCGGTCCCCGCTCCCGCCCCGGCCTCCCGCCCGGCCCCCGCGTACCGCTCCCGTGTCCGGCCGCCGCGCGGGCGATCCGCATGGTTTCGCAGCATCTTTACGCCTTCTTGCGCGATGAGTTGATTTACCCGCAGCCCGCCCCGGGGATGGGTCGCCCGACGCCGTCGGTCACGGGTCGTGAGCCTGCCGCCGGAAGACGCATCCGAACGCGGTCCCGCTTGCGAATTCCTCTATCGACACAAAGGAGTGATGCCCATGGCCGCCGTCACCCGCGAGAGCGACCGGCTCCGTGAGCGGATGGACCACCACCTCGACCGGCTTCTCGAACGGGAGGCGTCCAAGCTCGCCTTCCTCGGCGACGACCTGGACGTGATACGCGAGGTACTGCTCGGCTTCGTCCGGGCGGGCGGGAAGCGATTGCGGCCCTCGTTCGTGTACTGGGGCCACCGGGCCGCGGGCGGTTCCCCCGACGACGACGCGGTGCTCGCCGCGGGCTGCGCGGTGGAGCTCATGCACGCCTGCGCGCTCATCCTGGACGACGTCATGGACGAGGCCGACACGCGGCGCGGGCGGACCACGGCCCACCTGGTGCTCGCCGGCCACCACCGCGACCGCGACTGGCTGGGCGACCCGAGGAGGTTCGGCGAGTCCACCGCCACCCTGTTCGGCGTGCTCGCCTACACCTGGGCCGACGCGGCGCTGCTGGGGTGCGGGGACGGCCTCCCGGCGGCCCTGGAGGTGTTCAACCGGCTCAGGAGCGAGGTCGTCGGCGGACAGTACCTCGACCTGGTCCACGCCGCCAGGCGCGGCGGGGACGTGGAGGAGGCCGGGCGCATCTCCACCTACAAGTCCGGCAAGTACACCGTCGAGCGCCCCCTGCACCTGGGCCACGCCGTCGCCGGCGGGCACCCCCGGCTGCGCACCGTGCTCAGCGCGTACGCGCTGCCGCTCGGGGAGGCCTTCCAGCTCCGCGACGACGTGCTCGGCGTGTTCGGCGACCCGGCCGCCACCGGCAAACCCGTCGGCGCCGACCTGCTGCAGGGCAAGCACACCTGGCTGACCGCGGTGGCGCGCGAGCGGGCCGGGGAGTACGGCGCGGCCCTGCTGGACGACGTCGCCGACGACGAGGGCGTGGAGGCCGCGCGCGCCCTGATCGTCGCCACCGGCGCGCTGGAGGCCGCCGAGGAACGCATCGCCGACCTGGTCGCCCGCGCCGTGGCGGCCCTCGACGCGGGCGACGTCCCCGCCGAGGCCGCACGCGGGCTCGCCGACCTGGCCGACCTGGCCACCAGGAGGAGCGCGTGAGCCCCGTCGTGGTGATCGGCGCCGGTCTCGGCGGCCTGGCCGCGGCGGTCCGCCTGGCCGCCGCCGGGCGCGACGTCACGATCGTGGAGGCCGCCCAGGTGCCGGGCGGGTGCTGCGGCACCGCCACCGTGGGCGAGTACCGCTTCGACACCGGCCCGTCGGTGCTGACCATGCCGGACGTGCTGGCCGACGTCTTCGCCGCCGCCGGGGAGGACATGGAGTCCCTGCTGCCGCTGCGGCGGCTGGACCCCTACTACCGTCTGCGCTACCACGACGGCTCGCACCTGGACGTCGTGGAGGGCGAGGACGCCATGGCCGAGCAGGTGCGCGCGCTGAGCGGCGCCGCCGAGGCCGACCGCTACCGGCGTCTGCGCGCCCGGCTGGGCGAGCTGTTCGAGGTCGAGTGGCCGGCGTTCATCGACCGCGACATGACGCGGCTGCGCGACCTGGCCCGGCCGGCGGTGCTGGCCCGGCTGGTCGCGCTGGGAGGCTTCCGCAGCATGGACGCCCTGGTCAAGAGCCACGTCACCGACGAGCGACTGGTCAAGGCGCACACCTTCCAGGCCCTGTACGTGGGTCTGCCGCCGCGTAGCGCGCTCGGCATCTACGCGGTCATCGCCCACATGGACACCGTCGGCGGCGTCTTCTTCCCCCGCGAGGGCGGCATGCACGCCATCCCGCGCGCGATGGCGGCGCTGGCCGAGAAGGCGGGCGCCCAGATCCGCTACGGGGTGCGCGCCGTGAAGGTCGAGGCCGACGCCTCGGGCGTCACCGGTGTCCGGCTCGACACCGGGGAGCGCCTGGCGGCCGGGAACGTGGTGGTCGCCTGCGACCTGTCGCGCGCCCACACCGGGCTGCTGCCGAAGGGCGCGGGCGACTGGCGGCTGCGCCGTCCCCGCTACTCGCCGTCCTGCCTGGTCCTGCACTTCGGCCTGGACCGGAAGCTGGCCGGCCAGGCGCACCACACCCTGCACTTCGGCGGGCAGTGGGACGCCACGTTCGACGCGCTGCGCGCCGGACGGCCGCAGCCCGACCCCAACCTGCTGGTCACCTACCCCGAGTCCGACACCGGCGCCGCGCCGAACGGCCACGCCACCCTCAGCGTGCTGGAGCCGACCGCCAACCTGCGCGGCGGGGCCGACTGGGACGACCTGAGCCCGCGGCTGCAGGACCGGCTGCTGGGCAGGCTCGCCGACCTCGGTTACGGCGACCTGTCCTCGGCGCCGAGGCTCACCATCGACCCGCCGGCCTGGGCGCGGCTCGGTCACTCGGCCGGTACCCCGTTCGCCCTGGACCACCGCTTCAGCCAGACGGCCTGGTTCCGGCCGGCGGGCGCGGCCAGGCGCGTCCCCGGCCTGCACTTCGCCGGAATGTACACCGCGCCGGGGGTGGGGGTGCCCCCGGTGCTCATCTCCGGCCGGCTGGCCGCGCAACGCGTACTGGAGACCCCCCGATGACCCTGACCGCGAGTTACGAGTTCTGCCGCAGGCTCAACGCCCGGCACGGCCGCTCCTACTACCTGGCGACCCTGCTGCTGCCCGCCTGGAAGCGCCCGCACGTGCACGCCCTGTACGGCTTCGCCCGCTACGCCGACGAGATCGTGGACTCCTTCACGATGACCGGGGACAGGGCGCGGGCGCTGGACGACCTGACCGTCAAGGTGACCGGCGCGCTGGCCGGGGGCACGGGGGGCACCGGGGGCACCGGGGACATCGGGGACATCGGGGACGCGGCGGTGGACGCCGCCGGTGACCCGGTGATCCCGGCGTTCACCCAGACCGTCCGCTCGTTCGGTATCGAGCACGGCGACGTCACTGCGTTCCTGCGCTCGATGCGGGCCGACCTGACCGTCACCCGCTACTCCACCTACGACGACCTGCTGGAGTACATGGAGGGGTCGGCCGCGGTGATCGGCACGATGATGCTGCCCGTCCTCGAACCGCTGCCCGGCCTGGCCGGCAAGGCCCGGGAACCCGCCCGCCAGCTCGGGCTGGCCTTCCAGCTCACGAACTTCCTGCGCGACGTCGTCGAGGACCTGGAGCGCGGCCGGGTCTACCTGCCGCTGGAGGACCTGGACAGGTTCGGCGTGCGGGTGGACGACCTGGGGCGCGCCACCCCCACCCCGGCCCTGCGCGAGCTGCTGGCGTTCGAGACCCGGCGGGCCAGGGACCACTACGCGCGGGCCGAGGAGGGGATCGAGATGCTGACCCCCTCCTCGCGGCCGTGCCTGCGCGCCGCCGTCGCGCTGTACGGCGGCATCCTCGACCGGATCGAGGCCGCCCGCTACGACGTGCTCGGCGCCAGGGCCGCGGTTCCCAAGCGGCGCAGAGCGGCGATCTTCGTACGGCACCTGCTGGCCGCCTCCGCGGCCGACCGCGCCGAGCGCCGCGTGACCGTCCAGGTCCCGTGAGCCGGTCGGCCGGCACGCCCGTGACCCCGTCCCCCGCCGCGCGGTCCCACCTCGCGCGGCCGCCGGGCCCGGAGCGTTCCGCCGCCGGGCCCGCCGACAGCGTCGTCAGGAGAATGTGATGTCGGAGCCTGTGGTCGTCGACGCGATGGGCGGAGACCACGGACCGGTCGAGACCGTCGCCGGGGCGGTGACGGCCCGGCGCGAGCTGGGCGTCCCGGTGGTGCTGGTGGGCCGGAGCGAGGGCGTCCGCGCCGAGCTCGCCCGTCACGGCGCCGTCGGCGAGATCGACGTGGTGCACGCCGAGGACGTCGTCCCGATGAGCGAGCGCGGCGCCGGGGCGGCCTCCTCCACCACGAGCAGCCTGACCGTCGGCTGCGAGCTGGTCCGGCGGGGCAGGGCGTCGGCGTTCGTGTCGGCGGGCTCCACCGGCGCGGTCGTCTCGTGCGCGATCCGCGGCATCGGGCGCGCCCCGGGCGTCCTGCGGCCCGCCCTGGCCGTCGCGCTGCCCTCGGTCACCGGCGGGGCGACCGTGCTGGTCGACGCGGGGGCGACCTCCGACCCCTCGCCGGAGATGATCGCCCAGTTCGCCGTGCTCGGCGCCTCCTACGCCCGCCTGGTGCTCGGCGTGGCCGACCCGTCGGTCGGCCTGCTGTCGATCGGCTCGGAACCGGGCAAGGGCAACCGGCTGACCCGCCGGGCAGGCGAGCTGCTCCCGGCGCTGCCGATCCGCTTCCACGGCAACGTCGAGGGCCACGACGTGCTCGCGGGCACCGTCGACGTGATCGTCACCGACGGCTTCACCGGCAACGTGGTGCTCAAGAACGTCGAGGGCTCGGTACGGGCGGCCCTGACGCTGGCGGCGCGCTCCGGCGGCGTCACCGCCGACGAGGTACGGGCGGTGGCCCGCCTCTACGATCCCGAGACCCACGGCGGGGCGGCGCTGCTCGGCCTGGCCGGCACCGTGGTGGTCGCGCACGGCTCCTCGCGGGCGGCGACGATCGCCCGGGCCTGCGCGGTGGCGCACGACCTCTCCCGGGACGAAGCCCCGGGCCGGGCGGAGGACCGGCTCGGCGCGGAACCCGTCCGTTGAGCGCGGCGCCGGGCCGGCCCGACGCCGCGCCGGCCCGGTCGGGCGCCGCGTGGGCACGGTCGGGTGCGGCGCGGGGCCGGTCGGGCGCGATGCGGGGCCGGTCAGGCCAGCGGGTCGGCGCCGTCCCAGGTGCCCTCGCTGGCGTACGGGGCGAACCGGGCGAACAGGTCCTCGGAGTACCAGCGTTCGGCGCGCGTCCTGCCGATCACCTGGCGGTGCGCGCGTCCCCGGTGGGCGAAGGCGCGCATCGCGGCCTCGTCGCGCCAGAGCGAGAACGTGCCCTGCCGGGCCAGCGGCCACTCGCCGATGCCGACCGAGGCCAGGCGGCCGTCCTGTTCGGCCAGGAGCCGGTCCACCTCGGGGACCGAGCGGTAGAACGGCACCAGGCGCGAGGGCCGGACCGACGCGCGCGTCAGCACCGCGACCGGCCCGCCCGGGCCCGCGGTGCCCGCGGTGCCCGCGGGGCTCCGCGCTCCGGCCGGGTCCGGGGTCGCCGCGGGACCCGGGACCCCGGACGGTCCCGTGGGCCCGCCCGTCCCGCCCGCCCCGGCGCCCCGGCCGCCCTCCGGAAGGGTGCCGAACGGCTCCACCCCGTCCCACCTGCCGCGCGAGGCCAGCGGGGTCAGCCGCACGTGCCAGGACTCGGTGGCCTCGCTCCGCCAGCGCGCCGACATCGGTGAGGTGGCCAGGAAACGGTCGAGATCGTCCTCCTCGCGCCACACCGCGAACAGCGCCCAGCGCCGCAGGTCCGCCGCCAGGCTGGTCGACGATCCCCGGCCGGAGCCCAGCAGCCGCCAGAACACCAGCCCCGGCGTGCGCCTCAGCACCGGCCGGTCGTACGCCATGTAGCGCATACCCCCTAAATCCGGATATCTCGCCAAATGGAAGGAAGCGATGGTTCCCCTGCTCGTCTCGGTCATCGGCGGTTACCTTCTCGGGTCCGTGCCGGTCGCGGTGCTCGTCGCCCGCGCGTACGGGTTCGACCCCCGCGAGGTCGGCGACCGCAACCCCGGCTTCTGGAACGTCAGGGAGCGGCTCGGCTGGCGGGCCGCCGTGCCGGTCTTCGCCGGTGACATGCTCAAGGGCACGCTCGCCGGGGCGCTCGCCCTGCTCGCCACCGCCACGCCCCCGACGTGGACCGGCGGCGTGGACGCCGGCGCCGTGCCGGAGGTGTACCTCGCGGTGGCCGCCGCCATGGCCGGGCACGCCTGGCCGGTCTTCGCCGCCTTCGCCGGGGGCCGGTCGGTGCTCACCTTCGCGGGCGGTTTCGCCGTCGTCTGCCCACCGGCCTTCCTGCTCGGCGTCGCCGCCCTGATCGCGGTGGCGCTCGCCACGAGGTCGTTCGCGATCGGGGCGCGCGCCGGCGTGTTCGGCCTGCCGCTGCTGCAACTGCTCTTCGCGCCCGTGGAGCAGGTGGCCGGGACCGGGCTGCTGATGTGCCTCATCGGGCTGCGTTTCGGCCAGGCCGCGAAGGCCGCCCGCCCGTCGTGACCCGGTCCGGCCGGACGTCGGTGCGGCCGGGCCGGACGTCCGTCGTGCTGGCCGGGTAGACGCGGCCCCGCCAGTGGCGCACCGGGCGCAGCGTGGCCTGCGTCAGCCGCAGGGCCGCCACCGGGTCCAGCAGCGGCGACAGCAGCACCCCGGGCCCCGGCCGGGCGTAGCTGCCACGCAGCGCGCCGGCCAGCAGGAGGCGTACCGTCAGCAGGCCCAGGTCGAGCCGGGTGGGACGGCCGGCCGCCAGCCGCAGCACGGGCAGCGCCGCGGCCAGCCAGACCACCCCCAGGTCGGCGGCCTGCCAGCCCGGCCCGGTGACGTCGCGCAGCGACAGCGAGCGTCCCCACTCCCGCCACACCCCGCCGGTCGAGTCGTGCATGTCGACCTCCAGCAGGCCGCCGCCGTCCAGGAACCCCACGGCCCAGCCCCCGCCCGCCAGGATCCTGGCCAGTGCCACGTCGTCGGCCATGTTCCCCCGGACCCGGGCGAACCCGTCCGCGTCGAGCATCGCCGTACGGCGGAAGGCCAGGCACTGGCCGTTGGCCACCGCGCGGTGCGGCGCCGGCGGGGCCGACGGCCCGATCGGGCCGAAACGGTAGACCAGCGTCGTCAGGAACGAGGCGTGCAGCGCCTGCTCGGCCACGCCCTCGCACACGAACCTGGGGCCCACGCTCACCAGGTCGTACTCCTCCAGTGCCCCCGCGAGCGCGCCGAACAGGCCGGGCGCGGGGCGGGCGTCGGCGTCCAGGGTCACCACGACCTCGTTCTCCGCCGCCTCGATGCCCTGCTGCACCGCCCACTGCTTGCCCACCCAGCCCTCGGGCGGCGGCGTCCCCGTCACGACCCTCGCGCCCAGGCCGGCGGCCAGCTTGGCGGTGCCGTCACGTGACTCGTCGTCGACGACGACGACCTCGGTGACGGCCGGATCGGCGAGCGCGGCCCTCAGGCACGGCCCCAGCCGCTCCTCCTCGTCACGGGCGGGGATCACCACCGAGACGCGCGCCGGTGTGGTCGGCGCGGGAGTGCGCGGGGCGGTCAGCGGGGGCAGCCGCCGCCGCCCCCGGGCCAGCCGCACCGCCACCGCCACCGCGGCCGCCGCCTGCAGGGTGTTCAGGATTGCCATCGTCGTACCTCCACGCCGAGTCGTCCGTGCGCCGGCCCTCACGACCGCCCCCGGACCGGCGAGCCGGGAGAACCGGGAAGGGCAGGGGAGCCCGGGGAGCGGCCCGGGAAGTCCTCCCGCACCAGCGAGGCCACGATCTTCGCGCCCATCGCGACCAGCGGCAGCCCGCCCCCCGGGTGCGCCGAGCCGCCCACCAGGTACAGGCCGCGCCGGGGACCCCGGTTGCCGGGCCGGCGGAACGGGGCCAGCGGGGCCGAGTAGGCGCCGCCGTAGATCGAGCCGCCCCACGCCCCGTAGCGGTCGCGCAGGTCGGCCGGGGTGAACAGGTCGACGAACCGCAGCCGCCCCGACAGGTCGTACCCCCGGCCGGCCAGCCTCTCCAGCACCAGGTCCCGGTAGGACTCCGGCGACATCGGCCACCGCGCGGGATCGCGGGCCGGGACGTTGACCAGCATGACCCAGTTCTCCGTGCCCGGCGGCGCCTGCGACGGGTCGTCCACCACCGAGCAGCCGATGTAGACGGTCGGGTCCTCCGGCGGCCTGCGGCGGCGGAAGATGTCGCCGAACTCGCGCCGGTAGTCGGCGGAGAAGACCACCGAGTGGTGCCCCAGCCCCTCGGTCCTGCCCTCCACCCCGGCCAGCAGCAGGAACGCCGAGGAGGAGGTGCCCAGCCCGGCGACGCGCCGCAGCAGCCGCCGGTCCGGCAGCAGCCGCCCGTACAGCGCCGCCGCGTCGGTGTTGGCGACCACGACGTCGGCCCGCTCGGACTCCCCGGAGGCCAGTCGCACCCCGGTGACCCGGTCGCCGTCGGCGAGCACCCGCTCCACCGCGGTGCCCAGGACGACCTCCACACCCGCCTTCTCCAGCATCAGCGTCAGGGCGTCGGCGATGCGCGGCAGCCCGCCGGGGACGTACCAGCCGCCCTCGCCGTGCTCGATCGCCGGCACGCAGCCCAGCGCGGCCGGCGCCCGGTACGGGTCGGAGCCCGCGTAGGTCGCGTAACGGCCGACGTACTGGCGCAGGCGCGGGTCGGTGAAGAAACGGCGGGCCAGGCCGTCGAGGGTGCGGCCCGGGGCCACCGCCAGCAGGTCCGCCAGGCGGGCCTCGGCGGGCGGCGAGGTCAGCGGCCCGGTGAAGAACGTGCGCCGCGACGCCTCGAAGCAGGTGCGCGCCCAGTCGTGGAAGGCCAGCCAGGAGCGGCCCTCGCCCGGGGCGAGCCGGTCCACCTCGGCGGCCATCCGGGCCGGGTCGCGGTGGGCCGCCAGCGTCGAGCCGTCGGCGAAGCGGTAGCGGCACAGCTCGTCGAGCTCCACCAGGTCGAGCTCCACCCCGAGACCGGTGAAGATCTCGGGCAGGGTCAGCAGGGAGGGGCCGAGGGAGAAGGTGAAGCCGTCCCTGGTGTGCTCGGCGAGCTTGCCGCCCAGCCGGGGGAGCTGCTCGTACAGGCGCACCCGGTGCCCCTGCCCGGCCAGCAGCAGCGCCGAGACCATGCCCCCGACCCCGCCGCCTATCACGATCACGTCCGGCATCGGTGCCTCCTGAACAGCAGGGCGAGCGTTGCGAACAATCCCATCGAGACCCCTCCGGCGGCGGCGACCAGCGGGTCCGGCGGGTCGAAGACCGCCGCGAACCCCACCGTCTCCATGACCGCCATCACCGTGTAGATCGACACCAGCCCGGCGTTCCACGCGGCGGGCTCGGCCAGGACGCGCTCCATCACGAGCATGACCAGCAGCGAGACGACGAGCCACCCCGCGAAGTTGCTGAGCGGGACGCCCCGGTAGGGGCCGGGGTCGTGCCAGACCCACAGGCCCAGCCGGAGCATCTGCGGGTCCAGGAACAGGTCCCAGGCGGTCAGCGCCGCCGCTCCCAGCGCGACGCGCGCCACCCGGCTCGCCGGCGCCACCGCGGCGGCCACCGCGTGCGCGGCCAGCCCCATGCCGCCCCACGCCAGCGCCACGATCACCGGCACCCCGCCGAGCTGCGGGCGCAGCACATCGGTGTAGTGGTAGCCGCCGAACGGCACGCCCGTCCTGATCCCCACCCACTCGGCGGCGTACCCGGTCACGACCACGCCGGCGAACGCCACGGCGGTCCTGACGGCGCCGTGGGTCGTCGAGGCGAAGGCCAGCGCGCTCCCGGCCAGCAGCAGCACCACCACCGCGGTCAGCGCGATCGGCCGGGGCTGCAGCCCCGAGGCGACCTGCGCGGCGACCATCGCGCCCAGCAGCGCCACGCCCAGCGCGCCCGCCGCCCGCCTCGCCCGCGCCGTCCCCGATCCGTCCGGTGGTGGCCGTTCCCGCAGCGCGCCGAGCCCCTGCCGTCCGCCGTTCATCTGTTGGCTCTGCCCCATGAACGGTCATTCGAGCGGCTGGGCGCGGTCAGATTCACTTTGAGGTCCCGATCTCGTCGCGGAAGGCCCCGATCTCACGGGGGAGGCCCCGATCTCACCGGGGAGGCGCCGATCCCGCCCTGCCGGCCGGGCCCGGGCCCGTCCCGTTCCCGCCGAGGCCTCCTGGTCCGGGGCGGTGCCGTACGGCGGCCGGGGGGTGTGGTTGGCTGTGCGACCGTGGACGTCACCGATGCGCTGTGGCTGCTGGGGGCCGGGACGCTCGCCGGGGTGGTCGGCACCGTGGTGAGCCTGGCCTCGATCGTCTCCTACCCGGCACTGCTGGCGTTCGGCCTGCCGCCGCTGGCCGCCAACGTGACGAACACGGTGGCGCTGACGTTCCACGGGGTGGGGTCGGCCATCGGCTCACGGCCCGAGCTGACCGGGCAGGGCGCGAGGGTCGCGCGGCTGGGCGGGATGACCCTGCTCGGCGGGGCGGCCGGGGCGGCGCTGCTGCTGGCGACCCCCTCCACCCTGTTCGAGGCGATCGCGCCGTGGCTCATCGCGGCCGCCTCGCTGCTGCTGGTCCTCCCGCCGAGGATGGGGCGGGGACTCGGCGGCGAGGACGGGTGGGGAGCGCGCGCCGCGATGTTCGCCGTCGCCCTCTACATCGGCTACTTCGGGGCGGCGGGCGGGATCCTCATGTTCGCGGTGCTCTCGGCCGTGCTCGACCAGGCGCCGGTCAGGGTCAACGCCCTCAAGTCCGTCGTGTCCTCGCTGGCGAACGCCGTGGCGATGATCGGTTTCGCCCTCTTCGGGCCGGTGCACTGGGCGGCGGTGGTCCCGCTCGCGGCCGGGTTCTTCCTGGGCGGCCTGCTCGGGCCGCCGATCGCCCGTCGCCTGCCCGGCCGCGCGCTCCAGCTCGGCACCGCCGCCTGCGGCCTGGCCGTCGCGGTCAAGCTCGGTCTCGACGCCTACGCGTAGGCGTCGATCCCGATCCCGATCCCGATCCTGATCCCGATCCGGTTCCGTCCCCGATCCCGATCCGGTCCCGGCCGTTCTGCGCGGAGAGGGGTGTGGTTCTCCGCACCCCGGGAGCGGCCACCCGCCTCATTCCGCCCGCTTCGCGGCCTTGCGTAGTCTTCCGGGCATGACGGATCGGCCGAACGGCGGGCAAGGCGGCACGCGTACCGCCGCGCGGGGGGCGCGGCTGCTGTGGACGGTGATCCTCGGCGCGGCCACCGCTCTGCTCGGCCTCGTCCTGCTGCCGCCCGCGCTGCCGTTCACCGGCCGTCCGGCCGTGCGGGAGGCGGCGCGGCGGCTGGCCGTGTTCGAGGTCCGCCGCCTGCGGCTCGACCCCGCCGCACTCGGGCTGGCCCCCGTCGTCCCCGGGCCCGGCGCGGACCGCCCCGGCGGGCGGGAGCTGCGCTACCTCGCGGCCAGGATGCCGCTGGGGGTGCTCGGCGGCCTGGTGGTCGCCCTGCTCGCCTGCGGCGCGTGGTTCGCCGCGGCGCTGGCCTGGTCCTGGGGGAGGGGCCTGCCGTTCGACGGCATGACGCCCAGCGTGCCCCTGCTCGCCTACGCCGGCCTGGCCGGTCTCGTGCTGCTGTTCCTGGACCTGTCCGGCGTGGTGGGAGTGCACGCGCTGGAACGGCGGCTGGCCGCGCGCATGCTCGGATCCGACCCCACCGAGGCGCTGCGGCGGCGCATCACCGAGCTGGCCGAGAGCCGCGCGGGCGTGCTCACGGCCGTCGACGCCGAGCGGCGCAGGATCGAACGCGACCTGCACGACGGGTTGCAGCAACGGCTGGTGGCGCTGTCCATGCTGGTCGGGCGCGCCCGCAGGGGGCGGCCCGAGCTGCTGGAGCAGGCGCACGAGCAGGCCCAGCAGGCGCTGGCCGAGCTGCGCGAGGTGGCCTGGCGGGTCTACCCGTCGGGGCTGGACTCCCTCGGCCTCGCCGACGCCCTCGCCGGGGTGGCCGAGCGCGCCGCCGTTCCCGTCAAGGTCGTCTGCGACCTGCCGGTACGCCCGCCCATGGCGGTGGAGACGGCGTCGTACTTCGTGGTCAGCGAGGCCGTCACCAACGCGGCCAAGCACGCCCGCGCCACCGCCGTCACCGTCGAGGTCCGCGCGCACGACGCGGAGCACGAGGCGGGACACGACACAATGGTCGTCGTGCGCGTACAGGACGACGGTGTGGGCGGGGCGGACACCGGGGGCGGCGGGCTCTCGGGGCTGGCGCGGCGGGTGGCCGCGCTGGACGGCCGCCTCACCGTGACCAGCCCGTCCGGCGGGCCCACCACGATCGTGGCGGAGTTGCCGTGCGGGTGATCCTGGCCGAGGACTCCACCCTGCTGCGCGAGGGCCTGGTGCGGCTGCTGGCCGAGGAGGGCCACGAGGTGCTCGCCGCCGTCGGCGACGCCGTCGCGCTGGTCGAGGCGGTGGCCGCGCACGAGCCCGACGTCGTGGTGGTCGACGTGCGGATGCCGCCCACCCACACCGACGAGGGACTGCGCGCCGCCCTGGAGATCAGGCGGCACCGGCCGGGGGTCAGGGTGCTGGTCCTGTCGCAGTACGTGGAGAAGAGGTACGCCACCGAGCTGATGAGCGGGAACGTCGAGGGCGTGGGCTACCTCCTCAAGGACCGGGTTGCGCAGGTGGGCGACTTCCTGGACGCGCTGGAGCGGGTGGGGGACGGGGGTGCGGCGTTCGACCCGGAGGTGGTCCGGCAGCTGCTCGCGCGCACCAGCCACGCCGACCCCCTGACCAGGCTGACCGTACGCGAGCGTGAGACGCTGGAGCTGATGGCGCAGGGCCTGACCAACGGCTCGATCGCCCAGGCCATGCACGTGTCGCAGAGCGCGGTGGAGAAGCACGTCAACGCGCTGTTCGACAAGCTGGAGCTCTCCCACGCGACCGGCTACAGCCGCCGCGTCCTGGCCGTCCTGCGCTACCTCGGTTCCTGAACCCCTTCCTCGGGGCGTAGCGTCGCCGTATAACAGCGTCGCCGTGTACGCCGTCGTGAAGGGAGAACCGGGGATGGCCAGGAAGGCACCGCGTGACGAGGCCGGCGAGGACGGCCTGAAGGTCTCCCCGCCCAAGGAGTGGGCCGCCGGCATCCCGGGGGTGACCCGGTCGCTGGCGACCGCCCAGGCCCAGATGGGCGCCGGCCGCACGCTGCTGACCCTGGCCGGGGTCAACCAGAAGGAGGGCTTCGACTGCCCGGGCTGCGCCTGGCCCGAGGGCGACCACCGCAGCCTCGCGGAGTTCTGTGAGAACGGCGCCAAGGCGGTGGCCGAGGAGGCCACCGTACGCCGCGTCACCGCCGACTTCTTCGCCCGGCACACCGTGGACGACCTGGCCCGCCACACCGACCACTGGCTGGGCCAGCAGGGCCGCCTCACCTCCCCGATGCACCGGGCTCCCGGCTCCGACCATTACGTGCCGGTGAGCTGGCAGGACGCCTTCTCCATCGTGGCGCGGGAGCTGCGCGCGCTCGACGACCCCGACGAGGCGCTGTTCTACACCTCCGGCCGCACCTCCAACGAGGCCGCGTTCGCCTACCAGCTCCTGGTCCGCAGGTTCGGCACCAACAACCTGCCCGACTGCTCCAACATGTGCCACGAGTCCAGCGGTTCGGCGTTGAACCAGACCCTGGGCATCGGCAAGGGCACGGTCTCGCTGGAGGACCTGCACCGGGCCGACCTGATCTTCGTGGTCGGGCAGAACCCCGGCACCAACCACCCGCGCATGCTCTCGGCGCTGGAGCGGGCCAAGCGCGGCGGCGCCCGGATCGTCGCGGTCAACCCGCTGCCCGAGGCGGGGCTGCTGCGCTTCAAGAACCCGCAGCGGATCTCCGGCCTGGTGGGCAGGGGCACGACGCTGGCCGACCGGTTCCTGCAGATCCGCCTCAACGGCGACCTCGCGCTGTTCAAGGCCATGTCGCTGCTCCTGCTCCAGGCCGAGGAGGCCGCTCCCGGCACCGTGGTCGACCGCGACTTCGTCGAGGCCCACACCCTGGGCTTCGACGCCTGGGCCAAGGACCTGCGCTCCCTGGACTGGGCCGAGGTCGAGGAGGCGACCGGGCTGGACCGCCCGGCCGTCGAGGAGACCGTACGGGACGTGCTGGGCGCGAAGTCGGTCATCGTGTGCTGGGCGATGGGCCTGACCCAGCACAAGAACTCCGTCGCGACCATCCGGGAGGTCGTGAACTTCCTGCTGCTGCGCGGCAACGTGGGCCGCCCCGGCGCCGGGGTCTGCCCGGTGCGCGGCCACTCCAACGTCCAGGGTGACCGCACCATGGGCATCTACGAGCGCCCGCCGGCCTGGTTCCTTGACGCGCTGGGCAAGGAGTTCGGCTTCGAGCCGCCCCGCGAGCCCGGCTTCGACACCGTGGAGGCGATCAGGGCGCTCCGGTCGGGGCACGCCAAGGTCTTCGTGGCGATGGGCGGCAACTTCGTGTCCGCGACCCCGGACACCGCGGTGACCGAGGAGGCGATGCGCCGGGCCCGGCTGACCGTGCAGGTCTCCACCAAGCTCAACCGCTCCCACGCGGTCTGCGGCCGGGAGGCGCTCATCCTCCCCACGCTGGGCCGCACCGAACGCGACACCGGCCCCGGCGGGGCTTCCGGCGGGTCCGGCGGCTCCGGGGACCGCGCCGGGTGGTTCGTCACCGTCGAGGACTCCATGGGCCTGGTCCACGCCTCCCGCGGCAAGCTGCCCCCCGCCTCCGGCGACCTGCTCTCCGAGGTGGAGATCGTCTGCGGGCTGGCGGCGGAGCTGTTCGGCGACGACCCGCACGTGCCGTGGAAGGAGTTCGCGGCCGACTACGACGCGATCCGCGACCGCATCTCCCGGGTGGTGCCCGGATTCGACGACTTCAACGCCCGCGTCCGCGCCCCGGGCGGGTTCGCGCTGCCCAACGCGCCCCGTGACGAGCGGCGCTTCCCGACCGCGACGGGGAAGGCCAACTTCACCGTCAACGCGCTGGAGGTGCTGCGGGTGCCGCCGGGGCGGCTGCTGCTGCAGACGGTCCGCAGCCACGACCAGTACAACACCACGATCTACGGCATGGACGACCGCTACCGGGGCGTGCGCGGCGGGCGCCGGGTGGTCTTCGTGCACGCCGGGGACCTGGCCGAGCGGAACCTCTCCGACGGCGACATGGTGGACCTGGTCAGCGAGTGGCCCGACGGCGAGCGCAGGGCCGAGGCGTTCCGCGTGATCGCCTACCCGACCGCGCGCGGCTGCTGTGCCGCGTACTTCCCCGAGACCAACGTGCTGGTGCCGCTGGACTCGGTCGCGGAGACCTCCAACACCCCCACCTCCAAGAGCGTCGTGGTCAGGCTCGTCCGGCGGGACGCGGACGGCGCCTGACGTACCGCCACGAGATCGGCGTCGATCCCCGGCGGCCTCCTCCTCGTTCCCGGCGACCGTCACGATCGCTCCGGAACGGGAGGAGGACGCCCCGTGAGGTCACATGAAGGGCGCCCTTCACCCGGTGGCTCCACGCCACCGGCAACCGCACCGGGCCGCCGATGACGAGCCCCGTCTTGCGCTCGACATGGCCGGAGGAGACGGCCATCGGACGCTGTCAGCGGCGTTACCGGCCTTTCGGGAGGAGCCGCCGAAGGCCGGAAACAGGCGTTGAGCCTCTGGTGGAACAGCTCTCGTCACAAGAAACCCGATCGGCCGGAAGGCTTCACGTGATCGCTCGTCGTGCCACGCTCGACGTCTGTCTCGCGCTCGTTCACCACCTCGCCCGACTCCTGCACGACGAACGCCGCCTGCGCGCCACCCCCTGCCGGGAACCGAGCCCTGACCCCGTTTCGCCAAGTGGTCATGGTGCTGCGCCGGTCTCGCGGCGAGCGTGACGTCTGCGAACTCGGCCGCGACCATCGCTTCTCCCGCGCGCCACCGCCTACCGCTACGTTCACGAAGGCACCGAGGTCCTCACGGTCCATGACCTGGCCGTCACCCGCATCCACGTCCTGGGTGCGCTGCACGCCGCCACCGCACGCGGCCCCACCCTCGCCGACAACGACGCCGGAATCGGTATCCGCACCCCGATCGAACAACCCGGGAGAAACCGCGTCCTCAGCGCCGGCAACCACACCCGCAACCGGCTTCTGCGTGCCCTGTGTTGCCTCGGCGAACGTGAATTCGCCCTGCTCGAGATCCGCTGCAGCCACGCCAGGGCGGGCCACTGCTCAAGACCATCGCTGTCCTCCAAAATCACCGCGTCGTATAGACCGCCCGAATATGAAAAGGATTCATGGATTTCGCGTTCACAGTGATCGGCTGTGGTTGATCTTCTTAGCCGAAAGCATGCCTGATGCGTGATTTCGGGAACGTTGCCCTCTTTTTTAAGATATAAGGATGTAGGTGCGGATGCGATAGGAGGACGATGAGACAGCGGATGCCGCCGCCCGGCCCGAAGGGGGTACACGGCTGGGACGAATTATATGAAAGGCTCGCGGACCTGCACGCATGGGCCGATCAGCCAAAACACGGCACGCTGCGTGAGCTGGTGCCGGAATTGACCGCTCCGTGGCAGGTATTTGGCGACAAACGATTGGCCAGGCCATCTCGCGAGCTGGTGCTCAGCGGGGTGCGCGCTTGCCTGCTCGCGGGCGGTGTCGTCCCGAACGAGGTCGACCGGAAGGTGGATGCGTGGGCCGACGCGTGCTGGAGAATTCAGCGGAGCGAGGACACGTCGAGACGCGCTGCGAATATCACCTTGGAGGTCGTCTTCGCTTTATTGCCCATCGCCATCGCCGTCGTGGTGAATATCGCCACCGAATACAAGACGAACTCTTTCGTGTGGGCACTGGTGATCATCGCCTCCGGCCTGTCGGCCTTGATCACCCATCGTCTGCGGACCAGGGAATGGATACGTAAGCCACTCCGCGTCACGGCGGGCATCGCCGCGACCGTTCTGCTGGCCGGTTCTGTGGCGTTCGAACTGCACCGGTCCACGCCCGTGGCCACCAGCGGACCTGCTCTCACCGCACGCGTTCTGGGAGTGGGACGCGAGTCATCTTTGCAGGGCAGCGACTGGGTCTTCCGCGACAAGAAGATGTTCACCCCCGCGCAGGCACGGGAAGTAGCCGGGCTGGAAGGCGATGCCCCGGCCATGCGAGCGCGCGGGGCGGTTGATCCGCTCCTGCTTCCGGTGAGCATCATATTGGTCGGCACCACCAAGCGCGGCGTCACCGTTACTGGCATGTGGTTGAAGTCGCAGTGCTCACGGCCGTTGACCGGAACGCTTCTGCATCGTCAGCCAGGGGCGGGACCACGTGAAAATGCCCGGTTTTCTTTTGATCTGGACAGCCCCAACCCGCGCGCGCAAGTCTATGCGCCCATCGGTGCCAAGAGCCCGGACTATTTCCACGGTGAACTAGCCAAATCAATCTTCCTTGCGGATGGCGAACAGCAAGTCATCAGCATGGAGGCACGCACCCTTCGCAGCTCATGCGTCTTCGAAATCATCGTCGAGTACACCACGGGTGGGCCACTCAAGTCCCTGCCTGTGGACCGGGGCGGCTTCACATTGGCCGTGACCGCCTACGCGGACGGCGCCAAATCCTCCGTGGCGTTGCGCGACACCAGCGCGTACGCCCGTTACTACGTCTATTCCGACACCGGGGACCCCACGTTGATCCCCCGCGGCTAGGAGGAGCCATGTTGCGTACCGCGGCACCTGCTGTTGCTTTGATGTTGGCACTGTGTGGTGCGTGCAGCGCGGAGCCCACCGCATCATCGGCCCCGCCCGCACCCGTCGCCGTTCCGCTCTCCCGGCAACTGCATGCGATCTTGCAGACTCCGGTTGCGATCGGCCGCCAGTACGTTTCGCCTCCCACGAGAACAGCGGTCCAGGGTGGCAGGGCCGCCATCGCCTACGGTTCGGACCTGGTCGTGGTGTGGGATCTGGCGACAAGGCGTGAGGTGATTCGGCTCCGGCCGGAAGGTGAGGTGGAGGTGCTGGAGCTGTCACGCGACGGCACCAAATTGGCCGCTTCCGGTGGAATGAAGCGGGCCACCTTGTGGGACGTCGGCTCAGGCCGGCGGATCACCAGGCTGCCCACTTCGGGCAAGGGGCTGTTCTTCAATCGTGCCGGTGACCGGCTACTGCTCGTCGATCCGTCCGCAACCTCCCTGTATGACCTGAGCGCTCGCAGGCGCACGATCTTCGACGCGAGCAGTCTGCCGCAGGCTGAGGGGTACAACTTCCTGGGATTCGCGTCCGATGACCGTACCGTTGTGGCGTTGGCCGATGCGTACTGGGTGCGGTGGGCCGCCCCCGCCGCGCCCGAAGCAATCGATGTGGACTTTTCCGCCGTGCTCGGCGGTCTATCCGGCGATGGGGCGCAGATGGTCGCCTGGTCCTGGGTGAACAGCACCACGAAACTCGGCGTGATCATGGATGTCGGTGCGAAGCGGCAGATCGCGAGTTGGCTCGTCCCCGACCAGCCCGCGGCCGGTCCCAGCTTCAGTCATGACGGGAAGCGCGTTTTCATGGTCACCGACCAGTACACCGGTGACCAGCCCACGAGTACCCTCCTCGAAGGGCTGACGCGGCCGGACATGCGCCGGGCATGGTCGATGAGCCTGCCCTACGAGGAAGCTGCGGCAGCGGTGCTCGGCATAGCCGATGGGTTCATCACGGTGCGTACTCCGCACGAGATCCTCGTCATCCGCGACGACGGCACAGTCGAACTGCCACGCGGGCGTGACCGTAGTCACCTGCCCTTCGTCGGCAAATGGCGGGTTCACGGCCTGAGCATGACCATCGGTCCGGACCTACGCGGTACCCAAGTGTGGAATGCGGGGCCCTGCCCGGCCGGGAACGGCATGTGCGCGGGCCACGCTGAACTCATCTTCAGGATGGATCCCCAGGGGCTGATCGGTACGGTGTCCACCGTGGTCTACAAGGACGAGGCCGGCCGGGTGGTAGCCGGCCATCCAGAGCCCCGCCAGGGTGATTCGTTCGTTCTTGAGCGCGTGGACACCGGCGTGCTGCGCAAGAGGTCTCCAACCGGCGAGGGTAACCCGCACCTGTGCGGCAGCGGCGCTCAAGCCAAGTGGAGAACCGAATGCGACATATGACGTGACATTGAGGCGGTCTCGGCAAGATCAATAAGGGTGGTTGTGATTCGATGCCTTCAAGGTGACGTCGGCAGCCATGAATCGGGATGAATCACGATGCCCTGAATAGACGTGGAGCTTTCGGTAGAAGAGGTCTCGCCACAAGTCTTCTTCGGTCCAGAAAGCCCCACGTGATCACCTATCGAGTCACGTCCGACGTCCCGCGGAAGCCGGTTTGCCACCTCTCCCCGCTGTTGCCGGTCGGTCGCCGACCGGGCACCCGCTCGGGCTCTCGGTCGTTGACCCGTTTCGAACAGGCGGCGATGGGGTTGCGTTGATTTCCCGACCGCACCGGCCGCCGACCGCTGCGCCGCGAAGACCACCAGCGTCGAAGGCGATCTCATCGACCTGCGGTACTCCGGAAAGACTCGGTCACCACGGCGGTAACGTCCAGGCGCTGTCCGCGCCCTGTGCCCTGCCGCTGTGGTTGTCGGCCGTCGAGCCCGGATCGGTGCACGACCTGACCGCCGCCCGCGCACACGACCTGGGGGCGCTGTACGAAGCCCCGGCCGGAGTCCTGCCCACCCTGGCCGACTCTGGCTACGACGGTGCCGGCGTCGGCGTTCTCACCCCGGCGGGACAATCCGCCGACGGCCGACCTCCCGGCCTCGACACCCGCACCCGAAACGCGCTCCCGCGCCCTACGCTGCCTGGGAGAACGCGATCTCGCCCGGGCGAGCCCGTCCTGCCCGGTCACCATGTCGTGGTGCCCAGGGAGCAGGACCGGAGACGGGGACTCCCGCCCAGGTCCGCCAGCAGCGCGTCCCACTCGGCGCCGACGGCGTCGAGGTCGTAGCGGGAGGCGGTACGCAGCGCGTTGCCGCCGAGCCTCAGGCGCAGTTCCTCGTCCTCGATCAGGCGGCATATCCCCTCGGCGAGCGCGGCCGCCTTGCCGGAGCGGATCAGCAGACCGTCGTGCTCATGGGTGATGATCTCGCGAGGGCCGTGCGGGCAGTCGAAGCTGACCACGGGCACCCCCTTGCTCATCGCCTCCAGGATGGTCATGCCGAAGCCCTCGTAGCGGGAGCTGACCACGTAGACCGACGCCTTGGCGAGTTCCTCGCCGATCTCCTTGCTGCTGCCCATCAGGAGGACCTTCCCGGACAGGCCCGCCTCCTCGATCCGCTCGCGCAACCGCTGTTCCCGCTCCGGGGTGCCGCCACCGTAGATGCGCAGGACCCAGTCCGGGTGCGCCTCGGCGACGTGCTTCCAGGCCTTGACCAGGCGGTCGAAGCCCTTGGCGTACACCACCCTGCCGATGGCGACGACCGTCCTCTCCCGCAGCGTGGAGACGTCTCCGGCCAGGGGCGGGACGGCGTTGGGGATGCGCAGCAGCCGCCGGGGGGCGTTCTTCTTCAGCAACGCGGCGTACTGCTCCCGGTCGGCCTCGGTAAGGGTGACGAACGCGTCGAACCTGCCGTACCGCCTCTTGATGAGCCGCAGCATCTCGGGCTTGTGGGTCTGCAGGGTGACGTGCTCCTGGCCGATGGTGATGACGCCGGGCGGCGCGAGCAGGGCGGTGGCCAGGGCGTACGCCGGGCGGGTGGCGATGAGCACGCCACCGCGCAGGGAACGCAGGAAGCGCAGCAGGCGCAGGTCGGTCCAGAGCGTGACGGCCTGGCGGATGTTCTCCTGCTCGGGGACCAGCCTGCTGGCGAAGCGGGAGAGCAGCGCGGCCACCGGGCCGCGCGGTCCGACCCTGTCGTCCAGGAACGACACCCGCACGCCCGGCGGGATCGGGAAGAACGGTTCCTCGGCCGCGCGGACGACACTGACGATCTCCACGTCCCGCTCCCGCGCCAGGTATCCCGCGAGGTTCAGCACGGTCCGGATCGTGCCGCCCATCCCGTGGGCGTGGTGCAGCAGGATCCTGACCGTTCCCGTGTCGGGCGCGCCCGCCCGCCGTGCCCTTCTCGCGTTGAGCGTTCTCAGTGACCACAGCGCCGCGTTCGCGGGCAGCCTGCGAATCTTCCCCTTCAACGAAAGTCCCCCGTTCGCATGGTGTGCTCGTCCCAAGACGCGATCCCGGAGCCTGCCGGGCCCGGATCGCGAATGCCCCTTGGCGGGAGAGCGTGGATCGGTAGGTGCGGTCGGCCGGTCACGGCAGGGCGGGGACCGACGGCGCCCTGTCGGTCCAGCCGACGTGGAGCATGGTCTCGGTCCACGTCTTGTTCGGGAACGGCTTGCCGCCGACGGTGGTCCTCACCCCGTGAGCCATCAGCAGCATCGCGCCGGTGTCGACGATCACTTCGCTCCTGAGCGCCGTGTCCTTGTGCCCGCGGGCCCGCGTGTGGTCGAAGGAGAGGCGCTCACCCGTCCTACCCAGCGCGTCCTTCGCCTTCCCCCGGACGTGGACGCCGGGCATCGCCGGCAGCGCGCGGTAGGCCGCGACACGGACGTTCCTCGGCACAGGGAGCTGGTACAGCGTGACCAGCGTCCCCCTCACATACTCGTCGACGGCCTCTTCGGGGACGTTCGCGGTCGGGTCCGCCCTCGGGGTCCGCACGGCCTTCTCGATCCAGGCCCTCAGCCCGGCGGGGTCGGCCGGCAACCGCTGGAGCTCCTCGTACGACAGTTGCTGGTCGGCCAGGAAGAACACGTCCGGGCCGCCCTTCGTCGGGCCGACGCTGCCCTTGTCCGGAAGGCTGGACAACCGGCCGATCCTGCCGTCCGCGGTCCGCCTCCACGTGGTCGGGGAGCCGTCGCGGCGCCACGCCCGCCTGTCGGCCGCGCTCTTCGGCCGTGCCCCCAGCGACCGGTGCCCGGACCACTCCTTGCCCCCGGGGGTGATCCAACCCTCGGAGACGTGCCGCACCTCCACGTGATAGCGGTTGGAACCGCTCCCCATCAGCCGGGGATGGACGGCCGCCCACAGCGCCCGTGTGTGCCAGTAGGCGCCCCCCGGCGGGTCCGCCACCGCGCGGGACGCGGCCGCGGGCCGCAGCTCCGGCGCGCTCGCCGGGACGGGCGGGGCGAGCGCGTATACCGCGGCCAGGGCGACCCCGAGCGCGACCAGCAGCCGGACCGGAGAGGTCGCGGCCTTTGTCTGCTCTATACGGTCTATTCGGTCATGCCATTTCATGACCCCTTATACGCCCGACCCCTCCGAGAGGTTGCCCCGTACGGTCTTGATTTTGCGTGCCAAGAAACTTTTAGCTACTTATCGCTAATTGTGTGATTTGTCAGGATATGAGCTCGCCGGGGGCGGGCGTAGGCAACGCGCGATACGGCGCAGGCGTATTAGGGGGCATGACATTGGACGGACAGCCGTGAGCGGCGCCGACGACAACGGGTTCGCCGCGTTCGTGGCCGCGCGCGGCACGAGCCTGTTGCGGGTCGCCTACCTCGCGTGCGGCGACGAGAAGGAGGCCGAGGACCTGTTGCAGACGGCGCTGGAGCGTACCTACCGGAACTGGGACCGCGTGCGGTACGACAACCCCGAGCCCTATCTCCGCCGCATCATCGTCAACGCCTCCATCAGCCGCGCCCGGCGCCGGGCGATCATGCGGGTCATCCCCATGCACACCCCGCCGGAGTCCGCGGCGCGTGAGACCGACGTCGACCTGCGTCACCTTCTCATGGACACCCTGCGCGCGCTGCCGCCCCGGCAGCGCGCGGTGGTCGTCCTGAGGTACTGGGAGGACCTCAGCGAGGCGCAGACGGCGGAGATCCTCGGCTGCTCGACGGGCACGGTGAAGAGTCAGGCGTCGAAGGCGCTCGCCAAGCTCCGCGCGGCGATCGTCCCGGAAGCGGCGGAAGGAGTGATTGGGAATGTCCACGTCTGAGAGTGACCTCCGCGCGCCCGAGGACGGCCTGCGGCAGATCATGGCGGACCAGGTCGCGAGGCTGCACGCCCCGCCCGACCTTCTGGACCGGGTCCTGCGGGCCGCGCGGAGGAGGAGGGCCAACCGGATCAGGCTCACCGCCCTGGCCGTGGCCGTGGCCGTCGCGGGCACGGTGACCTCCCTCTCCCTGACCCTCGGCCCGGGAGACCCGGCCGTACGGGGACCCGAGCCCGCCGCGCGGATCACGGTCCCCGGAATGCCGCCCCCGAGCGCCACCGCCGAGGCCGTGCCGGAACCTCCCGCCGTCGACGACAGCGGGCCGCCCCCGGCGCCCGAGCGCACCGATCTCGGCGACCTGGGCGACGGGAGGGTTTTCGGGAGCCTCAGGGTCGGCTACCTGCCCGCCGGCCTGCGCTGGTCCACTTGGTCCCTGGTCCGTGGCGACAGCTACACGACCTCGTGGAACTACGACGGCGACGAGAACGGCGCCTACTGCGTCCAGATCCACGTCTACGAGGGCCGGACCGTCCAGGGGGTCGACGAGAGGGTCCGCGAATACCGTGAGCGGGGAACCGGGAAGGAGGTGGCCGTCGGCGGCAGGACGACCGCCTACCTGATCACGCAGTCGGCCGGAGAGGACGGGACGAGGGGCACCCCCTCCATCTTCCTGAGCGTGGGAGAGGGGCGGCGGGTCGAGGTGACGTTCAGCTCCGTCTACGCCGCGGACCTCGACGATCCCGAGAAGGTCGACCGCGAACTGAAGAAGATCGCCGTCGCTCTCACCGCCGAGGGCTGACCCGTCCGGCGGTGCGGTCGCAACACCGCCACGGACAGCTTCCAGCACCCCCGGGCGAACAGCGATCCCGAGGCGACGAAGGCCAGGGAGAGCGGGACCCAGGCCGGTGACCGGGCGGCATGCCGGCGGGTGGTGAGCGCCCGGACGCTCCGGGCGCCGGCGAACGCCCAGATCGCCGAGTCGCCGCTCAGCCGAGAGAGCGCTGAACGCCTCACAACTCGTTCTCAGGTGGGAGGGGGTGGTGGCCAAGACCGGGCCTTTTTCGTCTTGGGCGACAAACGACCTTGATGGCCTGTGGTCAGCCGCTACCGTTCCACGCCGGCCCTCCGTCCAGGACGTCGTCGACGTGGTACTCGCCGAAAGCCGGGTGGAAACGGCTATCGGCGGTGATGAGACGTCGACGACGGAGCACGAATACGCGATCCGGCGTCAGTCAGTACAACGGTTGTACGGTGGGATGATGCCTGCCACATACTCGTCACCGGTCATGGGGGCTCGGGACCGGTCTCGGTGAGGCCGGTGCAGCATGGCGGCATGACAACCCTGACGTTGCGTCTGATCGCCGCAGCATGTGCATTTCTGGCGGCGGCCGTCTCGGTGGGCTGCGGCAGCTCTCAGGGTGGTGGCGCCGGTTCCGCGAGCGTGTCGCACACTGCCTCGAAGAGCGGAACCGGTTCCCCGCCCAGCAGTTCGGCGACCGGGCCTGTCCCGACCCCGACCCCGGCACGGCCCAGCGCCCGGAACGGTACGAACTACAAGGCCTGTTCCGACGGTAAGTGTGAGATCGCCGTGTCCAAACCGGTCACGATCAAGTTGTTCGATGCTCGGCTCAGCTTCAGTTCCTTCAGGATAAAGAAGGTCAAGGCCCGCGGCGTTGAAATAGCCGTGCCCTCCGCTACGGGGCCTACTCTGATCATGACCGTCAAGAAGGGCTGCACAGCTGCCTTCTTCCAGGCCGACAACGGTGGATGGATCATCGAATCGTGCTCGAGAAAACCAGACTTCCCCCGTGATTTCACCCAGCAATTGATGACTGTCAAGGACATCACCGACGGCACCGCCATCCTGAACCTGAAGATCAGTCGAGCGAGGTAGTCGGGCACGGTGCCGGCGGCGGGCCATGGTTCCCGGACGCCGATGCCGCTGAGAGCGTCGATCATGCCGGTCCGCCGGGCCGAGGCCGGCTCGTGCAGCGCCCCGGGCGACGCGGGCAGGCCCCACCCTCCTTATACCTACGCTGACCAGCACCGTCAGGTTGAAAAGGGCTCGGTGTTCGTAGATCGCCGGGCCGAGGTCACACGCGCTGTCAGCCGAGGCCGAGACCGTCGGTCCTCACACGGTCGACGAAGGTGCCCCATTCGGCTGGGGTGAACAGGAGCGCGGGGCCGCCGGGGTCCTTGGAGTCGCGTACGGCGACCAGGCCGGGGCGGCCGGTGGCGTTCCCGAGCTTGGCGACCTCGACGCAGTCGCCGCCGTTGTCGCCGGACAGGCTTGATTTGATCCACGTGACGTTACTCAGGTCCACTTTTCCTCTACCGTCCTCTGGATGAGCTCGATGGACATGCTCAACGGCAGCGCTTCGGTCCGGATGGCCTCGAAACGCTCGACGGCGACCGTGACGTCTTCTTGTTCGCTTGTGATGAGACCTCGTACGGCCGTCTCCGCATACAGTACGTCGCTTCCTCCTTCCAGAGTGGCAATGGCGAATCCGCCCATCAAGCCCGAATGCATCCCGTGAGGGATCACCTGAACACTCAGCCGTGGATTGACCACCGAAATCAAATGCTCCAGCTGACCCTTCATCGTTTCGGGGCCGCCGATCGGACGATGAAGAACTCCTTCGTCGACCACGCACCGGTACGTCGGAGGCGGTGGATCCTCTCGGGAGAGGATGACCTGACGATGCATGCGCGCCTCCACCGCCACCTCGTCCCCCCGGAGCACCGCGCGGGCGTATGCGTCGGTCTGAAGCAGCCCAGGAATCAGTAGAGGCTGGTAGGTCCGGACAGTGGTCGCCACCTGCTCCTTGTCGTGCCACTTCCCGAACCACGGAGGAAAGGATCGTCCTTTCCTCCAGTCCAGGAGGCGGCCCAGGGCGCCATCTGTCGCGAGGGCCACGTCGCAGACCTCGGCGAACTCCGGGCTGGCCGGGAGCTGCCCCGTCTCCACGCCGCTGATCAGGGACTCGCTGAAGTGGATCCTCTCGGCGAGCTGGCCTTGGGTGAGACCGGCTGCCTTGCGGTAGTGGCACAACTCCCTGCCCCAGATCGCCTGAGGCGTATAGAAATTGGCGATGACGACCTCCTTGCCGGAGTTCAACAAAAGAAGCGTGAACTCCACCCCGCACGCTCGGTAAGCGTTTCGTGACCAAGAGTAGTGGCGTTTCGGCACCCTGGACACAGGAAATCCGGAACGGAGAAAGAAATCATGGAAGAGGCACTTCGTGCGAGCGCGGCCCTGACCGAACGCCGTCACACGATGAATCCTGGCCTTTCCCCGCTGGGGGAGAGGTGGATACCGCGCGCCCCGAGATGTGTCGCCTCGGCCCGCCGGTTCGTGCGCGACATCGCCGTCGACTGGAACACGGCCGAGGGCATTCCCGAAATCGCCGAACTTCTGGCCTCCGAACTCGTCACCAACGCGCTCGCGTACGGCTCCCCGGACGTCGCCGCCGCAGGCCCCGTCCGTGTCACGGTCGGCCGGGAGGGGGAGCTGCTCGTCGTGGACGTCCACGACTCCTGCATCATGGTCCCCCGGCTGAGACGGGCCGGTGACCTGGAGACCTCCGGCCGGGGCCTGGCCATCGTCCGCGACCTCTCCCGCAACTGGGGCTGGAGCCTCAACCCCTACGGCAAGTCCGTCTGGTTCCAGCTGGAGGCCTGGCCGTGAGGCCGGAGCCGGCCCCCGCAGGACGGCTCCCGGGGGCCTTCGAGGCGCGGAACACCGGATCGCGTCAGCGAGGCTTTCTCAACGCGCGTCGCGTATCCCCAGGATGTACGTCGCGGTGAGCGCGACCGCCCGGTCCTCGTCGTGGGACAGGTCAGTGAGGGCACGTGTCGCCGTGATCCCCGGGATGTCCGCGAGCGCCTGTGTCAGCCGCCGGCGCGCGGGCGCCTCGACGGGGCCACCGGAGAGGCGATCGACGAGCGCGCCGGCGATCCGGTCGGCCTGCGCGGCACGGCTCGCCAGCGCGCTCAGCGCGTCGGCCGCGTCGACGTCGTTCGTCCCCTCGACGACCATGTCGACGAGTGCCGGGACCGCGTCGGCCACCCCGCGCGCCCCGAGCGCCAGGGCCGCGTACCCGCGGACCACGGCGTCGGGGTTCGCGAGGGCCTCCCGCAGCAGTGCGGTCGCCTCGTCGCCGGTGATCTCCGCGACGGACTGGACGGCACGCTTGCGCACCTCGGCGACCGGTGAGGCGAGGCCGTCGGCCAGCGGCGCCAGCCCGGCGGTGCCCGATCGTGCCAGAGCCCATCGAAGGGCCCCGGCGACGTGCGGGTCCGTCTCGCCCAGCACCGCCTCGACCAGCGCCTCCACCGGTGCCGCGCCCTCCTCTGCCGAGGACAGCGCCGCGCGCTGGCGCTTTTCGGCGCTCTTCGACCCCAGCTCCCGCAGGAGCGCGACGACCTGGAGGACGTCGCGCCAGTCGCCGGGCTCGGCGGCGGAGATCCGGCTCAGGCGCGTGAGCAGCTCCGTCTCGGCCGCGATGCGTTCCCGCGTCCTGCGGACGAGGTCGTCGACGAGCTCCGAGGGCGCGAAGCCGGGGTCGTCGAGCGCACGGCCGACGTCGCGCAGCGACAGTCCCAGCGACCGCAGGCTCTCGATGTGGAAGATCCGCCGGATGTCCTCGTCGGAGTACTCCCGGTAGCCGGCGCCGCTGCGGCCCGTCGGCCGCACCAGGCCGAGCGCGTCGTAGTGCCTGAGCATGCGGGCGCTGACCCCGGAGCGCCGTGCCACCTCACCGATCAGCACCGCTCATCACTCCTCCCGGTCCTTCCCGCCGAGGGCCACGACGCGCTTCGCCTCCTCGATCGCGAACTCGAACCCGGCGTCCGGATCGCCCAGCAGCCGTTCCGTGGCGACCGCGTGCGCGCGCACGTCCGGGTCGGGATCCATCCTCGCGGTACGCAGGGCCGGCACGATCACCTCGCCGAGCGCGATCAGCGCCCGGCTGAGGCTCAGCCGGGTCTCCCGTCCGCCGCGGCCGAGCTGTGCCGACAGCGCCGTGGCCAGCTCGGCCTCCTCCCCTTCGGGGACGAGCACGGCCGCCGCCCGCCACGCGCTCCGCGCCACCTCGTCGTCGGCGTCGGCCAGCAGCTCCCGCGTGATCACCGGCCACGCCCGCCGGTCTGCGATCTTGGACAGCGTGTGCAACGCCTGACTCCGTGCCTGCGCGCGCTCCGAGCGGACCTCGTCGACGAGCCTGGGGAGCGTCGCCGACGCCGGGTGGCGGGTGAGCGCCCAGGTGAGCATGTCGCGTACGTAGAAGTCGGGTTCGACCGCGCACCGCTCGACGAGCGTGTCGACGAGCCGCGGGTCGGGGGTCGTGCCGGCCGCCAGCGCGGCCCGCAGCCGCACCGACGAGCGGCCGTCCTCCAGGCCCTGGAGAGCTCGAATCGTGTCCGTTTCCTGTTCCGGCAAGGTCATGGTGACCACCTCCTCGGCCACAGTGAAGACCTTGTCACCGTGTCAAGGTCAAGCCGGCGGGCCACGCCGTGGGGTCACCGGCCCCCACCTCCGCCGGCGGGGGTCAGGACTCCACGCCGATGTGCACGGGACCGCCCTCCGGGTCGATCCCGGACAGGATTCCCGTCGGGACGCGGAACACCCGGCCGGGGGCCACGGGCCACCACACCCGCCTGCGGGCGACGACCTCTCCCGCCTGCCGCAGGACGATCCGGGGGAACGGGATGTAGCGGTCGCTCCACAGCAGGAGCCGGTGGCGGGCCGGGGCGGGGTCGGCGGGGCGGAAGATCTCCGGTGCCACCCAGCGGAAGGGGGCGTCGGCCAGGAGACGTACCTGGTCGACCGGTGGGGTCCGCCCGTCCAGCCAGGCGAGGACCGAGCCGGCCACGTGGGCGCCGTCGATCGCCGCGATGTCGGCCGTGTCGACCGGGTGGAGCAGGTTGCCGACGGCGAACACGCCGGGCCGTTCGGTCCGCAGCGCGCCGTCGACCAGGGGGCCGTTCGTGCCGGGGTCCAGGGCGATCCCGGCGGCGCGTACCAGCTCGTGGTCGGGGATCCAGCCACCGGTGAGGACGAGTGTGTCGCACGCGACGACCCGCCTGCGGCCGGTGTCGATGTCCTCGATCTCGACCGCCTCGAGCTCCGGCCGGCCGATGACCTTCGTCACCCGGGTGCGGGTGGCGACCCTCGTCCGGAAGAGGACCCTGCCGGGGACGCTGAACAGGGCGTAGGAGTCGGCGCGGGGGTACTCGGTGGTCATCAGGACGGTCCGGCAACCGGCCTCGCGCAGCGTCAGCGCGGCCGACCAGCTCACGAGCTCCGCGCCGACGACGACGGCCCTCTTGCCGACCTTGCCGTGCCGCAGGTGGACGAGGTTCTGCAGGTGGCCGGTGGTGTAGACGCCGTGGGCGCGGTCGCCGGGGATGAGGCGCGCCGCGCGCGGGCGCTCGCGGGCGCCGGTGGCCAGGACGACGGCCCGTGCCTCGACCCGGATGCGCCCCTGCGGGGTGGTGGCCTCGATCGCGAGGTCACCGGCCCAGTGCGTGACGGTGGCGCCCGTCCGGATCGTCGCCCCGGCGGCCTCGGCCTCCCGCACGAGCCTCCTGGCGTAGGCGGGCCCGCTCATGAAGCGCCTCATGTCCCTGATCCCGTAGCCGGGGTGGTCACTGTGCCGGGGGATGCCCCCGGCGGTGTCCTCCCGGTCGAGGACGAGCACGTCGCCGTCGACCCTCGGCGCGAGCTCACGGGCGGCGCTCAGCCCGGCCGGTCCGCCGCCGACGACGACGACGGCCGGGGTGAGGACGGTGACGTCGGTCGCGTCGGTGGCGCGGGTCGCGCCGGTGGTCGTCATCGTCGGGCCTCCAGCGGTGTGTGGTGATGTCCGCCGGTGCCCTCGTCCTCACCGTCGCGGACGCCCCCGCCGTCACGGGTGCTCTCGCCCCGGCACTCCATCAGCCTGCCGATCTCGGCGCCGCAGTAGAACCCCTGGCAGCGCCCGTTCATCGCCCGGGTGCGGCGGCGGAGCCCCTCCAGGCCGACCGGCGGGATCGGCGAGCGGAACGCGTCGCGGATCTCGCCCGCGGTGACCCGCTCGCAGAAGCACACCACCCTGCCGTACGCGGGGTCGGCGGCGATCCTGGCGGCGTCCTGGTAGGGGCGCGTGGTCGCCTCCCCGAGATTGGGCATGCGGGGCGGCTCCGGCAGGTCCTCGCGGGGCACGAGCGCCAGGCCCGCGTCGCGGGCGATCTCGGCGACGTACTCGGCGATGGCGATGCCGGCCGTCAGGCCGGTCGAGCGGATCCCGCCGACCAGGACGTAGCGCCGCTCCGGGTCGGCCTCGATGAGGTAGTCCGGGTGGTCGCTGGCCGCGCGCAGCCCGGCGTAGGTCGCGGTGACCTCCTCCCGCAGCAGGTCGGGCATCAGCTTCTCGCCCTTGGCCATCAGGAACTCCAGTCCCTTCTCCGAGGTCCCGGTGTCGGTGCGGTCGGTGAGGTCCTCGGCGGTGGGGCCGAGCAGCACGTTGCCGTAGACGGTGGGGCTGATCAGCACACCCTTGCCCCGGGAGCTGGGCACCGGAAGGATGATCTTGTCGGCCAGTGGGCGGGCGAGCTTGTCGTAGACCACCAGCTCACCGCGCCGTGGCGTGACGGTGAAGCGGTCGTGGCCGAACAGCCGGTCGACGACGTCGGCGCCGAGCCCGGCGGCGTTGACGACCCAGCGGGCCCTCACGTCCCCGCCGGAGGTGCGCAGCACGGTCGCGCCGCCGAGGTCCTCGGCCGCCAGGACCGCCCGGTTCAGCAGCAGTGTCACCCCGCGGCCGACGGCGTCCGTGGCCAGGGCGAGGTTGGTGGTCCAGGTACAGACGATGGACTCGTCGGGGACGGTGAGTCCCCCCAGGACCCCCTCGCCGAGGTGGGGGAGCTGCCGGTACACCTCGGCGGAGTCGATGATCTCCGTCCTGTCGTATCCGTTCCGCTCGGCCTTCTCGCGCAGTCCCGGCAACGCGTCGAGCTCCTCGGCGGTCCAGGCCACCAGTACGGCCCCGGTGCGCTCCACCGGGATGCCGGTCCGCGCCGCGTAGTCGGACAGCAGGTGGTAGCCCTCGCGCACCAGCCGGGACTCGAGCGTGCCGGGCTTGGCGTCGAACCCGGTGTGCAGGATGGCGGTGTTGGCCTTGCTGGTGCCGTCGCCGACGTCGTCGCGCGCGTCCAGCAGCGCGACGCTCAGCTCGTGGGCCGCCAGTTTCCTGGCGACGGCCGAGCCGACGATGCCGGCGCCGATCACCACCACGTCGAACGCGACGGGCGCGGTGGGCGCTGTGGCTGTGGCCTTTCCCGTGATGTCGTTCACTGTGGTGCCTCCTCGGTCAGAGCGGTGGCGACGGCGTCCCTCCAGCGGGAGCGGAAGTCCGCCGCCCGGTCCGCGGACCATCGGGGTTCGTACGTCGTGCTGGGCTCCCAGGCGTTCACCGCGTCCCGCAGGGGGAGCGACGGGTCGAGCGCGGTGCGGGCCAGCGCCACCGCGCCCATCGGGGTGGCGTGCTGGGAGGGGTAGACGTCGATCGGGACCCGCATCAGGTCGGCCACCGCCTGCATGAGGACCCGGCTCCGGGTGAGCCCGCCGTCCACCCGCAACCGGGTCAGCGGCCGTCCGAGGTCGGCGGCCACCAGGTCGCCGAGCTCGGCGACCTGGGCCGCGATCCCCTCCAGGACGGCCAGCACGAGGTGCCCCGGCCCGGTGGAGAGGGTCATGCCGGAGAACGAGGCCCTGGCGTCGGGACGCCACCAGGGGGCGGCCAGCCCCGCCAGCGCCGGGACGCACAGCACCCCTTCGGCGTCGGCGGCCGCGACCGTGTCGAGGTCCGCCGCGGCGGTGACGAAGCCGAGATCCTGCATCCACCGCACGGCGGAGGCGGCCGTGTAGACCTGCCCGTCGAAGCAGTACGAGGTCTCCCCCCGGACCCGCCAGGCGACCGAGGCGGCCAGCCCGGCGGTGGAGCGCGCGGCCGAGGTCCCGGTGTTGGCCAGCAGGAAAGCGCCGGTGCCGAAGGTGCACTTGGCCTCGCCGGCCCGCAGGCAGTTCTCGGCGAGCAGCGCCGCCTGCTGGTCGACCACGAGCCCGCCGACGGGGACGTGCCCGCCGAACGCGGAGGTGTGGCCGACCACCTCGTCGGAGGAGACGATGCGCGGCAGGCGCTCGGTGCCGAGCCCGAACAGCTCCAGCAGCCCGGGGTCCCACGCGCCGTCGTCGAGGCGGGTGACCAGCGATCGGCTCGCCGTGGCGACGTCGGTGACGAACTCCCCGGTCAGGTGGTGGACGAGCCAGGAGTCGGAGGTGGTGACCACCCCTTCCCGGGTCACGTTCCGGCGCAGCCAGGCCATCTTCGGCGCGGAGAAGTACGGGTCGAGGACCAGGCCCGTGGTGGCGGCGATCCGCTCGGCGGACCCGGCCAGCTCCGCGCAGACGCTCTCGGACCTGCGGTCCTGCCAGACGACGGCGGGGGAGAGGGGGGTGCCGGTCGCCGGGTCCCAGGCCAGGACGGTCTCGCCCTGGTTGGCCAGCGTGACGACGTCGATCGCCACCCCGGCCCGCGCGACGGCCTGGCGGCCGGCGTCGAGGACCGAGGCGAGGAGCTCCCCGGGGTCCTGCTCGACCCCGCCGCCCGGCAGGTAGGCGGGACGGACCGGCAGCTCGGCGAGGCCGAGCACCTCGCCGCCGGCGTCGACGACGATCGCCTTGGTGCCGGAGGTTCCCTGGTCTATCGCCAGTACGACGGTCACCGTCGGTGCCTCCCCTCCGCGCTCTCGTCCCCGGTGATCCCGGGCCCGGTCCCGGCGCCGGTTCCGGTCGTGTCGGCGGTCAGGGCCGCGTCGATGGAGTGCATGTCCGGCATCGCCAGGCCCTTCACGCCCTTGGTGGCGAGCAGGTAGGCCAGGTAGGCGGCGCCCAGGGCGAGCATGATGAGGACGTAGATCCACGGCTCCACGAACGAGGCGTCGCGGAACAGCAGCAGCTCGAACACGAGCCAGACCAGGGCGACGACGATCACCGGGATCTCCCACCGGCCCAGGTCGAAACCCTTGCTCGGCGGCAGCGTCTTCCGCTTGACCACGTACATGACGACGGTCCCGGTGTAGATGATCGCCGGCAGGAGGGTGGCGGCGGCGAACAGCCCGAAGAGGGCGTCGGTCCGGGTGGAGAAGATCGCCAGGATCAGCTCGCCGACGACGAGCATGAACACGGTGGCCTTCAGCGGCGTGCCGAAGCGCGGCGAGACCTGGCTCAGGGCCTGCCAGCCGGGGAAGCGCCGGTCGCGGGACATCGCCCAGACCAGGCGGACGCCGGTCATCAGGATCACCATCCCGCAGGCGAAGATCGCGATGACCACCAGCACGAGCAGGCCCGTGCCCACGACGGGGCCGAGCACCCGGCTGATCACGTCCGCCACCGGCGTTCCCGACTTCGCCAGCTCGACCGGGTCGCCGGCGAGCAGGGTGACGGCGACGAGGAAGAGGAATCCGAGCACGCCGGAGGCGAGCACCGCCTGCCACATGGCGCGGGGGACGACGCGGGCGGGGTCCTTGGTCTCCTCGGCGAGGTTGGCCGCCGACTCGAAGCCGACGATCGTGAACGCGCCGAGCAGGAAGCCCAGCATCCACGGCCCCGCCGCGGTCAGCGTGCCGAAGCTGAGGTAGCCCTCGGACGGGACGGCGCCGGTGCTGAACAGGTTCGCGACGTTGAGCTCCTTGGCGACGAACCCGACACCCAGCAGCAGCAGGACGAGGGCGATCATGCCGATGAGCTCGGCCGTCACGGCGAAGTTGTTGACGCGCTCGGTCCACTTGGTGGAGAAGGCCACCAGGACGGCCTGGCACAGGATGACCACACCGGTGATCACCCACGCGTTCAGCGACGTCCCCTCGTACCCCAGCAGCACGGGCATGACGGTGGAGGCGATCGTGTAGTCCACGGCCACGACCACGATCGCCAGGAACGTGAACGAGATCCAGCCGATGATCCAGCCCAGGACGGGGTTGGCCAGCCGGGACATCCACTGGTAGGAGTACCCGGTCACCGGGATGCGCGCGGCCAGCGAGCCGAAGATGAACGCGACGGCGAGCTGTCCGATGATCACGATCGGCCAGGTCCAGATACCGGCCGGTCCCGAGCTGTTCAGCACCGCGCCGTACGTGGTGAAGATGCCGGTGGCGATCGAGACGAAGGCGAACGCCACCGCGAACGAGGCGAAACGTCCGGTGCCGCGCTGCATCGCCTGCTTGTAGCCGAATTCCTCGACGTTCCCGCCGGTTTCGCGATCTCCCCCGGCGGGGGGTGAATAATGGCTCATGGATTACCAGCTCCTGTGTTTCCTGTCAGATGGCGCATCGGTGTGGTGATCCGAGCCGGGTGGCGTTGCCGCGCCGCCCGGCTCCCTCGCTGCCGGAAAGCTCGATGTTCGATCCGGGAGGTGTTCACGGCAGGACGATCACCCCGCCCTCGCGGGTGACGGCGTCCCGGATGCCGGACGGTGGTTCGGCCTCCGTGACGAGCCCGGCGAGCTCTCCCAGATCGGCGACCCGGTGCCGGGCGACCAGCCCGAACTTGCTCGAGTCGGCGAGCACGTACGAGCGCGTCGCGTTCCTGAGGATGATCTTCCGCGTCGCGATCTCGTCCAGGTAGTAGTCGGTCAGCCCGGCCGCCGCGTCGACGCCGCCGGAGCCGAGGAAGGCGATGTCCGGGTTCAGGTCGGCGAAGAACGCCTGGGCCAGCGAGTTCGACAGCGCGAGGTCCCCGGCCCTGAGCCTGCCCCCGCAGACGAGGACCTCGACACCCGATCGCTCCGACAGTTCCGCGGCGACCAGCAGGGAGCACGTGGCGACGATCCCGGAGAAGTCCAGCGGCAGGGCACGGGCCACCTGCACGGCGGTGGTCCCCACGTCGATCACGACCGTCTGGCCGGGACGCGCCAGGCCCGCCGCGGCCCGCCCGATACGGCTCTTGGCCTCGGCCGCGGTCCCGGTGCGCTCGGCGAACGGGGCCTCCTCGCCGGCGGCCTGCCCGAGCGCGATCGTCGCGCCCCCGTGGACGCGCGCCAGCATCCCCCGGCGTTCGAGCAGCACGAGGTCACGGCGGATCGTCTCCGCCGACACGCCCAGCTCACGCGCGAGATCGTCGGTGCTGACGACCCGGGAGGCCCGGAGCGCCTCACCGATCCGCGCGTGCCGTTCAGTGGGCAGCACGCTTGCCCGCTTCTGTGGACTTCTGTGGCTCCATGAGCGAAAGTATGCGCCGATGTTGTTACAGGGTCAATGCACTCCTGTCACACCAGCATTTTTTACCTGAATCGTGCATCCGCTCCGGCGCCCGGGACGCCCCCGACGCCCGGCCGTCCCCGAGGCCCGGCCGATCTCGGATCTTCGGGCATGCCGAAGGCGCCGGCCTTCACGGGCCGGCGCCTCACGGGCGGGGAGGGGGTGGGCGGGCGTCAGGGCCTGCGCACGGCGGCGGCCGGCCGTCAGGGCTTGCGCGCGATCCCCACGTACCCCATCCGGGCCATCTCCTCGTCCATCGCCGTCTCCCTGTCGGGGTCGGAGAACGGCGGGATGCCGTCCCCCGTCCGCCCGTTGACGAGGCCCGGCGGGATGAGCTCGAAGTCGCCGAAGAAGCGGGCGATCTCCTCGCCCGTACGGGGGCGGAACGGCGTGTTCGCCTTCTGGTAGAACTCGCTGATCCGGGCGGTGCGCTCGGGGGCGGCGTCACTGCCGACGTGGGAGATGGCCAGGTAGCTCCCGGGGGCCATCGCCTCGCGGTAGGCGGCGACGAACGCCTGGGGGTCGTCGGTGTCGTCGATCAGGTGCAACAGGAACATCATCAGGACCGCCACGGGCCGGTCGAAGTCGATGAGCGCCCGCACCTCGGGGTCGCCGAGGATGCTCTCCGGCACGCGCACGTCCCCCTGGACCATGGCCACCCGCTCGCCCCCGGCCCCGGCCAGCAGGGCCCGGCCGTGCGTGCAGACCACCGTGTCGTGGTCGACGTAGACCACGCGCGCGTCGGGCGCGAGCCGATGGGCGACCTCGTGCACGTTCTGCTGCGCGGGCAGCCCCGAGCCCAGGTCGAGGAACTGCGTGACGCCCCTGCCGATGAGGTACTCCACGACCCGGCCGATCAGCCTGCGGTTCTCCAGGGCGCCGTCCCGGGTCTCGGGGAGCACGCTCAGCACCATCTCGGCGAGGTCCCGGTCGGCCTGGAAGTTGTCCTTGCCGCCGATGAAGTAGTCGTACATCCGGGCCGCGTTCGGGATGAGCGGGTCCACTCCCCGGGGCGCCTGTTCCTTCGCCATCAGCGTCCTCGCCGTCCTCGCCGTCCGTGTCGTCGTCGCGTGCTGGACCCCGTCATGATCCCGCTGTTTCCGGCCGGACGCCACTTCTCCCGGTCACCGCGACCGTCGTGACGGCGGCGCGGTCGCGGCGGGTCCGTGCCCCGGTCGCGGCGGGTCCGTGCCCCGGTCGTGCCCCGGTCGTGCCCCGGTCGTGCCCCGGTCGTGCGTCGGCCGGGGGCCGCCGCCGGGCCGTCCGGCGGGCTCCGCTCGAACGCCTCCCCGTTCGAACCCCTCTCCGCGCGACCCGAATCCGGTCGGTAAAGTACACGGATGGCGAACCTACGGCAGCAGATCCTCACCGAATTCGGTGTCAAGGCGACCATCGTCCCCAAGACCGAGGTCCGGCAACGGGTCGACTTCCTCAAGGACTATCTGCGATCGACCCCGGCCAAGGGCTACGTGCTCGGCATCAGCGGCGGCCAGGACAGCACGCTGGTCGGAAGACTGTGCCAGATCGCCTGCGAGGAGCTGCGTGCCGAGGGGCGCGAGGCCACCTTCGTCGCGGTGCGGCTGCCCCACGGCGTGCAGGCCGACGAGCACGACGCGCAGATCGCGCTGAAGTTCATCCGTCCCGACCGGTCGATCACGGTGAACATCAAGCCGGGCGCGGACGCCGTCGCCGCCCAGACGGCGCTCGGCCTGCGGGAGCCGGCGGGCGACGAGTCCGGGCTGAGCGAGTCCGGGCTGAGCGACTTCGTGCGCGGCAACGTCAAGGCCCGCGAACGCATGGTGGTCCAGTTCGCGATCGCCGGGCAGCTCGGCCTGCTCGTCGCGGGCACCGACCACGCGGCCGAGGCGGTGACCGGCTTCTACACCAAGTACGGCGACGGCGGCGTCGACGTCACCCCGCTGGCCGGGCTGAACAAGCGCCAGGGCGCCGCCCTGCTGCAGGAGCTGGGAGCGCCGCCGAGCACCTGGCAGAAGGTGCCGACCGCCGACCTGGAGGAGGACCGGCCCGCGCTCCCCGACGAGGTGGCGCTCGGCCTGTCGTACGCCCAGATCGACGACTACCTGGAAGGCGCCGAGATCGCGCCGGAGGCGGCGGCGAAGCTGGAGTCGCTCTACCTCGCCTCCCGGCACAAGCGCACCGTTCCGGTCGGCCCGTCCGACGACTGGTGGCGGGACGCGCCCGTGCGGTGAGGCCCCGTCGGCGGGGGCGGCCGTATCCTCGAAGCGAGGAGGCGGGCATGTACGACTTCGTCGTCGTCGGGGGCGGTTCGGCGGGGTGCGCGCTCGCCAACCGGCTGTCGGCCGACCCCGCCAACCGGGTGCTGGTGCTGGAGGCGGGCCGCCCGGACCATCGGTGGGACGTCTTCATCCACATGCCCGCCGCGCTGCCCTTCCCCATCGGCAACCGCCTCTACGACTGGAAGTACCTCTCCGAGCCCGAGCCGCACATGAACGGCCGCCGGATCCACCACGCCCGGGGCAGGGTGCTGGGCGGCTCCAGCAGCATCAACGGGATGATCTTCCAGCGGGGCAACCCCCTGGACTACGAGCGCTGGGGCGCCGATCCGGGGATGGGCACCTGGGACTTCGCGCACTGCCTGCCGTACTTCAGGCGCATGGAGAACTGCCTGGCCGCCGACCCCGCCGACCCGATGCGCGGGCGGGGAGGGCCGCTGGTGCTGGAGCGCGGGCCGGCGCGCAACCCGCTGTTCGGGGCCTTCTTCGAGGCGGTGCGGCAGGCCGGCTACCCGCTGACCGACGACGTCAACGGCTACCGCCAGGAGGGCTTCGCCCGCTTCGACCGCACCATCAGCGCCGGGCGCCGCCTGTCGGCCGCCCGCGCCTACCTGCACCCGGTCATGAACCGCCCCAACCTGGAGGTCAGGACGCGGGCGTTCGTCACCGGGGTCCTCTTCGAGGGAAGGCGCGCCGTCGGCGTCGAGTGCGACGGCCGGACGGTCCGCGCGGGCGAGGTGATCCTGTGCGGCGGCGCGATCAACTCCCCGCAGCTGCTCCAGCTCTCCGGGGTGGGGAACGCGGTAGAGCTGGAGGCCCTCGGCGTCGACGTCGCGCACGACCTGCCGGGCGTCGGCGAGAACCTCCAGGACCACCTGGAGGTCTACGTCCAGTACGCCTGCCGGCGGCCGGTCTCGCTGCAACCCGCCCTGAGGCGGCGCAACCGGCCCTGGATCGGCGCGCGCTGGCTGTTCCTGCGCAGCGGCCCCGGCGCGACCAACCACTTCGAGGCGGGCGGCTTCGTCCGGAGCAACGACGAGGTCGACTACCCCAACCTGATGTTCCACTTCCTGCCCCTCGCGATCCGCTACGACGGCTCCGCGCCCGCGGGCGGGCACGGCTACCAGGTGCACGTCGGGCCGATGTACTCCGACGCGCGCGGATCGGTGAAGATCACCACCACCGATCCCCGGGCGCACCCGGCGCTGCGCTTCAACTACCTGTCCACCGCGCGGGACCGCCGCGAGTGGGTGGAGGCCGTCCGGATCGCCCGCGACATCCTGAACCGGCCCGCCATGGACGCCTTCAACGGCGGGGAGATCTCACCCGGCCCCGGGGTCGAGACCGACGAGGAGATCCTCGACTGGGTGGCCGGGGACGGCGAGACCGCGCTGCACCCCTCGTGCACCGCGCGGATGGGCGTCGATCCGATGTCCGTGACGGACCCGCTCTCCCTGCGGGTGCACGGCCTGGAGGGACTGCGCGTGGTGGACGCCTCGGTGATGCCGTACGTGACCAACGGCAACATCTACGCGCCGGTCATGATGGTGGCGGAGAAGGCGGCCGACCTGATCCTGGGGAACACCCCGCTCGCCCCCGAGCACACCGCCTTCCACCGGCACCGCGGCGACCCCGCCCGCTGAGCCCGTCCGCTGAGCCCGCCCGCTGACCCCGCTCGCCCTCGGTGTCGCCGGCAGCCTCCCGGTCGTCGTCGCGGCTCCCGGTCGTCCCGGCTCTGGTCGTCATCGGTCCCCGTGTCACTCCGGGCCGGGGGAGCGCGGGAAGTCGGCCAGTTCCTCCACGGCCGTCTCCAGCGCGGCGTCGACGCCGTGTTCCACCATGTTCCGATAGGCCGGGTCACCCGCCGCCGCGATGCGCCGGATGCCCTCCGCCGAGGCGCTCACCCGCCGGCGGACGACGTCGACGAACTCCCCGGCCGGTCCGCTCCAGCCGTAGGCGTCGAGGAACAGCCGCAGCCTCCGGGACCTGTCGGTGAACGCGGTGAAGCCCTCGGCCGCCACGACGTGGCGGGCGTGCAGCGGCACCCAGGCGAAGGCGGTGAAGGCGAGGTCCCACTCCGGCGTGACCGGAGCGGCGAAGTCCCAGTCGAAGAAGCCGGTGAGGCGTCCGCCGGCCCAGGCGGCGTTGTAGGGGGCGGCGTCGTTGTGGCCGACGATCATGCCGGGCCGCCAGACGCCTCCCTCGCGCCAGACCGCGTCCGCGGGAGGGACGAAGCCCGCCACGGCGGCGTGGAAGTCGCGGAGCCAGCGGCCCACCTGGACGAGCGCGTCCTCGCCGTGGACCCAGCCGGGCCACGGTCGCGCGGTCCCGACCACGTCACCGGGCAGGAAGGAGAGCACCTCCCGGCCCTGCTCGTCGAATCCCAGCGCCCGTGGAGCCCCGTCGAAGCCGACGGCCTCCAGGTGCCTGAGCAGGGCGTGCACGGAGGGCGTCCACGGACCCGGGACACGGCGGACGGTGTCACCCACCCGCACCGCTCCGCCGGTGTTCCCCCCGGGAAGGCGCTCTTCTTCGATCATGGTTCCATCCTGGCGTACGCGGCGGCCGGGTTCGGGTGCCCGCCGCCGCGCCTACTCGGGCTCGGCCGGGCGCCTCCCCGCGTCTCGGGCGTCAGGGGCGACTCCGGGTTCGATGACCAGGCGGGAGGTGCCCGACACGCGGGGCGTCGTGGCACGCAGGACGATACGGTGCAGGTGGTCGCCCCACACGTCGCGCAGCCTGGAGTCCTCCAGCGGCAGTCGCTCGACGCGGGCGGTGAACGCGGCCGGGTCGTGGCGGACGAGCAGAGGGCGCCGCCGCCCGGCGACGGAGATCAGCCCGGGGGAGACGGTGACCTCGCCGTGCGCCATGAGGCACAGTGCCAGCCTCGAAGGACTCCGCCGCAGCTCCCAGCGGTCCTCGACGACCACCGCCGCCCCGTCGCCCCGCAGCAACCGCAGGGTGCGGCGCCACTCGCGGACGCCGGCGTGCTCCGGCCAGGCGGCGGCCAGATCGAGCGACAGCCCGGCCCGGTCACCGCTCAGCGTGCAGGAGACGTCGCGGGCGCGGTGCTCCGGGCCCGGGGCCTGCATGACGCCGTCGACCTCGGGGAGGTTGTGGTACGAGCTCTGCATGGTCCAGATCCCGTACCGGTCCGGGCCGAAGGTCCGCGCGGTGTAGTCCCCGACCCCCGCGTCGACCAGCACGGGCCGGCCGTCCAGCGCGACGATGAACGACCCGACGTCGTTGTGGTTGTGGCTCTCGGCGTTGTGGCCGCCCTTGGCCGCGAGGAACAGCCCGCCGGGCGATCCCCGCCGCTCCCTGGCGACCATGACCTGCACCGACGGCAGCCAGACCTGCTCGACGTACGGGGCCGTGCCACGGACGGTGCCGGGCACCGCGTCGGGCACCGCGTCGGGAACCGCGCCGGGGGCGGTGCCGGGAACGGTGCCGGAGGTGGCGTCGGGGGTGGCGTCACGCCACCCGGCGTCGAACAGGCCGGCCAGGGTCCGGCCGAGGCCGACCTCCTGGTGGACGACCGGCGGCCCGGTCCGGCGTCTCGCCCGGGCGTGCGCGACGACGTCGTCGTCGCCGGTCAGCAGGCCCGCGCGGTACGGGATGTCCAGCGCCGTCTGATCGGGCAGGTGCGCCTTGCCGTCGGCGAAGTTGACGTACCAGTCGCCGTCGATGTGCATCCGGTGCAAATAGGCGACCATCTCCCGGACGACGGGCACCGTGAACGCGTCGAGCCGGCCCGCCCCGGCCGAGCGCAGCGTCTCCAGGCTCTCGACCAGGCACGCGGCGGCACGCCACCAGTACGAAACGCCCTCCTCGCACCCGCCGTCGGGGCCGTACGCGGCGACGAAGACGTCCAGCCCCCGGACGGCCCTGACGATCGTCTCCAGCATCGCCTCCCGGCTCTCGGACAGCAGGAGCGCGCAGACGAGGGTGTTGGAGTGGATCCATGGGTTCCAGTTGTTGACCGGCCTGTCCTGGTCGCCGTACCAGTGCCAGTGACGGGCGAGGTAGGGGGTGAGGAGGCGGTGACGCACCTCCCGGCGGAGCCTGCGGCGCACCACGGCGCCGGACGCGTCCAGCGCGTCACCCGCCACCAGGTCGGTCCAGGCGAGCAGGGCCGCGCTCTCGGCGGCGAACAGGTCGACGAAGGGCCGGTCCGGGTCGGGCAGCTCGTCCCCGTCCTCGCGGGCGAACTCCTCGTGCGCGGGCAGGCACCAGGTGCTCTCCTCGCAGAGCAGCCAGACGCCGTCGCGTACCTCGTCCAGCAGGCGCTCGTCGCCGGTCGCCCCGGCGGCCAGCACCGCGGCGGCGAGCCTGCGCCGCCGCTCGAAGTAGGGCCGCTCGAAACCGAGCCGGTCACCGGTCCGGACGTAACCGGCGAACAGGCTCGCGGGCAGGCCCGGCCAGGGAGTGCCGGCCGTGCGCCGGGCCTGCTCGGCCAGGCCGTGCCGGACGGCCGGTCCGAGTCGCTCCCAGGCGGGATCTCCCAGGGCGGGGAAGGGGCGCCACACGCCGGGATCGGGCAGGTGGGCGGCCAGCTCGCGCGGTGACAGGAGGCCGGACAGCGGGCGGCAGGGACCGGGGGGAGTCACCGAGCACCTGGGGCGTGGACGCCTCGTCCCGCGAGGCGGGGAGGAAACGCGGGACGGTCGGGCACGGTCGTCTCCCGGTTCTCGTCGGAAACAGAAACACAGAAACGGCAACGGCAACGGTGGGTCAGGTCGGCGGTTCCAGTCCTCGAGCGCCGTCACGTCGGGCGCGGTGTCGAAGTCGTGATCACTCACCGGTCGCCGGAGAACACCCCCTTCCGAAGTCTTGATCTTCTTTGTATACGTACAGGACCCGGGACGTCGAGACGGGGCCGTGGCCGCGAAGGGTTGACGTGACGTCCCGGAACCTTGTAGGAAAGCGCTATCCAATCGCGAGTGCCGGGAGATTCCTGATGTCGATCCGTTCCGGGGACGTCCGGGAGCCCGGCGCGCGCGTCACGGCTGGCTGAGCGTGCAGCCCGCCCCCGGCCCCGCCCTCGGCCCCGGCCCCGCTCCCGGCCCCGGCCCCGGCCCCGCTCCCGGCCCCGCCCCCGGCTCCGCCGAGGACCCGCGCCGCCTGCGGCACCTCGGGGAGTTCTCCGGGCTGGCCGACATCGCCGCCGCCCAGCGTGGCCTGTTCCCCCCGCCGGGCCCGGACCTGCGCGAGCGGGCGCGCGACCTCCTGGGCGTGCTCGACCTGACCGCCTCGGCCGTGCGTACCGAGCGCACCTGGACGACGGGCGACCTGTCCGGTGAGGAGGTCTCCTGGGACGTCGGGTTCGGCCCGAGGACCCGCGCCTACGTGCTGCGCCCCCGCGAGGCGGGCGGCGCGACGCTGCCGGGCGTCGTCGCGCTGCACTGCCACGCCGGGATGAAGTGGGCGGGCAAGGAGAAGATCGCAGACGGCCCGGAGGGACCTTCTTCCGAGGTGGCGAGGCTGCGGGCCGCGATCTACGACGGCAGGGCCTGGGCCGGGGAGCTGGCCCGGCGCGGGTTCACCGTGCTGGTGCCCGACGTGCTGGGCTGGGGCAGCCGCAGGATCCCGCTCGCCGACATGCCCGAGGACGTCGCCGGTGCCCACGGCGCCGATCCCGGGCTCGGCGAGGCCGACCGCTACGACGTCGCCGCCGGGCGGTACGAGAACGTCCTGGCCAAGTACTGCACGGTGCTCGGCACCTCCTACGCGGGCGTCGTCGCGGGGGAGGACCTGGCCGCGACCGCCTACCTGCGCTCGCGTCCCGACGTCGGGCCCGTGGGGTGCGCCGGACTGTCGGGCGGCGGCCTGCGCGCCGCCCTGCTCGGCGCCTTCGACCCCGGCGTGGAGGCGACCGCCGTGGTCGCGATGATCTCCTCCTACCGGGACCTGCTGGACGGGTACGTCGCCCGCCACACCTGGATGCTGTACCCGCCGGGACTGTCCCGGCTCTGCGACCTGCCCGACCTGGTGGCCTGCGCCTTCCCCCGTCCCCTGCTGGTCTGGTACGCCGAGCACGACGAGATCCTCCCGCCGAGCGGGATGCGCCGGGCGCACACGACGATCGCGGCCCGCTACCGGGGTTCCCCCGCGGACTACACGGGTGTGTTCGCCGAGGCGGGACACGCCTTCGGCCTCGCCGCGCAGGAGCGGGTCCTCGGCTGGCTCGCCTCCCGCCTGAACGCGGGCGGCGGACCGCGGCGGTGACGACCGGGAGTGCCCGGAGGTGATCGGTGGATGGATCCCGCGGACGCCGTTCGCAGGGCATGAGAAACCCACGTTCGAACCAGCCCCAAACGCCCCCGTGGGCAACCTGTTCGATGACGGTGGCGCCTGCCGCTCCCGGTCAGGGAATCCTGGAAAGATCGATGACGTACCTGTCCTTCGCGATCACGTACGTCATCATCCGCCCGGCCCGGTCGGTGACCGGCACCTCGGCCCACGTGGCCCCGTCCGCGGTGCCCAGGTCCGCCAGCCTCCCGGTCCTCAGGTCGTAGAGCCCCAGATCCGGGGCGTCGCCTCGCAGGGCGCGCACGTGGAAGCGGCTCTGGCCGGGCGGCTCCGGCACCTGGAAGCCGGTCGGCACCTCCTGCCGCCGCGAGCCGTCACGCAGGAGGGTGAACGCCCTGGTGCCGCCGGGCGTCGTCGCGACGCAGGACCGGACGCCGCAGGCGAGCAGCCGCTCCCCCCGGCGGGCCGGGGCCGCGTCGCTGGTCTGCCCGGTCTCCAGGTTGACCAGGTGCGTGAACGGCGCCCCGTCGCGGGGGCTCCAGCTACCGGGCGAGCCCGCCCACGGCCAGGACAGCAGGTGCAGCCCGGCCCCGCGGCCGACCGGCGTCACCCGGCCCCCGTTCACGGGAACGCCGAACACCCCGCCCTTCCGTACGGAGAACACGATCGTGCCCTTCGCCACGGCGAGGCCGTCGACCCCGTCACCCGCGGTCTCGTGCTCGGCCACCTGCCTGGCCTCGCCACCGTTCAACGGCGCGGTCCAGAGGCGTACGGAGGTGCTCGCCGAGGTCGACCAGGCCACCACGCCCTCGCCCACGCCGAAGTTCGCGGCGCTCACCGTGCCCTTCCCCGGCCGCCGCACGTCCGTGATCTTCCGCAGGTGCCCCCCGGCCAGGTCGTAGAGGTAGAGGACCTCGGGCTCCTCGGCCTTGCGCCCCGCCTTGACCAGCAGGGTCCCGTCACCGATCAGCGTGACCGGGCGCAGCTCCCTGCCCCCGGAGTCCCGGACGGGCATCCTCCACACCGCCTGAGGCCACATCTTCTCGACGGGTTCCGCGGTGACGCCGATCCGGGCGGACGGCGCTCCCGACGGGCCCGCCGCCGGCAGTGCCCTTCCGTCGACCCCCCGCAGGCCCACCACCACCCCGCCGGCGACCACCGTCACGGTCGCCGCCGCGAGCAGCGCCCGCGACCTGTGCCTGCGCCGCCGGTAGCCGGTCTCCAGCCGTTCCCCCGCCGAGGGTGCCAGTCGCGGCGCTCGTTCGGCCGCCCGCTCCAGGGTCCTGCTCAGCCGCTCCTCGATACCGGTCATCGCCGCTCCCCGTGCTCCGACATGACGCCTTCCTCGATGTCCTCGGCCACCGCGAACCCACGCGCCGTGGACTCACCCACCGCGAACCCGTTCGCCGTGGACCCGCCGACCGTGGTCCCGCCCACCGCGGAACGGAGCTTGCCGAGCGCCCGCGACGCCTGGCTCCGCACGGTCCCACGAGAGATCTTCAGCACCGTCGCGATCTCCTCGTCGCTCAGTCCCTCGTAGTAGCGCAACACCAGCACCACCCGCTGCCTGCGGGGCAACCCGGCCAGCGCCTGCTCCAGCGCACGCTCGCCCTCACCCGGCGGCGTGTCGTGATACCCGTGCTCGGGCGGATCCCAGGTGAGCAGCTCGCGCCGCCGCAGCCGCCAGGTCGCCGTGTGCAGCCTGGCCATGGTGGTACGCACGTAACTCTCCGGATTGTCCTTGGCACGCACCCCCGGCCACGAGGCACGCAGCTTCAGCAGCGCCTCCTGCACCAGGTCGGCCGCGTCGTGCGGGTTCCCGGCCAGGACGTAGCCGTAGCGCAACAGCGCGTCGCCGCGCTCGGCGACGAACCCGGCGAACCGGGGATCTGCTTCCAACTGCCCTCGCCTTTCGTCGGCCCTGTCATGTCTTAGAGGGACTCACCGGGCGAACTGTTGCATCGGCTCCCCGGAAAGGCACGGACGACCTTCCACGGCCGCGGCCGGCCGTGGAAGGACCTGTCGGTCCCGGTCACGCGCGGAAGCGGATCACCCCCGGCGGCGCGTCCGGATTCGTTCCCGCCGGGCGGGGTAAAGGCAGGGGTCATGAAGCCGCTCACCTGGGGTCAGGTCCACGCGCGACGGCTGGCCCGCCACCACCTCGTGAAACCCGTCTCCGGCGACCCGCGGAAACCCGTACGCGACGTGTGCGGGATCCAGGCGCAGGTCGCCGCCGCGGCCGAGCTGGCCATCGGGTCACGGGTGAAGGACGCCACGCGGGAACGGATCCGCGCGGAGCTGTACGACGGGAAGCGGCTCGTCAAGACCTACAGCCTGCGCGGCACCCTGCACGTGCACGCCGCCGACGAGCTGGCGCTGTGGATGGCGGCCATGCGCTGGAAGCCCTACTGGCGGGCCAAGGGGAGCTGGCACGCCTACCACGGGCTCACCGCCAAGCAGGGCGAGGCGTTCGTCGACGCGGTCCGCGAGGCGCTGGACGGGGAGTGCCTGACCCGCGAGGAGCTGGCGGGGGAGGTCTCCGGGCGCGTCGGCGCCTGGGCGAAGGACAAGCTCACCTCCAACTGGGGCGAGCTGCTGCGCCCCGTCGCCTACCTCGGCGTGCTCTGCTTCGGGCCCGTGCGGGGCGCCAAGGTCACCTACGTCAGGCCCGACCGGTGGGCCGGGCTGAAGGCCGAGGTCGGGGACCAGCCCGACCCGGAGGAGTCGGCGATGGAGATCGTCCGCCGCTACCTGCGCGCGTACGGCCCCGCCACCCACCAGGACCTGGCCCGCTGGTTCGCGCTCAGGCCGCCCGAGGCGCGCGAGGCGCTGGAGTCGCTCGGCGACGAGGTCTCCCGGGTCGAGGTCGAGGGGCGCAAGGCGTACGTCCTGGCCTCCGACGAGGACCGCTGGCCGTCCGGTCCGAGCTGCCTGCGGCTGCTGTCCCAGTACGAGGCCTATGTCCTCGGCAGCGGCCCCAAGGAGGTCGTCGTGCCCAAGGACACCGCCGCGCGTGTCTTCGAGCACGGCCGCGGCAAGTACGAGGGGGCGGTCGCCCACCAGATCATGCTCGTCGACGGCGTCGTGGCCGGGATGTGGGAGCGGAAGGAGAAGGGCGGCGGGCTGGAGGTCAAGGTCGAGTCGTTCGCCGAGCTGGACGCCGCCCGGACGAAGGAACTGGAGCGGGAGGTCGAGCGCGTCGGCCGCTTCTACGGCACCGAGGCCGTCCTTTCCATGGGCAGGCTCACCGCCAGGAAACGCTGAGCTCCCGGGGCGCCGGCGGGTGCCGCGAGCACGACGGGACGATCACGGCTCCCGGCGCCCGTACGGGACGAGGTGTCGTTGAGCGGACGCGGGGGACGTCCACAGAAAGCCCGGGGCTAGCGCGACGACCGGGGGAGTACGCCGTCCAGGAACGCGCGGACCGCGCGCACGTAGGCGCCGGCGGTGTCGCGGCGGACGTTGTGCCCGGCGCCGGGCACGCGGACCGTCGTCACGGCGCCGGCCGAGGCCCTCCGGAACGCGTCGGCGTCGGCGTCGGTGACCATCCCGCCGCGGTCGGCGTCGCCGTACAGGAGAAGCGTGTCGCAGCGCAGGTCCGGCGCCAGGTCGTGGAAGGGGTCGAGGGGCGTGCCTGGCCGCTCGCAGTAGCGCGGGTCGATCTGCTCCTTGCTGAGCGCCCACGGCGCCAGCTCGGCCTCGCTCCAGGCCGGGTCGTGCTCGCGGGCGTGCGCGACGCGCCCGGCGAGGTCCAGGGCGCGCAGGGCGGCGAGCCAGTCCGGCACGCCGCGCGGCCCGGCGCCCATCCCGTGCGGCGGCGGGTCCTCCAGGACGAGCGCGGCCACCAGTTCCGGCCGGGTGGCCGCCAGCGTGATGGCGGTGAGGGCGCCCATGGAGTGCCCGATGACGACGACCGGCTCGGTGACGCCGAGGTCGTCGAGGACGAGCGCCTGGTCGGCGGCGTGCCGCTCCGGCCCGACGGGCCCCTCGGGAAGGCCGGAGCCGCCGTGGCCGCGGGCGTCGGTGGCGATGATGCCGCCGTAGCCGGCCAGCGCGGGGACGACCGGCTCCCAGCAGGCGGCGGAGTCGGTGAACCCGTGCAGGAGCAGCAACGCGGGGGAGGGGGGCCGCGTGGGAGCTGCGCGACCACCGTCCGGACGGGGCCTGGCTGGTGGAGCT
>NZ_JBFABE010000034.1:0-47256 GCF_040640155.1 Streptosporangium sp. NPDC023615
CCCTCGCCCACCACCGCCACACCCAAGGACTCCCCGCCACCAGCATCGCCTGGGGGTTGTGGAAGCAGGCGACGGGCATCACCGGGCACCTGGAGGAGGCCGATCTGCGGCGGATCGCCCGCGCGGGACTGCGGCCGATCGAGCGGGAGCACGGTCTGGCCATGTTCGACGCGGCGCTCGCCTCGGGGCACCCCGTGGTGGTCGCCACGCCGCTGAACATCTCGACGCTGCGGGAGAACCCGGACCAGGTCCCGTTCGTGCTGCGCGAACTGGTGCGCACGCCCGCGCGGCGGGTGGCGCAGAACACCGACTCGGGGCTGGCCTCCCTGACCGGGCGGCTGGCCTCGCTGGACGAGAAGGAGCAGCGCCGCCTCATCCTGGGGGTGGTCACCACCGAGGTGGCCGCGGTCCTGGGGCTGGAGGAGAGCCGCGGTGTCGGCGCCGACCAGCAGTTCCCCGACCTGGGGTTCGACTCGCTGACCTCGGTCGAGCTGCGCAACCGGCTCAGCTCCGCGATCGGCAGGCGGCTGCCGGCCACGCTGGTGTTCGACCGGCCCACGCCGGGCGCGCTCGCCGAGTTCCTGCGGGGCGAGCTCCTGGCGGGCGGGACGTCCGCCCGTTCGGCGGACGGGACGTCCGCCCGTCGGGAGGTGGACTTCGCCGCCGAGATCCGCCTGCCCGACGACGTGCGGCCGGCGGACGAGGTGGTCCGGGTGGCCGACGATCCGGACGAGATCCTGCTCACGGGTGCCACCGGTTTCCTCGGGGCCTTCCTGGTCCGGGACCTGCTCCGCTCGACCAGGGCCACCGTGCGGTGCCTGGTGCGCGCGCCCGACGAGGCCACCGCGCGGGAGCGGCTGCGGGCCAACCTGGAGTGGTACCGCGTCTGGGACGAGGTGGACCGCGAGCGGATCTCGGTCGTCCTGGGTGATCTCGCGGCGCCCAGGCTCGGCCTGTCCGAGGAGGACTTCGACGACCTGGCCAAGACGGTCGACGTGGTCTACCACGCGGGTGCCACGGTCAACTGGCTCTACCCGTACGCCGAGCTCAGGGCGCCGAACGTGGGCGGGACCGAGGAGGTACTGCGGCTGGCGTCGCGGCACCGCACGGTCCCGGTCCACTACGTGTCGAGCACCGGTGTGTTCGCCGGCGCGTCGCCGGACGGGACGGCGTTGTCCGTGGACGCCCCGACCGGTCCCGGCGAGGCGCTGCCGACGGGGTACGTGCAGAGCAAGTGGGTCGCCGAGCGGCTCATCGGCCTGGCCAGGGAGCGCGGGCTACCGGTGTCGGTGTTCCGGGTGGACGTGATCTGCGGTGACCGGGTCAACGGCGCCTGCCAGACCAGGGACTTCGTCTGGCTGAGCCTGAAGGGTCTGCTGCAGGCCGGGGCCTTCCCGCGGGGGGTGGGCGGGACGCTCCACCTGGTGCCCGTGGACTACGTCAGCGCGGCGATCGTCAACCTGTCGGCCCGTCCGGACACGGCCGGGCGTACCTTCCACCTCTACAACCGGAACGGTGTGGGCTTCGACGACTGCGTCGAGCACCTGCGCGCGCTCGGCCACCCCCTGCGGGAGCGGGACTGGGACGGCTGGCGCGAGCTGGTGAACGCCGACCGGGGCAACGCGATGATCCCGCTGCTGGACGCCTTCGAGCTGATGGCGACCGACGGCGACGACTTCTACCCCGAGATCGACGTCACCGACACCGAGCTGGCCCTGCGGGGCACGGGGATCGACTGTCCCCCGATCAGCAGAGACCTCTTCACGACATATGTGAACTTCTTCCGCGAAGTGGGATATTTTCCGGCCCCTCCCGTCGCGGCGGACGAGAAGCTCCGGCGGCCGGTCGAGGAGTCGATGACATCGTGACCGTCATTCACGAACGTTCGCAGGAACCGACCATCGAAGAGCGCCTGGCCGAGCTGCAGGTCATCAGGGAGGGGGTGCGGCAGGGCCCCGACCCGGCGGCCACCGAGCGCCAGCACGCCAAGGGGAAGCTGACGGCGCGCGAGCGCATCGACCTGCTCCTCGACGCCGGCTCGTTCCAGGAGATCGAGCCGCTGCGCCGCCACCGCGCCTCCGGTTTCGGCATGGAGGACCGTCGGCCGCACACGGACGGGGTGGTCGGCGGCTGGGGCACGGTCCACGGGCGGACGGTCTTCGTCTACGCGCACGACTTCCGGATCTTCGGCGGGGCGCTCGGCGAGGCGCACGCCCAGAAGATCCACAAGGTGATGGACCTCGCGCTCGGCGCCGGCGCCCCGCTGGTCTCGCTGAACGACGGCGCCGGCGCCCGTATCCAGGAGGGTGTCACGGCGCTGGCCGGGTACGGCGGCATCTTCCGCCGCAACACCGCCGCCTCGGGCGTGATCCCGCAGATCAGCGTGATGCTGGGTCCCTGTGCCGGGGGCGCGGCCTACTCCCCGGCGCTCACCGACTTCGTCTTCATGGTCAGGGACATCGCGCAGATGTTCATCACGGGCCCCGACGTCGTCCAGGCCGTCACCGGCGAGGAGATCACCCACATCGGCCTCGGCGGCGGCGACGTGCACGCCAGGGTGTCGGGCGTGGCGACCGACGTCTACGACGACGAGGAGAGCTGCCTGGAGGACGTGCGCCACCTGCTGTCGCTGCTGCCGTCCAACAACCGCGAGCTGCCGCCGGCCGTGCCGGTCACCGACCCGCCGGACCGCCGCACCGACGCCCTGCTCGACCTGGTCCCCACCGACCCCGGCAGGCCGTACGACATGCGCCGGGTGATCGAGGAGATCGCCGACGACGGCGAGCTGTTCGAGATCCAGCCCGAGTGGGCCACGAACATCGTCTGCGCGCTGGTGCGGCTCGGCGGCCAGGTCGCCGGCGTCGTCGCCAACCAGCCGATGTCCATGGCGGGCGTCCTGGACATCCACGCCAGTGAGAAGGCCGCTCGGTTCGTCCAGTTCTGCGATGCCTTCGCCGTCCCCCTCGTCACCCTGGTCGACGTGCCGGGCTTCCTGCCGGGCGTGGACCAGGAGCACAACGGCATCATCCGGCACGGCGCCAAGCTCCTGTACGCCTACTGCAACGCGACGGTCCCCCGGGTGTCGCTGGTGCTGCGCAAGGCGTACGGGGGCGCGTACATCGTGATGGACTCCCGCTCCATCGGCGCCGACCTGTCCTTCGCCTGGCCGACGAACGAGATCGCGGTCATGGGCGCCGAGGCCGCCGCCAACGTCATCTTCCGCAGGCAGCTCGCCGCCGCGTCCGACCCGGACGCCACGCGCGAACGCCTGGTCAAGGAGTACAGGTCCGAGCTGATGCACCCGTACTACGCGGCCGAGCGCGGCCTCGTCGACGACGTCATCGACCCCTCCGAGACACGGGCCGTGCTCATCAGGTCGCTGGAGATGCTGCGCGCCAAACACGCCGCCCTGCCCGACCGCAAGCACGGCAACCAGCCGCAGTGAACGGGCCGGGCATCACGGTCCTGCGCGGCGGGCCGACCGACGAGGAACTGGCCGCCGTCGTCGCCGTCCTGCTGGCGGCGGGCGCGCGGGACGCCCGCCACCGGGCGGCCGACGAACGGCCGCCCGGCCCCCGGGCGGCCGAGCGGGCGCCCTGGCACCGGTTCCGGAAAGGCTACGTCCCCCCGGGCGCCTGGACCGCGGGCGACCGGCCGACACCCCCATGAGGAGCAGCAGATGTCAGACGTCCTGGAGACCGTACGCGCGTTCGCCGCGGAGGAGCTGCTGGGCGGCCACGCCGCCTTCGACACCCTCGCCGAACCCCTCCAGCCCGTTCACGAGCGGTTCCGGCGCACCGGCCTGGCGAACTGGTGGCTGCCCGAGGAGCACGGCGGGCGCGGGCTCGGCCTGGCCGACAGCGTCAACATCGTCAACGAGCTCTCCTACGGTGACGCGGGCGTGGCCTTCACCCTGTTCATCTCCGTGCTGGGCACCAGCATGGTCTCCCTGTACGGCTCGCCCGAGCTCAAGGAGCGTCACCTGACGCCCATGGCCAAGGAGGGCACGTTCTGCGCCACGCTCGGCAGCGAGCAGACCGCGGGCAGCGAGCTCACCAAGATCGAGACGGTGGTGGCGCGCGACGGGGCGGACCTGGTCGTCACGGGCGAGAAGTACTTCTCGACCAACTCCGGGTTCGCCGACTTCCTGGTGGTGGTCGCCCGCTCGGCCGAGGCGCCGGACACCTACGCGGCGGTGCTCGTGCCCAGGGACACCCCCGGCGTCCGCATCGTCAAGCGCTGGGACCTGATCGGCCTGCGGGCGTCGGCGACCTACCAGGTCAGCCTGGACGGGTGCCGGGTCCCGGCCGCCAACCGGCTGAACGGCTCCGGCCTCAGGCTGCTGGAGATCGGCCTGAACGCCAGCCGCATCCTCATCGCGACCACCGCCCTGGGCATCTCGCGCCGGGTCCGCGACCTGTGCCTGGAGTACGCCAAGGGCAAGCCGTTCAAGGGGGCGACCCTGGCCAGGAGCTCGGTGTTCGCCGCCAAGCTCGGGCAGATGGAGATGCAGATCGACGTGATGAGGAGCCACTGCCTGAGCGCGGCGCGCGAGTACGACGAGCTGATGGGCCGGCCGGACGCCGCCGAGGCCTTCGCCAGGCTCGGCACGCTCAAGTCGGCGCTGACCGCCAAGATGTTCTGCGGCCAGGCCGGGTGGCAGGTGGTGAGCGCCGGGTCCGAGATGTTCGGCGGCCTCGGCTACACCGACGAGTCCCCGATCGGCAAGCTGCTGCGCGACATGCGGTACGTGTCGATCGTCGAGGGCGGCGACGACGTGCTGCGGGAACTCCTCTACGGCCGGTACGTGATGTCCGCCGCGCGCAGGTCGTGAGCCGCCGCGGGGGCGGCGGCCCCGGAGGCTAGAGGTAGGTGGGCGTTCCCCGGTCGACCCGGCCGCGGAACGCCCACCAGCTCCACACCTGGCAGGCCAGGACCAGCGGCAGCACGACCACGCCGAAGGCGGTCAGGATCCCCAGCGAGGCCTCGTCGGCCGCGCCCTCGGCGACCGTCATCCCCGGCCCCTCCGTGGCCAGCAGCACGTACGGGTGGTTCCCCACCCCGAGCAGCGGGACCGGCAGCGCCGCCACGACCCCCGTGGCGGCGAAGGCGCGCCCGGCGCGTCCCGCCCGTACCGCCCACCAGGCGGCGCCCAGCGCCAGCGCCGTCACGCCCGTCAGCGCCCACACCGGGGCGGGGTTGACCGGCCGCACCGCGCCCGTGCCCGCGCCCAGGACGACGGCCAGCGCGACGGCCGCGGTCGCGACGGCGAGGACCGGTGCCGGGCGGACCGGTATGCGTTCCGGAACGCGCATCCACGCGAACATGAGCCCGTGCGCGGCGAACACCGCGCCGAAGGCCAGCCCGCAGCTCAGCACGAACGGGTTCAGCAGCATGGGCCAGCCCAGGGTGAAGGTGCGCCCGTCGCGCATCGGCACCCCGGCCAGCAGCACCCCGACGACCAGCCCCCAGCCCACCGCGGAGATCGCCCCGCCGGCGGCCACGCAGCCGTCCCACACGCGCCTGCTCCACCGGCCGGTCGCGCGGCCGCGCAGCTGGACGGCGGCCTTGCCCAGCACGAGACCGGCCACCAGGGCCACGAACAGCGGGTACAGGCCGGGCAGCAGGCTGCCCTCCAGGAACGGGAAGGCGCCGATCAGCACGGCGACGGCGCCGACCAGCCAGACCTCGTTGCCGAAGAAGAACGGCCCCAGGCAGGCCAGGAGGCCGGTCCGCGCGCGCTCGTCCCGGGCGGCCGAGGAGAGCATCTGCACGCCCTGGTCGGCCCCGCCGAGGACGAAGTAGCCCGCCAGGAGGAACCCCAGCAGCGCGAGCCAGAGGACGGCCAGGTTCATGGTGACTCCAGGGGTGTTCAGAGGGGCAGCTTGACCGGCTCGGGTTCCGGTTCGGGGGCCGTCGCGACGGCTCCCAGGTGCGCGCCGTCGGGGCCCCGGCGGGCGAACACGGTGATCAGCACCCAGTCGGCCACGGCCAGGCCGGCCAGGACCGCGATGAAGGTCACCGTGGAGGCGAGCATCATGCCCCAGCCGACCGGTGAGAGCCCGTCCTCGACCTTCAGGTGGCCGTAGACGAGCCACGGCTGCCTGCCGACCTCGCGCATCACCCATCCGGCGAGCGAGGCGACGAACGGCAGCGGGATCGCGACGACCAGGAGCAGGGCCAGGGCGCGCCTGCGCCGGGGGCGGAAGACCAGCAGCGCGGCCGCCAGGACGGTGCACGCGACGTAGACCGCCACCCGGTGCGGTCCCGGCGCGCCGAACACCAGGCCGCCCGCGAACTCGCCCATGGACGAGCCGGCCGCGAGCGCGGCCACCGCGGCGACGGCGCGGCGGCGTACCAGCGTCTCGCGGAAGACCATCAGGAGCGCGCAGATGGCGCCCATGCCGAGGGTGTAGCCCAGGTAGAGCATGACCTCCTCGCCGATCTCCGCCCAGTAGGGCGGGACGTAGTCGCCCGGCCCGTAGGCGGCACGCATCCGCGCCTGCAGCGCGTCGGTCGGCGCGTGGGTGAAGAGCGCCACCTTCATCGGCTGCATCTCCTGCAGGATCGGGAACTGCATGTTGCCGACGACGGCGGTCGGGATGACCGCCACCGCGGCCACCGCGACCCCCATCCGCAGGGAGCCGAGGAAGGGCTCGCGGTCCGCCGTGCCCCGGCGCAGGTGGTAGGCGCTGACCCCGGCCAGGAACAGGCCGCCGGCGACCAGGGCGGCGGAGGTGACGTGTATCAGGGCCAGGATCACGTTGGAGTTGGTGAGCAGCGCCCCGAAGTCGGCGAGGTAGGCGACCCCGTCGCGCACCTCCAGGCCCGTGGGCACCTGCATGAACCCGTTGACGACCAGGATCCAGTACGCCGAGGCGTACGCGGTGAGGGTGACCAGCCAGATCAGGCCGGCGTGGACCGCGGGCCGCAGCCTCCCCCAGCCGAAGATCCACATGCCGAGGAAGGTCGATTCGGCGAAGAAGGCGACCAGCGCCTCCAGGGCGAGCGGAGCGCCTATCACGTTGCCGGCGAACTTGCTCAGCCCGCTCCACGACAGGCCGAGCTGGAACTCCACGATCAGCCCGGTGACGATGCCGATCGCGTAGTTGATCACGTAGAGCTGGCCCCAGAAGCGGGTCATCCGCATCAGGCCCGCCCGCCTGCCGGGGTCCCGCGCCAGCACCGCGCGGGTGTGCACGACCGCCACCAGGGGCGCCAGCCCCAGGCTGAAGATGACGAACAGCCAGTGCAGCCCGGTGGTGCCGATGAACTGCAGCCGAGCCAGGTCGAGTGTGTCCATGCCGCCTAACCTTCCGTGTCGCCCGGCCCCGGCCGTGGGCCCGCGGCCCCGTGGCCCCGCCGTCTCGTCAGGACGCCGCCCGCGTCATCCGGTGCGGGCCGGGCCGCATTGTCCTGAGCCCGGCGAGGTCGAGCCCGGAGGCGCCGCCGAGCATCGCCAGGTGCAGCTCCCGCAGCGCCGCGGACGGCTCGATCCCCAGGTCGCGGATGAGCGTGCCGCGCAGTCTCTGGAACGCCTCCAGCGCGTTGCCGCACCTCCCCGACCGGTAGAGCGCGATCATGAAGTGCCCGCAGAGGCTCTCGTTCTCCGGGTGCTGGCGTACGAGCACGGTGAGCTCGCTCAGGACCTCCCGGTGGCGGCCCAGGTGGAGGTCGGCCTCGATGCGCCGCTCGACGGCGCACAGCCTGGCCTCCTCCAGTCGCTGGATCTCCAGTCGCAGGAGCGGCCCGGCGTTGATGTCGGCCAGTGCCGGCCCCCGCCAGAGGGCGAGCGCCGAGCGCAGCTTCCGCGAGGCGACGACGTGGTCGCCGGAGTCCATCGCCCGGTACCCGGCGAAGGTGTGCCGCTCGAACTCCCGTACGTCCACCGAGCCGCCCCCGGTGTTCAGCAGGTACCCCCCGGGGTGGGTGACCAGCACGTCCTTGGGCGAGCGGTGGCGGTGTTCGTCGGACTGCAACAGCGCGGCCCTGAGATGGCTGCGGATGTGCGCGATGTACGTCTGCAGCGTGGTCTGGAAGCTCGGCGGCGGCGTGTCGCCCCACAGCTCCTTCACGAGGGTCGCGACCGGGAGCACGCGGTCGGCGTGCGTGGCGAACATGGCGAGGACCTGGCGTGGTTTCGCCGCCGTGGGCATGAACGAAATTCCCGCCTCGCACAGGGAAAGTGTGCCGAGCACTGCAATCTTCATTGGATTCACCGATTCCTGGAATCGTGCCTTTCTGACGACGTGCCGCCGAGGACACGGCGCGCCGGCGGCGTCATGTCTGTCGTGATCTGTGTGGACCCGGCGGACCGGCGTCCTGCGGAAAGGGGCTTCGGTGCCGTTCACCGGGGATCCGGTGCGGAACACCGTCCGGGACTCGGGGTGGGACTCGGGGCGGGACTCGGGGCGGGGGCCGCATCCGTGTCCCGCCCCCGGTCATCCGATGGGTGCGGGGTTCGCGGCTGCCCTCTCCTCGGGGGAGAGGGTCGGGACGGGCGCCTCGGGCCTCTTGATGAACAGTGCCGCCACGGCGCCGAGGAGGACGACCGCCGCGCCGAGCCACAGGGCCGGGCGCAGGGCGGACACGAACGCCTCGGCCGCCTCGGCCGGGTTCCCGACGCGATGCGTGATGTACTCCCTGGTGAAGACCATCGTCAGCACCGCCACGCCGAGCGCGCCGCCGAACTCGCGGATCGTGTTGTTGACCCCGGTGGCCTTGCCGTGGTCGCGGTCGGGCACCGAGCCCACGACCACCGCCGGGTTGGCCGCGAAGACCATGCCCATGCCGAACCCCGCGATCACCAGCGCCGGGATCATGGAGGTGTAGGACGTGCCCACCGTCGAGACGACGGCGAGCCAGCCCAGGGCCACCGCCTGCAACGCGGCGCCGACGGCCTGGAGGATCCCGCCGCCGATCCGCTTGACGAGCAGGCTCGTCAGGGGCACGGCCACCATGGGGATCGCCGTCCAGGGCAGGGTGCGCAGGCCGGCCTCCAGCGGGGAGAAGCCCAGCGGCCCCTGCAGGTACTGCATCAGGAAGAACACCGCGCCGAAGACACCGAAGTACATGGTCAGCGAGACGAAGTTGCTGAGCATGAACGGCCGCACCCGGTAGAGCCGCATCGGCACGAACGGCTCCTTGGCCCTGCGCTCCCACCACAGGAAGAGCGCGAGGAACAGCAGCGCGCAGCCCGAGGAGAGCAGCATTCCCGGGTGCGTCCAGCCCAGGTCGGTGACGTTGACGACGGTCCAGACCGACAGCACGACCGCACCGGTGATCAGGCAGGTGCCCGCCAGGTCGATGGTGCGGTCCTCGCCCTTGCTCTCCCGCACGGCCAGCAGCGCGAAGGGCAGCGCCAGGAGCCCGACGGGCACGTTGATCCAGAAGACCCAGTGCCAGTCGAAGCCCTCGGTCACCAGCCCGCCGACGAACGGGCCCGCGGCGATCCCCAGGCCGTTGATGCCGCCCCAGATCCCGACCGCCATGTCGCGCTTGGCCTGCGGCACCGCGGCCACCGCCAGCGTGAGGGAGATGGGCAGCACGGCCGCCCCGCCCAGGCCCTGCAGCACGCGCGCGAAGATGAGGAACTCGATCGACTCCGACATCGCGCACGCCCCGGAGGCGACCGTGAAGAGCAGCACCCCGAACAGGAAGACGCGGCGCCGGCCGAACCGGTCGCCGAGCGCGGAGCCGGCCAGCAGCAGGCCCGCGAACGCCAGCACGTAGGCGTTCACCACCCACTGCAACTGCGCCTGTGTCGGCCGGAAGGTCTCCACCATCTGCGTCAGCGCGTTGGTGACCACCAGATGGTCCAACGCGACCATGAACATGGGAATGGCCGTAGCCATGATGGCGGGAATTCCGCCATACCGCGACTTGGGCATATCGGCCGGCCGTCCTTTCGCACGGATAATTCGCTGAAACGGTGGTCGGTGATCGAGACGATCGCTACCAAACAGATTCCGGGCATGCCGGATATACCGGACATGAAAATGACCCCGTTGTTCGATGGGCAGCCGAGCCGCTCGCGCCACGCACTTCAGCGCTTTAACCTCTAACTCTAGCTACATGCTTAAACTAAATTGACGGGCTCTGTCTGTCAACGCTTGCGCGGAGATGATCTGGCCGGTTCGCACAGATCATTGTTCGAGTGCGCCCGCGAGGAGCCTGGAGGTGATCAACCTCGTCAATTCCGCCCGATGGGAGGCCAGATAGAAATGTCCGCCGGGAAAAGTCAGCAGCTCGAACGGGCCACCGGTGTGTGAACGCCAGGCGTCGGCCTCGGCCGGCGTGGTGACAGGGTCGTCGTCGCCCACCAGCGCGGTCACCGGACAGGACGGCTCGGGCCCGGCGCGGTGGACGTAGGTCTCGATCGCGCGGTAGTCGCCGCGCAGGGCCGGCAGCAGCATGGCGCGGACGTCCGGGTCGGCGAGGAGCCGGGGGTCGGTGCCGTCGAGCGCGGCCATCGCGGCGACGAGTTCGTCGTCGCCCATCCGGTGCATCCGGTCCTCCCGGCGGCACCGGGGCCCGCGCCGGCCGGACAGGAACAGGTGCCGCACGGCGTCCCCGCGGGCCTCCAGCAGGCGCGTCACCTCGTAGGCGAGGGTCGCGCCCATGCTGTGGCCGAACAGGGCCGGCGGGGGGTCCGTCCACCCCTCCAGCCGCGCCAGGAGCCGCGCGGCCAGCTCGCGAAGGTCGTCGACGCAGGGCTCCGCCCGCCTGTCCTGCCTGCCGGGGTACTGGACGGACAACACCTCCACGGCCGGGGAGAGCATCTTGGACAGGGGGAAGAAGTAGCTCGCCGAGCCTCCGGCGTGGGGAAGGCAGATCAGCCGCGGAGCGCCCTCGCCGGCGGGGTGGAAGCGGCGTATCCACAGGTCGGCGTCACTCGTCCCGGCCACGCGACTCCTCCCCCATCAGGTCCCCGCTACGCCGAGCGAGCCGGGACCGGCTCGTACTCCAGGTCGAGCATCGTGCACAGGTCACGCAGGCACTCCTCGAAGAACGACTCCATGTCGGAATAGAATTCCAGCTGGTTGAGCACCTCCATGCACAGCAGGCCGTAGAGCCTGATCCAGCAGGACAGGAACACGTGTGCCGCCTCCGGGGGGAGCAGGCCCTCCATCGCCGCCGAGTAGGCGCGCAACTGCTCGCGCAGGGGGGCGCGCAGCTCGCTCAGGTCGGGCACGGGGAACGGCCGCGTGCGCCACAGCTCCACGATCTGGTCGAAGAACACCCGCTCGAAGTCCTGCTTGGCCCGGTATCGGACGGAGGTGGAGTTCAGCTCGCGCGAGCCGGAGGTGGGGCTGGCGAACATCCACTCGAACTCGGCCCGGTGGGCGATCGTCCAGGAGCGCATCGCGCGGCAGGTGGCCAGGAGGCGGCGGGAGGGCGTGTCGTAGGCGACGTCGTCGCGGGTCGCACGCATCACCTCGGTCAGCTCGAGGAAGAAGTCGGCGGTCACCGCCTCCACCAGCTCCTCGTGGCTGGGGTAGTAGCGGTAGAGCGCGGGTCCGCTCATCCCCATCTCACGCGCCACGGCGTTGACCGTGACCCCCGAGGAACCGCTCGCGATGAGCAGCTGACGGGCGATCGAGCGAATCTCCTGCAGCGTGTTCTGCCGGACCCTTTCCCGACGAGTGCTCGCGTGAACAGCCATGAGTCCTGCTTTCCCTTAAGGCTTCATTGACATGATAGACGATATATGGTTAATTACTACTAGTATCATATGTTAGAGCTACTAACAAACATGAAGCCTACTCTCATCGAGGGTGGGCGGACCATCGGGAGGCCGACGATGAACGAGCGGACGGCACCACGCCGGCGCTCCTCGCGCAGTCCGTTCACGAACGTGTTCGCGAGGTTCTACGCCACCGGCACCGTGTCCGACGTCGCGATGGTCACCCCCACGATGCGGCGGATCCGCATCGTGGCCGACCAGCCCCTCCTGACGGCCTACTCCCCCGGCCAGCACCTGCGCGTCCAGATCGGCGACCCCATGTCGCTGTACGGCCTGCTGCGGCCGGTCGAGACACTGCGCGCGTACTCGATCTGGGACTTCTCGGCCGCCGAGCGGGCCATCGACCTGTGCGTCCACCTCTACGACCACTTCCACCGCCACCTCCGCGGCCACCTCGACGGCGCGGGCGGCGACGGCATCGGGCTCAGCTGGGCCCGCACGGTGGAGGTCGGCGACGTGGTGACGTTCTGGGGCCCGCAGGGCGACTTCGTGCTCCAGCCCGCGCCCTACCACCTGTTCGTCGGCGAGGAGAGCGCCACCTGCGCGTTCGGGCCGATGATCAGAGCGGCCGGGCCGGACGCCCGGGTGTTCGGCGTGCTGGAGAGCGAGAGCGCCGCCGACGAGCTGGAGATCCCGGGCCCGCACCGGCTGCACCGCGTGCACCGCGACGGGGCCTCCGCGGTGGCCTCGCGGACGCTGCTGCGCGGGGTGGCCGACCTGGACCTGCCCGGCCGTCACGGCGTCGCGTATCTCGCGGGCGAGGCCAGGACCCTCCAGCTCGTGCGGGACTTCCTGGTGCACGAGCGAGGGTGGCCGCAGACCGCCATCAGGACCAAGCCGTTCTGGACCCCGGGCAGGCGGGGTCTCCACTGAGGGCACGGGGTCGACGGGCGCGAATATCGGAAACATCAGTGAGATATATACAGATGGCACCTGATGTTATGGCATACGACCATTTAGTGGAATGTGATCGTGGCACTGCGGTGGGTCATGTCGCGCGGGGACGGATCGGTGCCGCAGACGGCACGGCCCCGCCGCGAGGCCGTGCCCGCGGAGAGGACGCCGCCTCCCGCACGCGCCCCCCGGGAACCGCCGGAGACGACCCCGCCTTCCGCGGCGCGTCCTCAGGAGGACATGCTGCGCAGCAGCGTGCCGCGCAGCCAGTTGCCCGAGTCGATCGCGTCGTCCTGTGTCGTGAAGCGGAGGAACTCCTCCCGCCGCGACACCGCGGACTCCACCGGGGGGTCCATGGTGATCGTCGTGAACCGCCGTTTGCCCCCGCCCCATCCCGGCCGGCGGTTGAGCAGATCGGGGCGGGCCGTGACGATCAGGAGCAGCGACACCGGCCCCGTGCGATCGGCCAGGTCGTGGACGAAGTCCAGCACGACGTCGTCGGCCCGGTGCAGGTCCTCGACGATCACCACCAGCGGGCAGTTCCTGGCGATCTCCCCGATGAACTGCAGCACTGCGGCCAGCGTGTCGCCGATGCCCTGCGTGCTGCGGTCCTTCTGCGGCCCCACGAGCGGGTTCAGCAGGGACAAAAACCCCCCGGCCGGTTTCCGCTCGCCGTTCATGAGCTGCTCCAGGGTCCTGGCGGCCCTGCCCCCGGCCGTCCTGGCCAGGTCGCCCAGCATGATCCCGCCGACCGACTCCAGCAGGGCCAGCGCGTTGTTCGGGCCGAAGAGCGGGGCGTGCCCCACCAGGAACTGGGTCTTGCCCGGCTGCCCCATGACTCGGCGCTCGAACTCCACGACCAGGCGGTTCTTGCCGGTGCCGGCCTCGCCCAGCAACGTCACGACGTGGGGCGCCCGGCGGTGCCGGACCTGCTCCAGCAGGCCCTGCAGCACGCTCAGCTCCAGCTCGTGGCTGTTGATCGGCACGGCCTGCACGACCGGTTCGGGCTCGGCGTCCTTGACCTTCCAGCACCGGGGGGAGTCACCGGCGGCCGAGTAGCCGATCGTCGCGGCGGTCGCGCGCATGGTGTCGTCGCAGACCCGGATCTCCCCGGGCGGCACCGACGAGAGCAGGAGCTGGCACTCGTCCAGCACGGGCCCGTCCGCCGACAGCAGCGCGCCCGTCGCCGGGTGGTGGTGGACGACGGCCTCCCCCGTGGTCACCGCCGCCTGGACGGTCACCGCCGGCGCGGCCGGGCCCTGCCCCGCCCCGAGGGTGTCGCGGATCTCCACGGCCGCCCGCACCGCGCGCCCGGCGTCCACCCCGTGGTCGTCGGACGTCCCGAACAGCGCCAGCGTCACCTGACCGATCGTCACCACGGTGGTCCCGTCCAGCGAGGTGACGACCTCCTTGATCCTCTCGGTGAGGCCGGGGCGCGGCCCGCCGTGCCGGCCGTGCTCGCCGGGGTCGTGCTGGGCGCGTACCAGCAGCACGCTCACGTGGCTGCGCTCCGTCTCGCGCGGCGCCTGCCGGGGAAGCGGGTCCCTGGGCGCCAGGGAGGCGACCGGGCCGGTGAGCGTGACGGGTTCCGGCGACTCCCACCCGTCGGGCAGGTCCAGCACGGCGTCCTGCGCGAGGATGGCCTGGTGCAGGATCTGCAGTTCGCGCCCGGGTTCCAGGCCGAGGTCCTCCACGAGCGCGGCGCGCACCCGGCCGTAGACGCTCAGCGCGTCCGCCTGGCGGCCGCAGCGGTAGAGCGCGAGCATGAGCTGGCCGCACAGGCGCTCACGCAGGGGCTCGGCCTGGATCATCGCCTCGAGCGCGCCCAGCACGGACTGGTGACGGCCGCAGGCCAGCTCCGCCTCGAAGCAGTCCTCGGTGGCGTCCAGCCGGGCGTTCTGCGCCGAGGTGATCTCCGGCCAGTCGACGCCGGCCTCCACGAGGTCGGCCAGCGCCGACCCCTGCCACAGCGAGAGCGCCTCGCGCAGGCGTGCGGCGGCCGTGGCGGGCGATCCGGCGGCCAGCTCGGCCCGGCCCTCCGAGACCCAGCGGTTGAAGCGGTACAGGTCGATGTCGTCGGGGTCGACGCGGAGCATGTATCCGGGCGACTGGGTCAGCAGCGCCACCGTCTCGGGCGGGCGGGGTCGCGCGCAGAGGGCCCCGCGCAGGCTCCACACGGCGTTCTGCAGGATCTTCCGCGCCGTCACGGGAGGCTCGATCGGCCACAGCGCCTCCATGAGCTGGCTGGTCGGCACCACCCGGTTGGCGTGGAACAGCAGGAATCCCAGTGTGGCCCGTTGTTTGACCCCTCCCAGCGCGATCCGCTGATCGCCGTCGACCGCCTCCAGTGGACCGAGCATTCGAAACCGCATCGTTCTCCCCCCAGACGAAAGGCCACGGACCTGGCCCCGCGATGGATGTTGGCCGGATGGGAACCTGGCGCCGTGGTCGGCCCCTTTTCTCTGTGTCGACCTCGGTGAGGCTCCTCACCCTGAGCGGTCGTGTGCAAATATCGCCTTTTATCCCATCTTTGTGTACGGCGCTGACGTCGGCCTGATTCCGTCCTGACGTGGGGGGAACCGGGTGGTGAACCGCCTGCCCGGCGTGCCGTTCCCCGGACATGCGACCGGTCCGGCCGTCGTGGGGACGGCCGGACCGGTCACTGCGGGATCACACCTGCCAGGCGGGCGCGACCTCCTTGGCGAAGTCGGCGAAGTCGCGCGGTTCGCGCCCCAGGATCCGCCGCACGTCGTCGGTCGGCGCGGCGTTGCGCCCGTCGAGCAGCTGCGCGAAGATCGTGGCGAGCTGGTCCGCCACCTCCTTGGGCTCCCCGTGCTCCACCAGCAGCGCGGAGTACTGTTCGGGCGTGACCGGTACGTAGGAGACCTCCCGCCCGGCCGCCTGGGAGATCTCCGCGGCCACCTCGGCGAACGTCATCGCCCGCGGGCCGCTGAGCTCGTAGACCTGGCCGACGTGGGTGTCCTCGGTCAGCGCCGCCACGGCGCACTCGGCGATGTCGACGGCGTCGACGAAGGGCTCGGCCACGTCCCCGCCGACGAACGCGACGGTCCCCCCCAGCACCGGCTCCAGCAGCATGCCCTCACTGAAGTTCTGGAAGAACCAGTCCGCGCGCAGGATGGTCCACTCCAGGCCGGAGTTCCTGACGATGTCCTCGCTGACCCGCGCCTCGTCCTCGCCCCGGCCCGACAGCAGCACCAGCCGGCGCACGCCCTTCTCCGCCGCGATGGCCGTCAGCCCGCCGATCGACTCGGCCGCCCACGGGAACGCCAGGTCGGGGTAGAAGGCGATGTACGCCGACCGGACGCCCTCCAGCGCGGGCCCCCACGTCGCGGGCTCGGACCAGTCGAAGGCCGGGGACGCCGACCGGGAGCCGTTGCGCACCGGCACGCCCAGGGCCTGGAGCCTGGACAGCACCCTGCTGCCGGTCTTGCCCGTGCCGCCGATCACCAGCGTCGTGTCATCAGTCATGAGTCCTCTTCTCAGGCGGTTGCGGTGGTCTTCTCGTGCTCTTCCTCACGGGCGACCGCGTCGAGCAACCCCTGGTCGAACAGGGCAGCGGGCGGGTCGACCAGGCCGAACACGCGCAGGCACGCGACGGCGATGTCGCCGTTGCGGGTACCGGCGGCCTGGAGCCGTGCGACGTGCTCGTGGATGAACCGCACACCGTCGTCACGGTCGCCCTCCACGCCGGGGAAGACGAGGTCCGTGGTGATCACGATGTCCCACACGTCGTTGACGACCGACGCGCACAGCTCGTCGAAGAACGCCACGGGTGCGGGCCGCTCGCGCCCGGACAGGTGCGCGCGCAGGGTGAGCGCCTCCAGCGCGGCCACGGTCATGCCCTGCCCGTAGCGGGGGTTGAAGCTGCAGACCGCGTCCCCGATGACCAGCAGGCCGTCCGGGAAGGCCGTCATGCGCTCGTAGTGCCGGCGCAGGTTCGCGGGGAAGCGGTAGCGCACCGGGGTGGTGAGCGGCTCGGAGACGGCCACGATCTCGGCGATGTCGGGCGTGGCCAGGGACGCGACGAACGCGTGGAAGCCCTCGCGGTCGACGGGGGGGTAGTCGCCCAGGATGCCGTACACCGTGACGATCGTCCTGCCCTCGTCGACCTTCTGGGTGCTGCCGCCGCGGGGGATCTCCGCCGAGGCCAACGTGTTGATCGAGATGTCGTCCCCGAAGGCCCCGGGCGGCGTCCGGTAGTAACAGGTGGCGTAGCCGAGGTCGACCCTGTGCCGCTCCTCCTCCACCCGGCCGTAGCCCAGCTCCTCCAGCCAGACCGGCGCGCGGGAGCCCCGCCCGGTGGCGTCGACCACGAGGTCGGCGCCCAGCGTCTCCTCCGCGCCGTCCCGGGCGATCACCACGCCCGTGACCGCGCGCCCGTCGGGCGTCGCGACCGGGCGCAGGACGGTGACACCGTCCAGCACCGTGACCTGCGGCAGCGCCTCCACCCTGGCCCGCAGGTGGCGCTCGCGGAAGGACCGGGTGCAGGTCACCATGGACAACCCCGACCGGACCTTCTCCAGCCGCCGCCCCTCCAGGATCCAGCGGGCGTTCTCCGACAGGTCGCCCGTGTGGGCCCCCGCCGCGACCAGGTCGGCGGTCAGCCCCGGGAAGAGCTCCTCGGCGATGAGCTGGCCGCGAGCCAGCAGCTCGTGGCCCTGGTCCCGCTGGGGAACCCCGCGCCGCGCCTCGGGACCGGCGTCCAGCACGTCGCGGTCCAGCACGGTCACCCGGCCGTAGAACTCGGAGAGGACGCGCGCGGCGAACAGCCCGGCGAATCCGGCGCCCAGCACGACGGCGTGTCTTTCGGCGTTGCCCACCACGTCCGCGGTCTCCCTCATCAGGTTCATGGTGAAACCCGACGCTAGATCCGCGGTCACATCACGCGGCAACCGGCGGTTAATCACCGGGATTACCGGTCGGTGACCGGCGCGAACCTACGCTCCATCCCGTTACCTTCCACGTACTCACGCGAACGAGGAGGCTGCATGAGTTCCGCCGGCGACCAGATCGACCTCGCCGAACCGCACATGCGCGAGAACCTGGCGATGGCAGGGCTCGACGTCGAATACGTCCGCGCCGAGGGGAACACCCTGTACTTCCTCGACGAGAACGGCGAGGAAGTGCCGGTCGTCGACTACGCCGGCGGGTACGGGGCGCTGCTGCTCGGGCACAACAATCCCGAGATAACGGCGCACGCGATCGCACTGCTCAACGACCGGACCCCCGTCCTGGCGCAGTTCTCCCGTCACGCCGCCGCCATCAGGACCGCCGCGAGGCTCGACGAGATCATGCGGCGGGAGCTGGGGAGCGAGGAGCGGTTCTACTCGGTCTTCGCCAACACCGGTGCCGAGGCCGTCGAGGCGGCGCTCAAGCACGCCGAGCTCGGCAGGGCGACCAGGATATCGGCGCTGACCGGCGAGATCTCGGCGTCGGTGGAGGCGGCGCGGGCCGCCGTGGACGGCGGGAAGGCGTCACTGCCCGAGGAGTTCAAGCGGTTCGACGACCTGGCCGGGCACGTCACGCGGCACAACGCCGAGGTCCTCACCAGGCCTCCGCTGTTCCTCGCGCTGGAGGGGTCCTTCCACGGCAAGCTGGCGAGCAGCGTGCAGCTCACCCACAACGGGGAGTTCAGGACGCCGTTCGCGGCACTGGCCGCGCAGGCCGTGTTCGTCCCGTTCAACCAGCCGGGCGCGCTCACGAAGATCATCGAGCGGGAGCGGGCGTCCCTGCTCGACCTGGTCGTCGACGGCGGCGCCGTCCGCGTCCGGGAGCGGGACCTTCCCGTGTTCGGCGCGTTCGTCGTCGAGCCCATCCAGGGCGAGGGCGGCATCAACGAGATGAGCGCCGAGTTCGCCGCCGAGATCCGGCGGGTGTGCGACGCGATCGGCTGCCCGGTCGTCGTGGACGAGATCCAGAGCGGCATGGGACGTACCGGCGCCTTCCTGGCGAGCTCGTCCATCGGCCTGCGCGGCGACTACTACACCCTGGCCAAGAGCCTGGGCGGCGGGCTGGCCAAGGTCTCCGTCCTCCTGGTGCGGGACTCGTGCTACCTCAAGGAGTTCGAGCTCGTCCACAGCTCCACCTTCGCCAAGGACGGGTTCTCCTCCGCCGTCGCGCTCAAGGTCCTGGAGCTGCTCGAGGCCGACGACGGGCGTGTCTACCGGCTGGCCGCGGAGCGCGGCGAGAGACTCAAGGACATGCTCCGCTCCCTGGCCGCCGACTTCCCCGACGTGGTGAAGGACGTGCGCGGCAGGGGGCTGATGCTGGGTCTCGAACTCCACGACCAGTCGGACTCCCAGGCCGCGCTGCTGCGCGACTTCGCGCGGGCGCACATCCTCGGCTACGTCATCTCCGGCTACCTCCTGCGCCGGCACCGGGTCAGGACCTTCCCCACGGCCAGCGCGGTGAACACGCTGCGCTTCGCGCCCTCGGCCGGGCTGACCGACGCCGAGATCGCCCAGCTCGAGGCGGGCCTCCGGGACCTGTGCTCGATCATCCGGGCCCAGGATGAACAAGCGCTCTTCGCCTGAACCGTCCCGGCCGGAGCCGCCCGCCGCGGGCGCGCCGGGCGACGAGCCCCGCTCCGGCGGGCTCGACCCGCGCGTCGCCCGCGCGCAGCGGGCGTACAACCGGGCCACTCTGGCGATCTACGATCGGCTGGTGCTCGGCCTGGGGTGCCCGCTGTTCTGGCACTGCCCCTCCGGTGAGATGCTCCGGCTCTACGACCGCTCGGTGGGGCGGCGCCACCTCGACATCGGGCCCGGCACGGGCTACTTCGTCGACCGGTGCCGCTTCCCGACGGACACGCCGGAGATCACCCTGCTCGACCTCAGCCCGCCGTGCCTGGCCGTGTCGGCCAGGCGCCTGGCGCGCTACCGGCCGGACACCTGCCGCGCCGACCTGATGAGTCCGCTGCCGCTGCCGCGCCACCGGTTCGACTCGGCCGCGATGAACCTGGTGCTGCACACCGTTCCCGGCGGCTGGGAGGGCAAGGGCGTCGTCTTCGGGCACGTCGCCGGCACCCTGCGGCCCGGCGGCGTGCTGTTCGGCTCCACCGTGCTCGGCGAGGGGGTGGAGATGAGCCGGCGTACCCGCTGGTTCCTGCGGCAGCAGCAGCGCGGCCACTTCCACAACCAGGGCGACGACCCCTCGGGGCTGGAGGGCCTGCTGGCCAAGCACTTCTCCGAGTACGAGCTGACGATCCGCGGCAGCGTCGCCCTCTTCCGGGCCGTCACGGCGACCGACTGAGCGAGGGGAGGACGCGCCGCGAGGACCGCGAGGACCGCGAGGGATCGTCGTGGCGCCGCGCGCCGTCGTCGATCATCCCGGCGGGTCCTCGTCGGCGCGGGCCAGGAGGCGGGCGGCCAGGGATCTGATCTCGTCGCGCAGCGCGGCCGGGGTGAGGACGCTGAACGGCCACCCGAGTCCGGCGAGCATCAGGGCCATCCCGTCCAGCCGCTCGGCGCGGGTGGTGAGCAGCACCCCGCCGGAGGTCTCGGTCAGGGTCGCCGTGGTGGCGGGGATCCGCGCGGCGGCCTCCTCCAGGGTGGTCTCCAGCAGCACCCGGACCTCGTGCCGGTAGGGCACCGCCGCCAGCGAGCCGACCACGTGCGCGACCGCGTCGAAGCCCTCGGGAACGCCGAACGCGCGCCCGGTGCGCGCGACGTCCTCCACCCGGTCGACCCGGAAGGTCCGCACCTCCCCGCTGGCGTGGTCGAGCCCCGCGACGTACCAGCGGCCGGAGTGGAAGACGATGCCGTACGGGTCGAGCTCACGCGTCGAGGCGTCGCCGCGCCAGGAGCGGTAGGCCAGCCGCACGGTGACCCGGTGCCGGGCGGCGCCGGCGAGGGCGAGCAGCGGGGCGGCCCGGGGAGGGGCCGCCCTCGGCGCCGCCCGGCCGGTGTGGTCCAGCGTCTGGGACACCGCGTCGACGCGCTCGCGCAGCGGGCCGGGGAGCACGCGCTGGATCTTGGCCAGGGCGCTCCCGGTCGCCGCCTCCCCCACCGCCAGCCCGGTGCGCCTCCCGGCCAGCAGGCCCAGCACCACGGCGGTGGCCTCGTCGTCGGTGAGCATGAGCGGCGGCAGCTTGTAGCCGGGCAGCAGCCGGTAGCCGCCGTGGCGGCCCCGTTCGGCCTGGACCGGCACGCCGAGCTCCGACAACCGCACCGCGTAGCGGCGCACCGTGCGCTCGTCCACCTCCAGCCTGGCGGCGAGTTCGGGGCCGGTCAGGCCGGGTGCGGCCTGCAACAGCTCCAGCAGCGCGAGAACCCGGGCGGCCGTCACGAGGAAATCCCTCCCTTATCCGGACCGATTCTGTCCGGATTCGATCCTACGGTGAGACCAGGCGAGCAGAGGAGAGAGAAATGAGCACGTACGTCCTGGTTCCTGGTTTCTGGATCGGCGGATGGGCCTGGGAGAAGGTCGCCCGGCCGTTGCGCGAGGCCGGGCACGACGTCCACCCGGTGACGCTCACCGGGGTCGGCGACCGCGCCCATCTGGCCGGTCCCGGGGTCGACCTGGAGACCCACGTCCAGGACATCGTCAACACGATCGTCTTCGCGGACCTGAGCGAGGTGATCCTCGTCGCCCACAGCGGGGCCGGGGCGCCGGTCACCGGCGCGGCGGACAGGGTCCCCGGGCGCGTCGCGCGGATCGTCTACCTCGACAGCGGGCCGCTGGCCGACGGCATGACCCAGATGGACGTCAGGGAGCCCGGGGAGCGGGAGCTCGTCGAGCGGCGGGTCGCCGAGGAGGGCGGCGGCGTGGGCTACCCGCCCCCGTCCTGGGAGGAGCACGAGCGGGCCGGGGTCAGCCTGGAAGGGCTGGGCGAGGCGGAGCGCGCGTGGTTCACCTCACGCGCGGTCCCGCAGCCGTACGGGACGATGACCGCGCCCCTGAGGCTCGGCGGCGGCGCGGACGCGCTGCCCAAGACGCTCGTGACGTGCTCGTTCCCGCTGGAGCGGGTACACGCCATGATCGCCTCCGGTCATCCGTACTTCGCGGCGCTCTCCGGGCCCGAGTGGAGTTTCGCGGCCGTGCCCACCGGCCACTGGCCGATGTTCTCCGAGCCGGAGAAGACCGCGGCCGCGCTCGCCGAACTCGCCGAGCTCCCGGCCTGAGCCCGAACCGGCCTGAGCCCGAGCCGGGCGGAGGCGGAAACCAGGCGGGAGCCAGGCGGGAGCCGGGCGGGAGCCGGGCGGGAGCCGGGCGGGAGCCGGGCGGGAGATCGCGGGCGGGGCGCGTCCACGGGGGCCCCGCCCCGCCCGCGGGCACGGGCGGTGACATTTGTCCTGCCCGAACCCGGATCGATGGATCTACCTGCGCCTTCGGGCCTTCCGTAGCGTCTCTCCCATGACGAGCACGACGAGCACGACAGGCACGACGGGCACGGCGCACGCGGCGGGCACGGGGAAAGGCGCGGGCACCGCGGGCACCGCGGTGTCGCTCGGTGATCTGACCAAGCACTTCGGGGCGGTACGGGCGGTGGACGGCCTCAGCCTGGACATCCCCGTCGGGCAGACCGTCGCCCTGCTGGGGCGCAACGGCGCGGGAAAGTCGACGACCATCGGGCTGCTGCTCGGGTTGCTGACCCCCACCTCGGGGAGCGTCCGCGTCCTCGGGGGCGCGCCCGAGGCGGCGATCCGGGCCGGGCGGCTGGCGGCGATGCCCCAGGAGGGGGGTCTGGTGCCCCGGACCACCGTCGGCGAGCTGGTCGGTTTCGTCTCCCGGACCTACCGGGCGCCGCTCCCGGTGCCGGAGGTGCTGGCCACCGCCGGGCTGGAGGAGCTGGCCGGCCGCCGGGTGGAGCGGCTCTCCGGCGGCCAGGCCCAGCGGCTGCGCTTCGCGCTGGCGCTGGCCGGTGACCCCGAGCTGATCCTGCTGGACGAGCCGACCGCGGCGCTGGACGTCCGCGCCAGACGGGAGTTCTGGGAGAGCATGCGCGCCTTCGCCGCGCGCGGCAGGACCGTGTTGTTCTCCACCCACTACCTGGAGGAGGCCGACGAGTACGCCGACCGGGTGGTGGTGATCGACAAGGGCCGGGTCGCGGCCGACGGCACCAGCCGGGAGATCAAGCGCCTGGTCTCCCTCACCACGGTCAGCGTCACCGCCGACCCCGGGCAGGCCGCCCGGCTGGAACGCCTGCCCGGGGTCACCTCCGCGCGGGCCCGCGACGGCCGCGTGCACCTGCGCACCCGCGACGGCGACGCCACCGTGACGGCGCTGGCCGGCATGGGGGCCGTACGGGACATCGAGGTGGCTCCCGCCGCGCTCGAGGACGCCTTCATCGCACTCACCGAGGTGGACGCCTGATGCTCGCCTACATACGCCTGGAGATCGTCAGGATCCTCCGCGACCCGGCATACGTGATCATGGGCTTCGTGATGCCCGTGACGATGTACCTGCTGTTCACCAACCTCGGCGTCACGGGCGCCGACCGCGTCTCGGCCGCCGTGTACGTGATGGTCAGCATGGCCGCCTTCGGGGCGATCGGCTCGGCCTTCAACAACGGCACCGGCATCGCCGAGGACCGTACGGCGGGCTGGCTGCGGATGCTGCGCACCACCCCGCTGGCCCCGGCGCGGGTGGTCACGGGCAAGGCGGTCACCGGCATGCTCGTGGTGCTGCCCGCGATCTGCGGGGTGTCCCTGGCGGGGGCGCTGCTGAACGGGGTGCGCCTGCAGGCCTGGCAGTGGGCCTCGATCGTGCCGCTGCTCTGGGTGGGGTCGCTGCCCTTCATCCTGCTCGCCCTGGCCTTCGGCTACTTTTTCAGCGGGCAGACCGCCACCGTGCTCAACATCGCCGCCAACCTGGGGCTGGCGGTCGTCGGGGGTCTGTGGATGCCCGTCGAGGGCTTCCCCGCCTGGATGAGGACCCTGTCGGGGTGGACGCCGAGCTTCGGCTACGCCGACCTGCCGCGCCGGGTGGCGTTCGGCCAGGCGCCCGACGCGGGCACGGCGCTGATCCTGGCCGGCTGGCTGGTCGCCTTCGGCGTCCTGGCGTTGTACGCCTACCGCCGGGCCGGGCGCCTGGCGTGAGACGCGTGATAGGAGTTTCCCGGTGAGCGAAGGACCTGCGGCGAGCGAGCGCGAGGGACGGTGGACCCGCCGGGTCCGCCGGGCCGCGTGGCCGAGCTCGCGCGTGGCGGACCCGAACGGCCGCCGGGGGCCGGCGAGGGGCGGAGGGCCGGGACAGCTCGCCTTCTACCCCTGGCTGCTGGTCGCCTACCCCCCGCTCAGCGACCTGGTGGAGGGAGAGGTGCGGCCGGTGCTCCCGGCGGCGCTGGGCCTGGCCGCCTTCGCCGTCCTGTACGTGCTGTGCGTCCGGCTGTCGTTCACCGGCCGGCGGCGCGGGGCGGCCGTGGCGCTGGCCGGGCTGCTGGGGGTGACCTTCCCGCTGCTGGCCGGTCTCGCCCACGACTGGTTCTTCCTCGCCCCGCTGATGACGATCGCCTGCGGGGTCGTGCTGCGCGGCAGGCTGGTCTACCTCCTGCTCTGCGCGGTGGCCCTCGCGCTGGTCGCGGTGATGTGGTGGGCGGGGGCGAGCTGGGAGAGCCTCTCGCTGACGAGCTGGGGGACGGCCATCGGCGGCCTGGTGGTCAGCATCGTGCTGAAGCTGTCCTCGGTGATCGGCGAGCTTCACGACACCCGTGAGGAGCTGGCCCGTGTCGCGGTGGCCGAGGAGCGGCTGCGTTTCTCCCGCGACCTGCACGACCTGCTCGGGCACACGCTCTCGGTGATGGTGGTCAAGGCGGAGGTCGTACGGAGGCTGGCCTCCAGGGACGCGGAGGCGGCGGCCTCGCAGGCGGCCGACATCGAGGCCCTCGGCCGGGAGGCGCTGCGGGAGGTGCGGGCCGCGATCACCGGCTACCGGGGACGTGGCCTGGCCGCCGAGCTGGACACCGCGCGCACGGTCCTGGCCGACGCGGGCGTCACGGCCACGGTGACCGTCGCCGGGGAGGTGCCCACGCCGGAGGCCGACGCGCTGCTGGGCTGGGCCGTACGCGAGGGCGTGACCAACGTGGTCCGCCACAGCTCCGCCCGCGCCTGCTCGATCTCCCTGCGGGGTACGACGCTGGAGATCCGCGACGACGGCCGGGGGGCCGCGGGGCGGTCCTTCGGCAACGGCCTGCGCGGCCTGTCCGAGCGGGTCGCCGCGCTCGGCGGGACGCTGGAGGCCGGTCCGGCGCCGGAGTCCGGTGGCTTCCTGCTGAAGGTCGCGCTTCCATGACCGTCCGGCTCCCGTACAGGAGGGCGTTCCGATGATCAGAGTGCTGCTGGCCGAGGACCAGGGCATGATGCGCGGCGCGCTGGCCACGCTCCTGGACCTGGAGGACGACATCGAGGTGGTCGCCACCGTCGGCAGGGGTGACGAGGTCGTCCCCGCCGCGCTGGGCGCGCGGCCGGACGTCGCGCTGCTGGACATCGAGATGCCCGGGATCAGCGGCCTGGAGGCCGCCGCCGGACTGAGGGACCGGCTGCCCGGCTGCCGGGTGCTGATCCTGACCACCTTCGGCAGGCCGGGCTACCTGCGCCGGGCGATGGAGGCGGGCGCCTCGGGGTTCCTGGTCAAGGACGGCCCCGTGGAGGAACTGGCCGCGGCGATCCGGCGGGTCCTGGCGGGCGAGAAGGTGATCGACCCCGCGCTGGCCGCCGCGGCGCTGAGCACCGGCGCCAGCCCGCTGACCGAGCGGGAGCGGGACGTGCTGGCCGCGGCGGCCGACGGCTCGACGGTCGCCGACATCGCGGACCGGCTGCACCTGTCGGAGAGCACGGTGCGCAACTACCTGTCCGCCGCGATCGGCAAGACCGGCACCCGCAACCGCATCGAGGCCGCCCGCGCGGCCCGGCACAACGGCTGGCTCTGAACGGGGGCGGCTCCCGCGCTCCTCGGCTTCCCCGGCTCCCGGGCTCCGTGGTTCCCGTCCTCCCGAGGCCTCAGGGGGCCGGGAAGGGAGCCGGGAGAGGAGGAGCCGGGAGAGGAGCCGAAAGCGGCTCCTCGACCGGATCGGCGACCGGATCGGCGCCGTCCTCGGCGAACCAGTCGCCCATCATCCGGAAGGTCTTCTCCGCGATCAGCCGCTGGCCCGCCGCGTTGGGGTGGAAGAAGTCCCACTTGCTGACGTGGCCCAGCGTGAACCGCTGCGCGAACACCTCGCCCCCGTCGTACCGGCAGGCGGGGCCGTAGGCGGCGCAGACCCTGGCGAGCGCGGCGTTGTAGCCGGCGATCCTGGCGCGCACGCGGTCGCGGCGCGCCCGGTCGGCCGGCGACGTCGAGGTGGGCCGCGCCAGCATGGTGGGGCAGATCCGGCCCACCGCCCAGAATCCGCGCGCCACCGTGCTGCCCTTGCCGATCCGCCAGAGCCGCCCGACGTCGGGGACGCTCGCCAGGAACACCCGGCCGCCGGGCCGTCCTGCCCGGAACGCCGCCAGGGCCTGGGCCATCCGGCTCTCGTAGAGGTCCACCGGGGTCATCAGCCGTTCCTCGCGCACGCAGGCGTCCTGGGCTCCGAGCAGGATCGTGACGTAGTCGGCCCCGCGGGAGATCGCCCGCGCCATCTGGCCCGCGAGGCCGGCGCTGGTGGAGCCGGGCACGGCGAGGTTCACGGTGCGCGGCGGGGTGCCGGAGCCGAGATCGCCGAGTCTCAGGTAGTGGCTGCGGACGCTCGGGTGGTCCCCCGTCGACCAGGAACGCGAGGCGCAGGGGACGTACCAGCCACAGGCGTTGAACCCCGCGCTGATGGAGTCGCCGAGCGCGGCCATGACCCTCGGCCGCCAGGCGTCGGCCGCCGAGGCGGGCCGGGTCACCTGAGCCGCCCCGGCGGGGGCGGCATGGACGATCATGAAGGCGGCCAATCCTGTGAGTGCTGTCACAGTCCTGCGAAGCATGACACCTCCGCTGCGAGATCGCGTCTACTTCGGATGTATCACCGCAGGTCGGAAAGGCAGACTCCGTTGACCGAGTGGCTTGGTTTTCTTGACACGGCGTGGCGGGTGTGCTGTGAGGCGATCAACAGTCGAACACGTTCAGTTTCCCGCATAGAGTGGCGGGGGTGAGTGTAGCGCTCGGATCGACTCGTCCTCTCGTGGTGAGAACCACCCCCGTCGAGGACCCCGGCGACCTGTTCTCGCGGCTCCCCGAGGCCGCCCCCTACGCCTGGATGAGGCGCGGGGAGGGACTCGTCGCGTGGGGCGAGGCGGTCCGCCTGGCCGTCCCCCCCGGCCCCCGGCGGTTCGACTGGGCCCGCGACCGGCTCTCCGGCCTCTTCGGCGAGGCGCACGTCGACGACGACGTGACGGTCCCCGGCTCGGGACCGGTCGCCTTCGGCTCGTTCACCTTCGACCCGGACGCGCGGGGGTCGCTCCTGGTCGTCCCCGAGACGATCCTGGCCCGCCGCGACGGCCGCGCCTGGCTGACCACCGTCGGCGAACGACGGCTCGACGCCGTCACCCCGTTCCGCGACCCGGGCAGGATCCGGTACGGGGACGGCAGCCTGACCGCGCCGGAGTGGCAGCACGCCGTGGCGCGCGCGGTCCGGCGGATCCGGTCGGGGCTGCTGGAGAAGACCGTCCTGGCCCGCGACCTGACCGCGCTCGCCGAGCGGGCGATCGACGTCCGCCTGCTGCTCACCCGGCTGGCCGCCCGCTACCCGGACTGCTACACCTTCTCCTGCGCGGGCCTGGTCGGCGCGACTCCCGAGTTGCTGGTCCGGCGCACCGGGGAGACGCTGGAGTCGCTGGTGCTGGCCGGCACGATCGCGCGGGGCAGCGGCCGGGCCGACGACATGGCGCGCGGCGCGGCCCTGTTCGCCTCGGAGAAGGACCGCCACGAGCACGCCTGCGCGGTCGCCTCGGTACGCGAGGCGCTGGAACCGCTCTGCGCCGAGCTGAAGATCCCCGAGGAGCCCGAGCTGCTGGTGCTCGCGAACGTCCAGCACCTGGCCAGCCCGGTCACCGGGCGGCTGCCCGGTGGGACCTCGGTGCTGGACGTGGTGGAGGCCATGCACCCGACCGCCGCCGTGGGCGGCACCCCGACCGGGGAGGCGCTCGGCGTCATCCGCGACCTGGAGGGCATGGACCGGGCCGGGTACGCGGGCCCGGTCGGCTGGATCGACGCCCGGGGCGACGGCGAGTGGGGGATCGCGCTGCGCTGCGCGCAGATCGAGGGCGCCCGCGCCCGGCTGTTCGCCGGCTGCGGCATCATGGGCGACTCCGACCCCGCCTCCGAGCTCGCCGAGGCCCAGGCGAAGCTGAGGGTGATGCAGTACGCCCTGGAGGGCTGACCCCTCCCACGACCCGCCCGGACCCGCCCGAGATCCCGCCGGGCCTCTCCCGCCCCTCCTGAATCCACGCCTCTCCGCGCCCTCCCGGCGCCCTCGAGGGGCGCCGGCACCGGGCCCGTGCCCGGAGGTCCGACCCTGCCTGGCCGGGAACAGGAGAATAGGCGTACCCTCACAAGGGCAATACAACGGACATTTCAGGCAAGGAATGATCCTTCTTCTGGTTCATGTTCTCTCGTCGCCGCACGGCCGGGCGCGCTCGTCAGGGAGAGGAAGATCATGACGTTACTGACCACCGACCGCCTCACGGTGCGTGACTGGAGTCCCGACGACTCCGGCGAGGCCCTGGCCATCTACGGGGTGCCCGAGGTCACCCGCTGGCTCTCCCCCGCGATGAACCGCCTGGAGGGCGAGGACGCCATGCGGGCCACCCTGGAGTCGTGGGCGGGCAGCCGCCAGACCCTGACACCCCCGCTGGGCCGCTGGGCGGTCGTCCGCAACTCCGACCAGCGCATCGTCGGCGGCCTGTCGCTGAGGTACCTCCCGCCCGACGAGGAGGACATCGAGATCGGCTGGCAGCTCGCCCCCGACGCCTGGGGGAACGGCTACGCCACCGAGGCGGGCCGCGCCCTGGCCGGGTGGGCGTTCTCCATCGGCGCCCACGAGCTCGTCGCGGTCGTGCGGGTGAACAACGAGCGCGGCGCCGGGGTGGCCAGGCGCATCGGCATGCAGTGGGCCGGGGAGACCGACAAGTACTACGAGACGCGCCTGAACGTGTACCGCCTGTGGCCCAGCGACCTCACCGCCGCCCAGGAAGACGCGCTCCGGCTCTGACCGGCGGCCCCGCCCGATCCCCTGATCAGGTGCCGGTCACCCGAAGCCTTCACCCCCAGCGGTCCGGCCGACCCCCGGCCGCTCTCAACGACCCGCGGGAAGCCCGCGTCCCGCGGAGACGATCCGCGTAGACCCGGCACCTCGCGAGAACGACCCGCGGGGACCCGGCACGCGACGGGCCCGGGCCGGTCACACCGGCCCGGGCCCGTGGCCCCGCCCCGGCCGCCCCGGCCTCACCGGGGCCCGGCGAGGACGTGGGCGACGGCGGCTCCGGCCGCCCCTCACCCGGTCAGGCGTGGTGCCTGCCCTTGCGGCGGTCGGAGACCCTGACCACCACGAAGATGACGATCGCCAGGATCACGATGCCCAGCACCGCCTTCGAGACGATGCCCATGTACTGCTCGACCAGCTCCCACTGCTCGCCGAGCAGGTAGCCGGCCATCACGAAGACCGTGTTCCAGATGAGGCTGCCCATCGTGGTCAGGAGCGTGAAGATCGTGATCGGCATCCGCTCGACCCCCGCCGGGATCGAGATGAGGCTGCGGAAGATGGGGATCATCCGCCCGAAGAAGACGGTCTTCTTGCCGTGCCGGGCGAACCAGGCCTCGGTCCTCTCGATGTCCGCGACGTTGATCAGGGGAAGCTTGGAGGCGATGGCCACCACGCGGTTGCGTCCCAGCAGCGCCCCGACCGCGTACAGCGCCAGCGCGCCGATCACCGACCCCAGCGTCGTCCAGACCACGACGTCGAACAGCCTCATGTCCCCCTGGCTCGCGGTGAACCCGGCCAGCGGCAGGATCACCTCGCTCGGCAGGGGCGGGAACAGGTTCTCGAGCGCGATGGCCAGACCTGCCCCCGGCGCGCCCAGGGTTTCCATAAGGCTGATCGCCCAGCCGGCGATCCCGTCGGGATTCGGTGAACTCATGGGGACAAGGCTACGGAGAGCACGGGTACGGCGTGGATGAGGAACGCGCCCGACCCGGCCTGACGCCCGCCGCAGGCCATCGGCTGCGGAAAACCGCACCCCCCGCCGCCGGGCCCGCCACGGCCCGGCACTTTCTCGCGTTTCCGCACGTCAGGCTGCTTTTCGGCGATCCCGGCGGGCGCCGTGGAGGGCCGCGCCTCCCCTCGCGGCGGCCGGGAAAGGGCGGATTCACCCGCCGATCCGCGCCGTCACCCCCGGTCAACTGTGACCTATCCCACATTGACGTCGCGCCGGGCACGCCTTCCGGAGGCGCCTCACCGCCCCGTCTCAGGTGGACGCGAGGTGGACCGCCTCGCCCGGCTCGACCCCGGCCCGCCCGGCCGTCAGGGTGGCGATCCAGCCGGGAAAGACCGGAAGGTCCCGCTCGCGCACGGCGACGCGGAAACCGACCTCGGCGCCGTAGAGGACCTCCCTGATCTCGTACGGGGAGGCACGCAGATCGTTCTCCAGCCGTCCGGCCCGGACGTGGTCCACGGTCACGGTCATCACCCGGGCGGGCACCATCTCGACCAGCGGCGCCACGTCCAGCGTCTTGCCGACCGACGAACCGTAGGCGCGGACCAGGCCGCCCGCGCCGAGCTTCACCCCGCCGAAGTGGCGGGTCACCACCGCCACCGCGTCGGCCACTCCCCGGCGCAGCAGGGTCTCCAGCATCGGGGTCCCGGCGGTGCCGCCCGGCTCGCCGTCGTCGTCGGCCCGCTGGACGCCCCGGTCACCGCCGATCACGTACGCCGAGCAGTTGTGGGTGGCGTCGCCGTGCAGCCGTCTGCGCCCGGCGACGAACTCCCTGGCCGCCTCCTCGGAGGCGGCCGGGCCGACCGCGCACAGGAAACGGGACCGCTTGATCTCGATCTCGTGTTCCACGGTCCCGCGCGGAGTCAGGTACGGTTCGGGCACCCGGCCAGGGTACCGACGAGCTCCGGACCGGGCACGGAGCGGCCACCCCGGCCGCGGGACCACCGGCCCTCGGCCGCGTCCCGCCGCGGAGCCGTCGCCCCGCCGTGGAACCACCGGGTCGCGACCTCGCCCCGCCGTCGAGTCACTCCAGCGGGGAACCACCCCGTCGTGGAACCGCCCCTCCGTGACGTCGTCCCGTCATGGAGCCGTTCCTCCGGAATACCCCGTAGGGGTATACCGTTGCTGCCGGTGGACATCCCGCGGGCCCTTCCGCGGGGATCGAGCGAGGGAGGCATCGATGTCACACACCGCACCGGGGACCGCCGGGACAGGGACCGGCGACCACCCGGTCCCGCCCGTGGCCGCGACGGCACCACGGATGACGGCCGTTCGTCACCGGCGTTCAGGGAGGCCGTCGTGAACCCCGGGCGGCACGTCCACGACCCCGGCCACCGGCACGACACCGGTCACGATCGTCACCACGGTGCCGACGTCACGGCGACAGGGCGGGCGACAGTGCGGACGACGGAGCGGACGTCGTGGCGGGCGGCGGCGCGGGCGACCCTGCACTGCCTGACCGGCTGCGCGATCGGTGAGGTGCTGGGCATGGTCATCGGCACCGCGCTGGGCTGGCCCGCGTGGCCGACCGTGATCCTGGCTGTCGCGCTGGCGTTCGTCTTCGGCTACGCCCTGACGATGCGGGGCGTGCTGCGCGCGGGAGTGGACTTCCGGACGGCGCTGACGGTGGCGCTGGCGGCGGACACCGTGTCGATCGCGGTGATGGAGATCCTGGACAACGCCGTGATGCTGGCGGTTCCCGGCGCGATGGACGCCGGCCTGGGCAGCGGGGTGTTCTGGGCCTCGCTGGCGTTCGCCCTGGCGGTGGCGTTCGTGCTGACCACCCCCGTCAACCGGTGGCTGATCTCGCGCGGCAGGGGTCACGCGGTCGTCCACCGCTACCACCACGGTCACGGACCCGAGGGAACGCGCCCGTGACCGGGTGACCGGGTGACCAGGGCGACGACCGGGTGGGCTCCGCGTCGACGACGTCGCCGGGGACGCTCTCCGCGAGCTCCGCGAGCCCGGCGAGCTCCGCGAGCCCGGCGAGCTCCGCGAGCCCGGCGAGCTCCGCGAGCCCGGCGAGCCCGGTCAGGCCTGACGGTCCGCCACCGGACGTCCGGCGGGCGGCCGACGGTCAGCGGGCCGCCTGGAAGGCGCGGCCCGCCCGGGTCGCGGTCCCGTCCGCGCGGAACAGGCCGCTGCCCGGCTCGGTCTCCGAGGAGGGCAGCCCGAACCAGGCGTAGCGCCGCACGTACGGCAGGGTGGCCAGCATCCTGGTGGAGGCCGTGACGAACGCGGCCTGCCGGGCGTCGTCGGCGTAGCGGGTCCCGTTCGAGAAGTCGATCAGGGCGTACTCGGTGAGCCAGATCGGCTTGCGGTAGCGCTCGTACACCGCCTGGAGGTACGACCTGAGCTGCCCGACCGCGGCCTCGGTGCGGAAGTCGGCGCCGTACCAGTGCAGCGCGACGAAGTCGACCCGGTAGCCCCGCTCGGCGGCGCCGGACATGAAGCGGTCCAGCCAGCCACCGGGGGTGTCGGCGCCGAACGCCACCGACGGGCTGCCGAGCACCCGCCCGGCGGACATGAGCTTCGGCCAGAGCGAGAGCGCCTCCTCCACGGTCATGTTCGCCTGCGCGGGCAGGTCGGGCTCGTTGAAGGCCAGCAGGTACGGCCCCGCCTTCCTGGCCTGGGCGAGGTTGCCGGGGGTGACGCTGCCCGGTCCCCAGATCATCGGGACGAACTCGCCCCTCGCGGCACCGCCGACCCCCTCGGGGCGGGTGGACCAGTTGTAGTACCAGCCGGCCCCGGAGGCGGCGAGCGCCGCGCCGAGGCCGGGCATCCTCCACACGCCGACGCCCTTCCTGGTGGAGGACACCACGGCCGGGGGCGAGGAGGGCCGGGGCGGCCGGGTGGCCCGGCTCCGCCCGGTGGACGGCGACGGGGAGAGCCGGGGGGTGGCGCGTGCCGACGGCGTCCGTACCGGAGGTTCCGGGGACGCCGGCGGGGCCGACGTGGCCGCCGCGGTCGAGATGGCCGTACGGACCGGTTCCGCACGGGGCGGTACGGGCGGCGGCGCGGCGTCGGGGGCGACCAGGCGGCCGACCACCAGCAGGGCCACGACGACGACGGCCGCCGCCCCGCCGAGCACGGCGGCCGGACCCGAGGGGAGCTGGGACGCCAGGCCGTGCCGGCCGGTGGACTCCACGGCCTGGGACACGTGCGAGCCGTGCGCGGCGGAGGCGTGCGAGGAGCCCCAGGACGTGGCGTGCGCCACCGTCTCGGCGGCGGGGGGAACGGCCTGGAGGTGGTGCAGGGCGAAACCGGCCGGCAACGGCAGCAACGGCAGCCCGGCGAGGAGGCGGTCGATGGGCAGCAGGCCCGCGGTACGTCCCCGGCACGGGTCGCAGTCGCGGACGTGCCGGGCGAAGCGCTTGCGCCACAGCGGGCTGGGCACCCCGTTCCAGTTCGCCGCCAGGGCGCGCAGCCCCGCGCAGCCGGAGTCGGCGCGCAGCGCCCGCACGATGGTCCGGGCGGCCTGTACCTGCTCCTTCATCCGCTGGACGCGCACGGCCGCGTGCCGGCCGGACAGGCCGAGCGCCCCGGCGAGCTCGGCGCGGCCCAGTTCCCCCGTCTCCTCCAGCCACCACAGCGCGAGCAGCGTCTGGTCGTCGCCGTCCAGCCAGCGGGTGGCCTCGGCCACCTCGCGGCGCTGGTCGGTGAGGCCGAGCCGCAGGATGGTCACGGCGGCGAAGTCCGACGCCGGGTCGGGCACCTCCTCGGCGGACTCCAGGTCGGCCCTGCGGTGCTGGGCGGCCCTGCGGTTCTGCTCGTGGTCGCGCACCTGGCGCACCGCGATGGCCACCAGCCAGGACCGGTACGCCCCCACGTCCCGCAGGCCGGGCAGGGAGCGCACCACCCGCAGCAGCGTCTCCTGGACCACGTCGTCGACGTCGCCGTGGCCGTGGCCGTTCAACGCCCGCCCGACGATGTTGTAGACGAGCGGGAGGGAGCCGGCGACCAGGGCGTCCAGTGCCCGCCGGTCCCCGGCGCGCGCCGCGGCCACCATCCCCGTGTCGGGTCCGTCCCTGCCGGTCTCCGGCATCACACCCCCGCCTCCGTTCCCGTTCGCCATCCGTCGCCCGCCACCGCCACCGCCACCGTCTCCGTCTCCGTCGCCCGCCGTCCGTCACCGTCGTCCGTCACCGTCGCGGAGACCTGCGCCCCCGCACGAAGGCCGGCGCCCTCTACGGAGACCGGCGGCGGGGCGGCCGGACAACAAGAATCCAGGCATCTTTCTTTTTTCTCTGCGATCTCCGCTTTTTTCGTTATCGCCCCCCCGGGCCCGCGGTCTCCACTGCAGGAGCGGAACGCGCCCGGCTCCCGCCGGGCGTGACGACGGGAAGGTTCGCGGCGATGACACCCTCACCCGGCGCGACCGGCCGCTCCCGCACGGGACGTCACCGGCCGTGGGTCACCGCCCGCACCGGCACGGGACATCCCGGTCACCACAGAAGAGCACAAAGCACGCATAAGACTACAGATCACCACAGGGCACTACAGGGCATTACGTCCATCGCCATCCGATCCCCTAAGGACCTTCATCCACATGAGTGAGACCGCTCCGCGCACCACGGCACCGGGCCACCGGCCGCACCGGCGATCGCGCCGCCTCGCGCTCACCGGCGCCCTCGCGACCCTCCTGGGCGCCTGCCTGGTGAACGGTGTCCTACCGGCCGAGGCGGCCGAGACGCCGCTGTCCCGGTCGGGCAAGGCCACCGCCTCCTCGTCCGAGAGGGGCGACCTCTCCCCCTCCGCGGCGATCGACGGCAGGAACGACACCCGCTGGTCGAGCGCCTTCAGCGACCCCCAGTGGCTCCAGGTCGACCTGGGCGCCTCGGCGTCGATCAAGAAGATCGTGCTGAACTGGGAACACGCCCACGCCACCGCCTTCACGATCCAGACCTCCGCCGGCGACGGCCGGTGGAGGACGGTCCACACCACGACCGCGGGCAGGGGCGGGGTACAGACGCTGAACGTCTCGGCCACCGGCCGCTACGTCCGACTGAACGCCACCGAGCGCTCCTCGCGGTACGGGGTCTCGCTCTGGGAGTTCGAGGTCCACGGCACCGGCGGGGGCACGGGCGGAGGCACCGGCGGGGGCACCGCCACCCCCGGGCTGAGTGCCACCCCCACCCGGCCCGCTCCCACGGCCACCCCCACGAGGCCCGCCCCCACGGCCACCCCGACCAGGCCCGTTCCCACGCGGACGCCGACCACGCCCACGGGCGACCTGCCCAAGGGGCCGGTGCCGCCGGGCGCGGTGCGGGTGGCGGAGTTCGTCGCCGAGTGCCCGTACACCCACCGGCTGCCCGACGACCCGATCGTGGTGCCGGGCCTGCCCGGCGGGTCGCACATGCACAGCTTCTTCGGCAACACCACCACCGACGCCGACTCCGACATCACGAGCCTGCTCAAGGGCGGCACCACCTGCAACCCGAAGACCGACCTGTCGTCGTACTGGGTGCCGACCCTCTACAACGGCGACAAGCCGGTCGAGCCGACCGGCACCACGTTCTACTACCTGGGCGAGGGCGTGCGGGACGAACTGATGGCCAGGACCCGGCCGTTGCCGCTGGGACTGCGGATCGTGGCCGGCAACGCCAGGGCCACCAAGCCCGACGCCTCCAGCAACGCGCGCTGGTCGTGCCTGCACGCCGGGCACGTGGGCTCCTCGAAGGACTTCGTCGAGTGCCCCTCGGGCACGATGCTGGAGTCCTACCTGGACTTCCCGCACTGCTGGAACGGCACGGACCTCGACTCGGCCGACCACAAGAGCCACATGGCCTACCCGGTGAACGGCGCCTGCCCGGCCTCGCACCCGGTGATCGTGCCCAAGCTGCGCCAGGTGCTGCGCTACCCGGTCAGCGGCGACCCGGCGCGGTTCCGGCTCGCGTCCGGCCCCGGCTACACCATGCACGGCGACTTCTTCAACGCCTGGCCCGAGGCCGAGATGGAGCGCCGCGTGCGCGACTGCATCCGCCCGATCGTCAAGTGCGGCGCCGACGGCACCCCCTGACGGCGACGGTGACGACCGGCCGGCGGTGACCGGTCCGCCGGGACCGGTTCATGATGGCCGGTCCCGGCGGACCGGTTCATGGTGACCGATTCGCAGGGGCCCCGTTCGCGGGGATCGGTTCACGGTGAGCGGTTCACGGCGATCGGGCACCGTTGACCAGGTCTGCCGCGATCGGTTGACATGACCGGTTGACTGCGGGGCATGCGGCACCGTACGTCTGTCTCACCCACCCTCGTCCGAACGACGGGCGGGGCCCGGTCCCGGGTCCCGCCCCACCCCGGGTCCCCCGTCCGGCGCGGCCCGGGTGAAGGGAGCGACATGAGAGCGTCCGTCGTCGGTGTCCCGGTCCTCGCGGTGCTCACCGTGCTGCTGATCTCGCGCTGCGTCGCCGCCGGGCCGACGCCCCACCCGGCCGCCGGTCACCACCGGCACGTACCGGCCACGGCCGTGACCTCGCCCCGGACCTCCCCGCTGTCCCCCGCGGCGCTCCCCGGCGCCTCCTCGGGCGCGCCCTCCGGCGGGGCCGCCACCCCGTCCGCCCCCTTCAACGCCACCGACCTGGCCTGGCTGCAGCTGATGATCCCGATGACCGAGCAGTCGGTACGCCTGCTGGAGCTCGCCCCGCGCAAGACCTCGGACCCGGCGGTCGCGCGGTTCGCCGCCGAGGCCGTGTCCGCCCGCCGGGAGACGCTGCGGGGGCTGCGTGACCTGCTGCGGCGGGCCGGGGTGCCGCAGAGCCGCGAGCACGAGGGACACGACATGCCCGGTATGACGACCCCCGCCGACTTCGCCGCCCTGGACCGCGCGGACGGCGCCGCCTTCGACCGGCTCTTCACCGAGAACGCGCGGGAGTACCTCACCCAGTCCGTGCTGGTGGCCAAGGGCGAGGGGCGATCCGGGGCAGACCCGGCCACCAGGGCGTTCGCCGCCGCCACCGCCGAGGCCCACGCCGGCCAACTCGCCCGCCTGGCCCCCTGAGCACCACCGTGGGCCGGCAGGCCGATGCCGCGGACCCGCCCGCGGCCCCGGCTCCTGCCCCTGCTCCTGCCCCGACTTCGGCTCCTGCCCCTGCTCCTGCCCCGACTCCGGCTCCTGCCCCGGCTCCGGCTCCGGCTCCGGCTCCGGCTCCGGCGGGACGCTCAGCCCGGCGGGCCGTCGGCACGGCTCAGCTCGTGGGCGAGCCTCTCCAGCTCGGCGCCGCCGGCCATCAGGGAGGTGAGCTCCTCACGGGTGATCTCGCCCTTGGCGTACTCGCCCAGGCTCGCGCCCCGGTCGAGCAGCAGGAAGCGGTCGCCGATCGGATGGGCGCGTACCGCTGCTGGTCGACCGCGAACGCGATCTCACCGTCCTCGATCGCGGTCACCACGTCGGCCGAGAGGTCGAAGGTGCCCGGCGCGGCCTTGGAGCCGCCGTCGGCGATGGCGTCGCGGGCGGCGACGGCCACCGCCGGGTTCAGGGTCAGCACGCCGTCGAGGCAGGCCTCGCCGGATCTCCCCCGTCCCTGGTTCGTAACCAAGCATCATCCACGTGTCAATCATTTGTCGTGACATCAGGACGTACCAGAAAGGCGCGTGAAGGCCCGCGGCCGTGACGCCATGGCCGGTGTCGTCGAGCACGGCCTGCTCGCGAGGGAATTCAAAAAGGCGCGGGACGGTTTTCGCCGTCATTCAACACGGTCGGCGGGCGGCTCGGCCGGGATCGGCATAACAGGATTGGCGTAATACGAACCGCCGGCCCCGTGCGCCCGCTTTTCCGGCCGTCACGAAAGAAGTGATGTCCATGGTCCCACCGATCTTCTCCGCTATTCTGATCCGCGGTCAGCGTCCCCCTGACCGGCACGCTTCCCGAGATCGCCTCGGTGTCATCCGGCGTCGCCCGACACGTCTCACAAGAGGCCCGAACATGGCGGTCGTATGCAACTGAGGAGACTCATGCGGTTCACACGTGCGCGACGGGCCGTCGTCGCGGGAGTCGCGGCCGCCCTGGCGCTGAGCGCCTGCGGCGGCCCCGGGGAACGGGGCGGGACCGCCGTGGCGAGCGCCGGGAGTGCCGGGGGGCCGGAGAGGACCGCCATCACGATCGGCGCGCTGCCCATCCCCGACGCGGCCTCGCTCTACATCGCCGAGCAGAGGGGCTACTTCGAGGAGGAGGGGCTCGACGTCACCGTCAAGACGGTGGTCGGAGGGGCCCAGGCCCAGCAGGCCCTGCTCGCGGGCACGCTGGACGCCACCCAGACGAACTACGTCTCGACCTTCCTGGCCGTCTCCGCGGGTGAGAAGCTGAAGATCGTCGCAGACCTCTACCAGGCGACCCCGAACTCCTTCAACATCATGGTGGCCCGGGATTCCCCGATCAGGGATCTCGCCGGCCTCAAGGGCAGGAAGATCGCGGTCAACAGCCGCAGGAACGTCGGCACCCTGGCGGTGACCTCGCTGCTCACGGCGCACGGGCTGAAGGAGGACGACGTCACCTTCGTGCAGTGCCCCTTCCCCGACATGCAGGACAAGCTGGCCAGGGGTGCCGTCGACGCCGCCTGGATGGCGGAACCGCACCTGACCATGGCGCAGAAGGGCATCGGCGCCCAGAAGCTCGCCGACACGATGGTCGGCTCCACCGCCGACCTCCCCATCGCCGGCGTGGCCGTCACCGGCAGGTTCGCCGAGGAGAACCCCCGAACCGTCGCCGCCTTCCAGCGGGCGATGCACAGGGCCCAGCGGGTCGCCGCCTCCGACCGCGGGGCGGTCGAGGAGATCCTGCCGACGTACATCGGGATCGACGCCGCGACCGCGGCGGTCGTCACCCTCGGGGCCTTCCCCACCCGCCTCGGCGAGACCCGGCTGCAGCGGGTCGCCGACCTGATGGTCGAGCACGGGTACCTGAAGAGGCCGATCGCGGCCGAGACCGTCCTGCTCGGGAACGCCGGGTGAAAGGGCCTGACGAAAGGGCCGGGTGAAAGGGCGGGACGAGGGCGCCTTCGAACAACGGCGCGTATTCGCCCTGGGCGATTTCCTCATCGCCCCCGCGTGGAGCCGCTCCCCGCGCCGAGCGGCGTGATCGGCCCGAAGTGGCACCGTCAATTCCGCGTGATGCCGAAAGAGCCGTTTCCGGTGACGGCCGCCGGAGAGCGGGTAAGAATCGCCCGCGACGTTCGTACGGCGGGAGCCGGGGTAGACCGTCTCGCGCCGGGAAGGCGCGTGTGAGACCCGCGAGCGGAGCACACCGGCACGACACGGAGACCTCGGACGGAAAGCGGGGGCACCACCGGTACGAGAACCGCGAACGGGGACGGCTCGCAACGAGCCGGTAACACGGCCTCGGTATTCTTCCCGATCACGAGAGTGCGGAATCTTCACATGATCGATGAATACCCGGAAGGGAACCGGCGCTCACCGGACGGGGCCGCACGCCCGGTCCCCCACCGCCCGGAGACGGGGACCGGCGGCTGAGGTCCCGGGAACCTCTCGCGAGATGTCACGACCCTGCGGCCGGACACTTGCCTTCGTCCGAGAAGGGGTTATATTTACCAATAATGACAGTAGGGATTAAGGGTAATAACGATGCCCCTGCCGAACTTCCTCACCATCGGTGCCCCCAAGGCCGGGACCACCGCGCTGCACTCCGCCCTGGCCCGGCACCCGCAGCTGTTCATGTCCCCGGTGAAGGAGCCCAAGTTCTTCCTCAGTGACGGCCCTCCCCCGACCAGGGGAGGGCCGGGGGACGCCCAGACCTACCGCGAGCACGTCTGGCGGCGCGAGGACTACGAGGCGCTGTTCGGCGCGGCGCCGCCGGGAACGCTCACCGGCGAGTCCACCCCGTTCTATCTCTACGATCGGGCCGCGCAGCGGCGGATCAGGGAGACCATCCCCGACGCCAAGCTCATCGTGGTGCTGCGCGACCCGGTGGAGCGCGCGCACTCCAACTGGACGCACCTGTGGTCGGCCGGGCTCGAACCCGTCGGGGACGTGCTGAAGGCCTGCGCCGAGGAGGAGCGACGGGTCCAGGCCGGCTGGGCGCCGTTCTGGCACTACCTCGGGCTCGGCAGGTACGGCGAGCAGCTGGAGCACCTGTTCACGCTCTTCCCCCGCGAGCAGGTGCTCGTCTACCGCTACCGCGACCTGGTCGACCGGCCGGTCGAGACCCTCGACCGGATCTTCACCTTCCTCGGGGTGGAGAGCGGCGTGGTGACCGAGGTGCCCCGGGAGAACGTGACCGCCCATCCCGAGCCGACCCGGGGACACCGGCTGCTGTCGCGGGCGCTGCGGGTGGGGGCGGCGGTGGGGCGGTTCCTGCCGCCCCGGGCGAGCGTGGCGCTGACCGACCCGCTGGAGCGGAAGCTCCAGCGCCAGGCCCGCTCCCGCCAGCCGCTGACCTGGGACCAGCGGGAGAAGCTGATCACCTACTTCACCGAGGACGTGGCGCTGCTCCAGCGGGTGACCGGCGAGGACTTCAGCGACTGGCTCCGCCCCCGCGAACGCTCGGGCGGGCTGGTGGGCGTCCGGCCCAACGGGCAGCGTCAGGCGCGCAACGGCCGCCCCCAGCCCTGAGGCGGGGAGGCGGCCGCGGGAATCCCGGGCGCTCCGGACACTCCGGAGCGCCCGGGGCACCCGGAGCACTCAGGGCGCGGTCAGCGCAGTTCGGTGCGCAGGTCGTGGGCCCCGTCCGCGCGGGTGTACTCGTAGTAGAGCCGCCGCCCGCCACCGGGCAGGTCCACCACGTCCAGGTAGCGCAGGCCTCCCCCGGCGTGGGGGGAGACCGCCACGGGCACGGTGCCGACCGGGGTGAGCTCGGCGGGATCGGTGCCGACCGCGACCCCGGTCTTCTCCTCGTAGTTCTCCGCGGCCGTGGCCCTGCCGTCGTAGAACGCCACTACCTGGCCGTCCGTGAAACGCACCGCCGCCACCCGCGCGCCCCGGGCGTCCCAGGTGCCGGGACGGCCGCTGAGCGCGGTCCCCTGCCAGGTCCACTCGATGCCGTCGGCACTGGTGGCGTAGTCGGTCACCATCTGGTCGGCCTCGTCGGCCTCGTCCAGGGGGTGGCAGGAGGCCCACAGGTGCCAGACGCCCTCCCGGACCACGATCACCGGGTCCTTGACGCCGGTCTTGGGGTCGCCCGGCAGCACGACCCGCCGCTGCGACGCGCGGAAGCCCGAAGGGTCGTCGGCCTCCAGCACCTCGACCCTCCAGTGCTTGGTGTCGTAGGTGGCGCAGCTGAGGTAGAGCCGCCACCGGCCCTCGGGAGTGCGGACCAGGGTGGGCCGCTCCAGCGACTCGGTGTCCATCTCCTCCCTGCCGATGGTGAGCAGGGTCTCGAAGCGCTCGCCGTCGTCGGAACGGGCGACGGCGACCGCGTAGCCGCGCCCCTCGCCGACGGGGCGGCGCAGCCGGTAGGCGAGGTAGATCGTCCCGTCGCTGTACACCGCGCTCGGGGCGCCGGCCCAGTGTCCCGCGCCTGCTCGGGCGGGCTCGATCGCGACGACGGAACGGTCGGGGTCGGGAAGGAAATCCTGGATGGTCACGGGACCGAGATTAGGCAGGCCCTGGGCAGCACTCACGGAGAATCACCAATCATCATCACGAGCTTTGTCACCCCTTGACAGCCAAAGGGCATATCGTCCGAAGCTTCCGGCACGCACCGTGCCGGACCCGTCGTTCCTCCCCGACCGGTACGAGCGGCAGGATACGGCCGGCGAGGGGGCGGTGGTCCCGCCCGGGAGCCGTCTTTCACCGTCCTGACGACCGGTTCTCAGGAGCGGCGGAGCGTCGAGCTCGGCACCGGGATGGCCGGGAACGGGTTGTCGGGCGGCAGGACGAGCCGTCGCGCCTCCTTCGGGTGCGCGGTGGCGTCCAGGTGCAGGAGCGCGGCCCCGATGCCGGCCGCGCCGACCATGTACCCGGTGTCGGCGGTCACCTCTCCGGGCCGCAGCCGGCGGTAGGCCTGGTACCAGCGCGATCCCCGGCCGTCGTGGCGGGTGGCCCGGGCCGCCAGGTCCGCTCCCAGGGTGCGGGCGTACTCCAGGTGCCGCCGCTCGCCGGTGGCCGCCCAGAGCCCGACGAAGAGCTCCACCAGCCCGGCGGTGCCGCAGCACTGGCAGGCCGAGTTCCAGTAGCCGCCGCTCTGCACGGGCGGGGCGCCGCTGCGGACGATCCCCCTGGCCAGGCGCTCGGCCCAGTCCAGGTCCCCGGCGTCGTCCGGCACCTCGCCGGGGGCGCCGGAGACACCGAGGCCACCGAGGCCGCCGGGGAGACCGGGGGCGCCGGGAACGCCGGAGACACGATGCAGTTCGTAGAACATCCGGGCGACCCCGGCGGAGCCGGAGCAGAACCCCAGGTAGTGCAGGTCCCGCCCCTGCGGGAGGTGGTGCGGCACCAGCGCGCACCGCTCGGTCACGGTGCTGACCGCCCGGACGAAGTCCGCCCCCCTGCGGGCCGCGTCCAGGAAGCGGCTCTCCCCGGTCACCCCGTACAGGCGGGCGAGCACGAACGCGGTCCCGGCCGTACCGGAGAGGAATCCCGGGGTGACCGCGTCCAGCGGCAGGTCGGCGCAGGCCTCCTCGCCGAAACGGTGCCCCGGTACGACGAGCGCGGCGATGCGGTTCCCCGCCTCGACCGCGACCTCCTGGTAGGCGGGCACCCCCAGGATGCCCGCGGCGTGCAGCAGGCCGAGGATGGTGCCGCCGTCGCCCCGCTGGGCGGGGTCGCCGGTCCAGCCCAGGCCGCCGTCGATGCGGCGGGCGCTGCGCACGACGCGGTCGGCGATCGCGCCGGCCTCGACCTCGAACTCCTGCTCGCCGGTGGCCCACCCTGCCTCGGACAGGGCGAACATCACCCCGGTCAGGCCCTGGTGCAGGGAGAGGTCGGCCTGCTCGCGCCAGGTGGACACCAGGTAGCGGGCGCCGGCCCGCACGTCGCCGAGGTAGTCGTCGTCACCGGTGGCGGCGGCGAGCTCCAGGAAGAACAGCACGATCCCGGCGGCCCCCGAGTACAGCGAGAGCGGGTGGTCGGGCATGGCGGCCCGGCCGTGCGGGTCGGGGTTGGCCCGCCAGTGCCGCCCCCGCCCGTCGTCCACGGCCGCCGCCCGGATCCAGCGCGCGGCCTCGACGGCGGTGGCCAGCGGGCTCTCGTCCCCCGGCTCCAGGCTCATGGCGGCTCCTTCGTACGGCGACACGACCACCTTACCCGCATTTCCTACAGGATCAATTGGTAATGCGGTCACGGATGTGACGGGCGGCCTCGCCGGAACCGGTCACCCGGCCCGCCGCCCGCCCTCCGGCACACGTTCACCCCGGGCGGCCGTTCATGACCAGATCGCTCATGACCGACCCCGCCAGGTCGAACTCCCCGACGTGGGCGAGGTAACCGCCGGGTTCGAAGATCGATCCGTCCAGCGGGACGAAGACGCCCCCGGCCTGACGGATCAGCAGCGAGCCCGCCGCCATGTCCCACGGACTGACCCTACTGCCGTAGGCGACGTCCGCCCACCCTCCCGCGACATGTGCCAGCTTGAGCGCGGTGCTGCCGGGACGCCGGGTGGAGGCGAAGGACGTCAGCATCCGGCCGAACCGGTGCAGCGTCTCGTCCCCGCCTTCGGTCACCTCCCAGGGGGTGGGGTAGCTGGTCAGCAGCACCGCCTCGCGGTCGCGCGTGGCCCCGGCGCTGCGCAGCCGTTCTCCGTTGCACCAGGACCCGCCGAGGTCGGCCCGGAACTCGTCGTCGCGCATCGGGTCGTACACCACGCCCGCGACCACCTCGTCGCCGACGGCCGCGGCGATCGACACGCAGAAGAACGGCAGCCCCACCGCGAAGTTCGCGGTGCCGTCGATCGGGTCGACGTACCAGCGGATCTCCCCCGAGCCCGCGCTGCCGCCCTCCTCGCCGATGACCGTGCTGCCCGGGACGCGGCTCTCGATGACCTCCCTGATGATCTCCTCCGACGCACGGTCGTGCTCGGTCACCGGATCGTGGAAATCGCTCTTGGTCTCGATGGCGGGACGTGATCTGAACGCCTCGCGCAGCCGCTCTCCGGCGGTGCGGGCCGCCTCCACCGCGACGGCGGCGAGATCGGCCGAGGTGCTCGGGTCCATGGCTTCCTCCAGTGGCGCGAACCGGGCGCCGGTCGTACGGGGACGGGGCCGGGGATGCCCCGCCCCCATCCTGCAGGAGGAGAGCGGCCGTACGGGCATCGGCGGCACGCCCGGACGCGGCGCGACCGGTTTTTGTCATGACATTCTGATGTCCGCTAATCTGGCGGCGAGGTGCGATGACCAGGAGGGCGAATGACGGCGCGGCTCGCCATCGAGCTGGACCGGTCCAGCCCGGTCCCGCTCTACTACCAGGTGGCCGAGCAGATCTCCGAGGCCATCCGCCGTGGTGACCTGCCCCCGGGCTCCCGTCTCGACAACGAGATCCTGCTCGCCGACCGGCTGGGGGTGTCGCGGCCGACCGTGCGCCAGGCGATCCGCTACCTCGTCGACAAGGGACTGCTGGTCCGCAAGCGGGGCGTGGGCACCCAGGTCGTGCACGGCCAGGTCAGACGGTCGGTCGAGCTGACCAGCCTCTACGACGACCTGCGCAGGGCCGGCCAGGAACCGGCGACCGGGGTGCTGCTGCTGCGGCACGTCCCGGCCGACGAGGAGATCGCCGCGATCCTCGGCGTGGCGCCCGGCACCGAGGTGTCGCACCTGGAGCGGATCCGCTACGCCGCCGGAGAGCCACTGGCCCTGCTGCGCAACTGGCTGCCCGCGCCGCTCGTCCCGCTGACCGCCGAGAGCCTCCAGGAGCGCGGGCTGTACGAGCTGCTCCGCTCCGCCGGGGTACGGATGCGCGTGGCGAACCAGCGCATGGGGGCTCGGGCGGCCACCGCGGCCGAGGCGCGGCTGCTCGGCGAGCGGCGTGGCGCGCCGCTGCTCACCATGGCCCGCACCACCTACGACGACCAGGGCAGGGCCGTCGAGCACGGCTCCCACGTCTACCGCGCCTCGCACTACTCCCTGGAGGTCACGCTCATCGAGCGCTGAGGACCGGCGCCCCGGCGTGACCCTCGCACGGGAGTGCCGTTTCACGGTCAAATCTCCGCCAAGGCACCGGGGCAACCGGGATCGCCACCGCGTGGTGATTCGTCCCGCGGGGATGTCGTATGGGTGATCACCGTTGAGAGGACCAGCCCCCCGGGCGCTCGTGCTTTCACCCGCACCCGCGCTTTCACCCGCACCCGCACCTTCACGGGTGCCCGCACGGGCGCGTGGCGGGACGACGCGCGGCCGGGGAGATGAGGGAGAGGAGGCGCCCGCCCTGCCGGTGGGCACCGCAGGAGCAGGCCGGGCACGGCGCCCGCATGCGGCCGATGACCGGCCTGGCCCTGCTGGCCTGGGACGGCGGCATGCTCTCGTACGGACTGGACCTGGCCCGCGAGGCCGTGGGCCGGCCCGCCCGCGGGCGGCACCGGCAGCCCCGGGCCGTCCTGGCCGCCATGCTGATCGATCTGTGGCTGCTCGACGAGGCGGAGGCGGTGATGGAGGACGCTTCCGCCGAAGCCGTGGACGAGCCCGCCTGGACCGCCGAGATCGGCGTGCTCCGTGCGCGCCTGTGCCTGGCCACGGGCCGGTTCGACCGCGTGGCCGAACACGCCGAGGCCGCGCTGGCCACCGCCCGCGCCCTGAACGACCGGGACGGCCGGGACGACCGGGACGACCGGGGCGACCAGGACGGCCGGGACCACTCGGACGGCCGGGGCGGCCTGGGCGGCCGGGATGCGTCCGGCCTCGTCACATCCGGTCTGACCTGCTCGGCCCTGTCGGTGCTCGGCGTCGCGTCACTGCGGGCGGGCGACCTGCCCGGGGCCGTCAGGCACATGGAGAGGGAGCCGGCCCGGTGGTCGTGGGGCATGCCCGCGTACACGCGGCTCCGGTCGGAGCTGGCGGCCGGGCGGATCGCCGAGGCGCGCACCGGGGCCGCCGGTGCGATGGGCTCGCTCGGCGGCGTCTACGCCGCACTGCCCCGGCACACCGCGACGCTGACCGGCGAGCCCGCCGCGGCGGCGTGGCTGGTACGGGTGGCGATGGCGGCGGGCGAGCCGGGCCGCGCCGACGCCGTGGTCGAGGCGGCCGAAGGACTGGCGGGGCGCAACCCCGGCCTGCCGGGGCCGCCGGTGGCCGCCGATCACGCACGGGGCCTGCGGGAGGGCGACGCCGAGGCCCTGGGCCGCGCCGTGGCCGGGTACGCCGATCCGTGGGCCAGGGGGTCGGCGGCGGAGGACCTCGGCGTGCTGCTCGGCGCGGGCGGCCGGCACGGGGAACCGGCCATGGAGAGTCTCAGGACCGCTCTGACCTGTTACGGAGCGGTGGGAGCCACCCGCGACGCCGCGCGGGTGAGAGGCAGGCTCCGCCTGCTGGGCGAGCGGCGGCGCCACTGGAGCAGGACCGACCGCCCGGTGTCGGGGTGGGCCAGCCTGACCGGCACCGAACGGGCCGTCTGCGACCTGGTCGCGCAGGGGCTGACGAACCGGAACGCCGCCGGGCAGTTGTTCATCAGCGAGCACACGGTCGCCTTCCACCTGCGCCAGGTCTTCCGCAAGCTGGGGATCCGCTCACGGGTCGAGCTGGCCAGGCTCGCCGCGCAGGAGGACGGCGACCGGGACGGCCGGAGCCTCCACTGACCTCTCCGGAGCCTTCGCCGAGAACCCGCGCCGGGGCCCCTCCGCGGCACGGGCACCACCGTGGTGAGCGCCCGGTCAGATCTGCTGCCGGGGCATCGACTCGGAGGTGCCCACGTTGAGCAGCCTGCGGGCCTCCGCCGCCTGGGGGGCGGCGACCAGTACCTCGTACCGGTCGGCGACGATCGCGCTCGACGAGAGGAAGTCCCGCTTGCCCCCGGTGAACGCGTGGCTGATCAACCCGAAGATCGCTCCGGCCACCGCGCCCCACACCAGTCCCCACAGGGCCAGGACGAAGGGGAAGGGCCCCGGAGTGAAGATCGCGAAGAACAGGCCGATCAGCAGGCCGAACCAGGCACCGGTCGCCGCGCCCATCCCGGCCGCGCGCAGGTAGGTCAGCCGTCCGAGCACCTGCTCGACGAGCCGCAGGCCGACACCGACGATCATCGCGTGCTCGACCGGGAACTTCTGGTCCGACAGCTGGTCCACGGCGCGCTGGGCCTCGGCGTAGGTGCTGAAACCGGCCACGGTCTCGTGGGTGGTCAGGGTGACGTCAGGTCGCATGGCACTTCCCTTCGGCAGGCGCTCGCGGAGCGGTCCCGTACTCGGATCACCCTTGCCTCGCGGCGGCGTTTCCACATCCCCAGACCTGACGGTTCTCCCGCCCGGCCCCCCGCCCGCGCGCGCCCGGCTCCCGCACCCCGGCCCTTGTCTCCCCGTCCCCGCGCCCCGGCCCCGCTGTCTCCCGCCCCGCTGTCTCCGGCCCCGCTGTCTCCCGCCCCGCTGTCTCCGGCCCCGCTGTCTCCCGCCCCGCA
>NZ_JBFABE010000034.1:47353-80676 GCF_040640155.1 Streptosporangium sp. NPDC023615
CCCCGGCCCCGCTGTCTCCCGCCCCGCTGTCTCCGGCCCCGCTGTCTCCCGCCCCGCACCCCGGCTCCGGGCCACCGGACCGCGCCCCGGTCCACCGGCCCGGTGTCAGCCGGACATCAGGCCGTGCCGGAAGGCGTACGTCACCGCCTGTGCCCGGTCGCGCAGCCCCGCCTTGGCGAAGAGGTTGTTGATGTGCGTCTTGACCGTCGCCTCGGAGATGAACAGCGTCCCGGCGATCTCCGCGTTCGAACGGCCCTCCGCTATCAGCCGCAGCACCTCGCCCTCGCGGCGGGTGAGCCCGTCGGGCAGGTCCGGCACCCGCCGGTTCACGGTCACGGCCTCGGCCAGCCGGCGCTGGATGGCGGTGTCGAACTGGGCGTCGCCCCGCACCACGGTGGTGATCGCCGAGGCCAGGGCCTCGGCGTCGGCGTCCTTGGTCAGGTAGCCCCGCGCCCCCGCGGCCAGCGCGGCGAAGACCGACTCGTCGTCGGAGTAGGTGGTCAGGACCACCACGTGGATCTCCGGATGTTCCGCCCTGATCCTGCGGGTCGCCTCGACCCCGTCCATCCGCGGCATCCGCAGGTCCATCAGGACCACGTCGGGCCTGAGCGATCCGGCGAGCAGGACGGCCTCGCGCCCGTCGGCCGCCGCTCCGGCGACCTCGATGCCGGGCAGCAGGCCCAGCAGCAGCACCAGCCCCTCGCGTACCACCGTCTGGTCGTCGGCGACCAGCACCCGCACGCTCACCTCCACGCCGCCGCCCCCTCCCGGACCCCGCGCGGCGCGGCGCCCGCCCCCGTGGCGGCGCCACGCCGCGCGCGGCTCACGCCGGGACCCGCAGGAGGACCTCGAAGCCCTCCGCGCCCGGCCGGGCGGCCAGTGAGCCACCGATCAACTCGGCCCGCTCGCGCATCCCCACCAGCCCGTAGCCCCCCTCCGGCGCCACCGGCCGGTCCGGCGCGCCTCCCCCCGTGTCGCGCACCTGGAGCTCGCACCAGTCGCCGACGCGGCGCAGCGCCACCGAGACCGCGGCGCCCGGCGCGTGCCTGCGCACGTTCGTCAGCGCCTCCTGGGCGGTCCTGGCCACCGCCAGGCGGGCCCCGGCCCGCAGCGAGTCGAGGTTCCCGGTGACCGAGACCGCGCAGGGCGCCCCGGTCGCCGACCGGAACTCCACCGCCAGCCGTTCCAGCCGCTCGGGCAACGGCAGTTCCCGCCCGCGCAGCGCGTCGAGCGCCCTGCGGGTCTCCTCCAGCCCGGTGCGGGCCAGCCGTACGGCCCGGTTGACCCGGTCGAGCGCCGCCGCCGGGTCGTCCCCCCGCTCCAGCAGCAGCCGCGCCCCCTCCAGGTGGACGATCTGCGCGGACTGCGAGTGCGCCAGGATGTCGTGGACCTCCCTGGCCAGCCGCGCCCGGTCGGCCAGCACCGCCTCCCCGGCCCGCGCCTCGGCCAGTGCCGCGCCCTGCTCCCGGATCACCCTCATGTGGCGCAGCAGGAACGCCAGGACGGCCGCGTAGGCCATCCCGAAGACGTTCCCCATCACCTCCCAACCCTGCATGCCGAGCAGCAGGCCCAGCCCCCCCGTCCCGGCGACCGCGGCGGCCACGATCAGCACCGCCGGCACCGGCCGGGCCCTGAGCGGCGCGGCGATCAGCAGGGGGTAGAGAAGACCCAGGCCGCTGTAGTACTCGACGGCGTTCAGGACGAGCCCACCGGCCAGCGGGACCGCCAGCAGCAGGGCACTGCGCCGCGTGTCCCCGCCCCGCAGCGCCCACAGGAAGCAGCCCGCGCAGGCCGCGCCGAGCACCAGGATCGCCGGAGCCCACGGCAGGCCGGTCTCGGCCGCGACGCTGACCGGACCGAACAACAGGTAGGCCCCCAGCAGGACGACGAGGAACCGGCGTACCGCGGGGTGACGGAGAAGGGTCACGGACGACAAGCTACCCGCGCCCTCCCCGACCGGCCATGGACCCGCGGGTGGAGATCCCCTCCACCCCGGCCGCCGGCCGCCTCCTCCCGGGTGGACATCGGGTGCTCCACCCCCGGGACCGTGCGTTCCCACCCCCCGCGGGGCCATCGTCGAGGTATGTCAGCGATCAGTGTCACCCACCTCGGCAAGACGTTCGGCACGGTCCGCGCCGTGGACGATCTGTCGTTCACGGTGGAACGGGGAACGCTCACGGCCTTTCTCGGCCCCAACGGGGCGGGCAAGACCACCACCCTCCGCATGATCCTCGGCCTGGTCACCCCCACCGAGGGCACCGCCGTGATCGACGGTGTGCCCTACCGCGACCTGGAGCGGCCCGTCTCCACGGTCGGGGCCGTGCTGGAGGCGACGGCCTTCCACCCCGGGCTCAGCGCCCGCACCCACCTGGAGGCGCTCCGCGTCGCCGCCGGCCTGGAGGCCGGGCGCGTGGCGCACGTGCTGGAACAGGTCGATCTCACCGGCGCCGCCGACCGCAGGACGAAGGGGTTCTCGCTGGGCATGCGCCAGCGGCTCGCCCTGGCCTCCGCGATGCTCGGCGATCCGGAGATCCTCATCCTCGACGAGCCCGCGAACGGCCTGGACCCGGCCGGCATGCACTGGCTGCGGAGCTTCCTGCGGGCCTGCGTCCACCGGGGGCGCACGGTCCTGGTCTCCACCCACGTCCTGGCCGAGATCGGCCAGATCGCCGACCAGGCGATCATCATCGGGACCGGCCGGCTCGCCTGGCAGGGCCCGCTGACCTCCCGGACCGACCTGGAGGAGCTCTACCTGGAGGTCACACGATGAACCGCCTGATCCGCGCCGAACTGCTCAAGGCGCGCGCGAACCGCGTCACCTGGGTCCTGACCGCCCTCGCGCCCGTGATGTGCGTGGCCTGGGCCGCGCTGATGGTCCTCCTGCCGGAGGCCGACGGCGCGCTGCCCGGCCGGCGGGCCGAGTCCGTCTACAGCATGGCCCAGCAGGCCTACGTCTTCACCCTGCTGCTCGGCGTCCTCGGCACGGCCGGGGAGAACCGCCACCGGACGATCACCTGGCAGTTCCTGGTCAGTCCCCGGCGCGGCCGGGTGGTGGGCGCCAAGCTGGCCGCGTACGGGATCGTCGGGGCGCTGATCGCCGTTCTGTCGGGGCTGGCCACGCTGGCGGCGGGCCTGCTCATGATGGGGGCGGCGGGCCAGGAGGCGTGGTCGCCGCGGGCGCCCGCGGTGCTGCTCGGCTCGATGCTGGCCGTCACCCTGTACGGCACGTTCGGCGTGGCGCTGGGCGCCCTGATCCGCAACCAGGTCGCGGCGGTGGCGGTGGCGCTGGTCTGGTTCATGTACGCCGACTACCTGCTCGTCAGCTTCCTGCCGGACCTGGGCAGATGGCTGCCGACCGGCGCGGCCCGCGCCCTGGGCGGCATGCCCCTGCAGGGCTCGGAACTGCTGCCCGTCTGGGGCGGCGGGCTGCTGTTCGCCGGTTACGTCGCGGTGATCGTGATCGCCGCCCACGCCCTGACGCTCCGCCGCGACATCACCTGACCGTGCCCGCCGCCCGTGCCCGCCCACCGCGTCCACCGGCCCCGCCCGTCCGGCTCCACCCGATCCACCCGATCCACCCGGTCCACCGGCGGGCGGACCAGGCCCCGGGTCAGGGCAGGACGGCGCGGACGGCGGCGTGGGCGGCGTCGCGCATCGCGGCGTGCAGCGACGCGTTGGACTCCCGGTCGGTCCGCACCTCGACGAGACGCGGCCCCTCCCCGCGCAGCGCCCGCTCCAGCCGACCGGGGTCGCCCACGAACGTGTACGGCGTGCCCGTGGCGGCCGCCACGTGCCCCAGGTCCACCCCGTGCGCGGTGCCGAAGACCCTCTCGAAGGGGTCGCGCAGCGCGGCCTGGGGCAGCAGCGAGAAGATCCCGCCGCCGTCGTTGTTCACCACGACCACGCAGAGGTCGGGACGGGGCTCGCGCGGGCCCAGCAGCAGGCCGTTCTGGTCGTGCAGGAAGGTCAGGTCGCCCATCAGGGCGTAGGAGGGGCCGGTGTGGGCCAGGGCCGCCCCCATCGCGGACGACACCACGCCGTCGATCCCCGCCGCCCCCCGGTTCGCCAGGATCCGCAGGCCCCGGCGGGGGCGCATCGCCTGGTCCAGGTCGCGGATCGGCATGGAGGAGCCCGAGAACAGCAGCGACCCGTTGGGCAGCGTCCCGGCCAGGTCCCTGGCCAGGCGCGGCTCGCTGAGCCCGGAGCCGTCCATCAGCTCGTCGATCGCCCCCCTGGCGGCCGTCTCGGCGCGACGCCAGGAGTGCAGCCAGGCGTCGTCGCCGGCGGCGACCGGGATCTCCACCATCTGGGCGACCTGCGTGGCCGAGCGGGTCGGGTCGGGCCAGCGGGTCATGTCACCGGCGACCACGATGTGCTCTCCCGCGTGCTTGAGCCAGTTCAGCAGCGGCCGCGACAGGCTCGGCCGGCCCAGGGTCACCACCACGTCGGGACGGTGGGCGTCGGCGAACTCCGGCGTGCCGAGCAGGAAGTGGTAGGCCGACACGGCGTGGTCGCCGTAGCGGGCGTTGCCGCTGGGCTCGGAAAGGACCGGCCACCCGGCCATGCCCGCCGCCGCCACGTACCGGCGCGTGCCGGTCGCGCCGTCGCCGACGACCAGCACGCCCCGCCGGGTCGGCGGCAGGTGCAGCGCCGTCGCCGGCGCGGCCGTCCGGGCGCGCACCCACGGCCCCCCTGCGCCGCCCTCCAGGGGCTCGCACCAGGACGCGTCGCCGTCCGGGATCAGCGGCTCGCGGAAGGCAACGTTGAGATGGACGGGGCCCGGGTCGTGGGGGCCCAGCGCGCGCTGGTAGGCCCGGCAGGCCAGCGACCGCCAGTAGGCGACCTGGCCGGGGCGCTCCTCGGGCACGCCGACCTCGGCGAACCAGCGCACGGCCGTGCCGTACATCTTGACCTGGTCGACGGTCTGGCTGGCGCCGGTGTCGCGCAGCTCGGGCGGGCGGTCGGCGGTGAGCACCAGCAGCGGCACCCCCGACTCGTGCGCCTCGACGACCGCCGGGTGGAAGTTCGCGGCGGCCGTGCCGGAGGTGCAGATCAGCGCGACCGGACGGCCGCCACGGCGGGCCAGGCCCACCGCCAGGAAGGACGCCGAGCGCTCGTCGATCCGCACGTGCAGCCGGATGCGGCTGTCGGCGTGCACGGCCAGCGCCAGCGGCGTCGACCGCGAGCCGGGGGCGAGCACCACGTCGGCGAGACCGCAGCGGGCCAGCTCGTCGACCAGCACGGTCGCGAGCGCGGTAGCGGGATTCACCGCACCGCCTCCTTACCCCCGTCCCCGGGGCGATTCGCATCCGAGAACCCCGTCTCCGGGGCGCGTCGTGTCCGAGGGGGCCGTCCTCGGGGCCGCGACCGCCCGGACGCCCGCGGCTCCTACGGCCGGCGCGGGAACCTGCCGAAGTCGGGGGCGCGCTTCTCCTTGAACGCGTCGCGGCCCTCCTGCGCCTCCTCGCTCATGTAGTAGAGCAGGGTGGCGTCCCCGGCGAACTGCTGCATCCCGGCGGCGCCGTCGGTCACCGCGTTCAGCGCGCCCTTGAGCATGCGCAGCGCCAGCGGCGACTTCTCCAGCAGCTCCCTGGCCCACCTGACCGTCTCGGCCTCCAGCTCGGCGAGCGGCACGACGGCGTTGACCAGGCCCCAGTCCAGGGCGGTCCTCGCGTCGTACTGACGGCACAGGTACCAGATCTCGCGGGCCCGCTTGAGGCCCACCGTCTCGGCCAGCAGCCAGGAGCCGTAGCCGCCGTCGAAGGAGCCGACCTTGGGGCCGGTCTGGCCGAAGACCGCGTTGTCGGCGGCGATGGACAGGTCGCAGCAGACGTGCAGCACGTGGCCGCCGCCGATGGCGTACCCGGCGATCATCGCGATGATCGGCTTGGGGCAGCGGCGGATCTGCACCTGCAGGTCCAGCACGTTGAGCCGGCCGACGTGCGGGGTGGACTTGTCGACGTAGCCGTCGTCGCCGCGGATCTTCTGGTCGCCGCCGGAGCAGAAGGCCCGGTCGCCCGCGCCGGTGAAGATGATCACACCGACCTCGGCGTCCTCCTGGGCGACGTTGAAGGCGTCCTTGAGCTCGAAGAGCGTCGTGGGGCGGAACGCGTTGTGCCGCTCCGGACGGTTGATCGTGATCTTGGCGATGCCCTCGGCGGTCTCGTAGACGATGTCCTCGTACTCGCCGGACCTCTTCCAGTCGACCGTGCCGTCCCGCCCGGGCGGCGTCTCCGCCCGCTCGTCCGTGCCCGGCTCGACCCGCTCCGTGCCCACGATCGCTCACCCCTCCGCTGTGCCGAGGACCGTCCCCCGGTCGTTGTCCGGCTTTCGGCACTAACCTTACGACCGTGATGACCATTCCTGTGCACGAGGAGTGGCCTTCCGTGCCCCGCGAGCTGCACGCCGTGGTCGCGGAGCCCGGCCCCGGGCTGCTGCGGGCCGTCCGCGCGGCCCTGGACGGCGACGGTCCCGCCGTCCTGCCCCTCTCCCCCGCCCTGCCCGCCCCGGCGCTGCGGGCGACCCTGCAGGCGCTGCGCCCCACCCACCTCGACGGGGTACGCCGCGAGGACGGGATCGGCGTCCCCGCCGAGGTGGCGGTCGTCATCGCCACCAGCGGCTCGACCGGCGCCCCCAAGGGGGTGCAGCTCTCCGCCGCCGCCCTGCGCGCCTCCGCGGCGGCCTCGCTGCGCCGCCTGGGCGCCCGGCCCGGCGAGCGGTGGCTCTGCTGCCTGCCCCCCTCCCACGTGTCCGGCCTCCAGGTGCTGGTCAGGTCGTTGCTGGGCGGGACCGAGCCGATCGTGCACGAAGGCTTCTCCGCGGAGGCGGTGCTCGCCGCCGGCGCCGACCACGTCTCGCTGGTGCCCACCCAGCTGCGCCGGCTGCTCGGCACGTTCCCGCCCGGCCGGGCGGACCTGTCGGGGTTCGCGACGATCCTGCTCGGCGGGGCCGCCGCGCCGCCGGACCTGCTCGCCGCGGCCCGCGCGGCGGGCGCCCGGGTGGTCACCACGTACGGCATGAGCGAGACCTGCGGCGGGTGCGTCTACGACGGCGAGCCCCTGGACGGGGTGGATCTCCGGATCGGCGGCGACGGCCGGATCCGGCTGGGCGGGCCGGTGCTGTTCTCCGGGTACCGCCTGCGCGCCGACCTGACCGAGGCGGCCCGCGACGGCGACCGGTTCCTCACCTCCGACCTGGGCGTCCTCGAAGGAGGGCGGCTGCGCGTGCTGGGACGGGCCGACGACGTCATCAACACCGGCGGCGAGAAGGTGGTGGCCGCGACGGTGGCCGAGGCCGTGGCCGGGCATCCCGCGATCGCCGACGCCGTGGTGGTCGGCCGCCCGGACCCCGAGTGGGGGGAGCGGGTGACGGCCGTCGTCGTCTCGCCGGACCCGCCGTCCCTGGCCGAGCTGCGCGCCTTCGTCAAGGAGCGGCTGCCCGCCTACGCCGCCCCCGCCGAGCTGGTCGTTCTGCCCGAGATACCACTTCTGACCAACGGCAAGCCCGACCTGGAGACCCTCCGTCACGGTCATGATCGGGAACCGTGGGGGTAGGGTCACACGTCCAAGGAGCAGCCGAAGCAGGAAGGACGCGCCGATGAACGTCACCCGTAGGGCATGGGTCTCGGCCGGGGTCGTGGGCCTGGTCCTCGCCGGTGGTATCTCCGTCACGGCGGCCGCCGCGGTGGGCGGCGTCGAGCGGGCGCCGGGGACCGAGGGGACGAGCGGGCCCGTGGGCGAGCCGGCGCCGGTCGCCCCGCACGACCCGCTCCCCTCCGGGGAACCCCGTCCCTCCCAGGAGCCCTCGCCGTCCACGGCGCCCGCGCCCGCGGAGGACTACGTGGTCTCCAAGGAGATCAATCCCGACCCCGAGAAGATCGTCGGCTACTGGACCGAGGACCGGATGGAGGGGGCCGAGCCCTTCCCGATGCCGATCGTCGAGGGCCCCCTGGAAGTGGCCGAGTAGTCCCCGCCGCGCTCCCCGCGGCGGTGCCGGCGATCTCGCGGGCCGTGGCGGGGGTGACCCGGCATGACGACCGGCCGCGGATGGCCTCCGCCGATCGCGGGTGGTCCTCACCGGTCACCCCGCCGGCCGTACGACGGCCCCTCGCCCGCCACACGCGGACCCCGGCCGATCGCGTGGAGCGCCCGGGTCGATCACGTGGCGCACCACGGTCGATCACGTGGAGCGCCCCGGCCGACCACGCGACCGCCCCTCGGCAGGTCGTGGACCGACTTCGGCAGGTCGTGGACGGACCTCGGCAGGTCACGGGCCGGACCTCGGCCGGTCAAGGAAAAAGGTGGTCCGCCCTTCGCATTATCCGGGTCGAGCCGGGAACAGAAAGTTCTTCGCTGGGGTTATTGATACTGGTGCGCTGAGCGGCCCCCAGACCGCCCCACCCATAGACCGAGCAGACCCGTTCATCAGACGACTCCGTGATGGAGGAGGTGTCCTCATGCCCCCAACCGCCGTGGCGGCCTCATCTGAGGCCCCGTCGACCCTCGATCAGCTCCTCGACCGAGGGCGAGTCCAGGGCCATCTCTCACTCGCGGAGCTGCGCCACGCCTTCGCCGAGGCCGGCATCAGCCCCGCCGAGGGCAGGTCGATCCTGCGCGGGCTCACCGAGGCGGGCGTCAGCCTGGCCGCCGAGAACGAGCCCTCGCTCTCCTCGACCGGCACCCGCAAGACCAGCCCTCGCAAGGCTCCCCGCAAGACCGCCGAGCGCAAGACCAAGGCCGCCCCCGCCAGGAAGAGCGCGGCGGCGCCCGGGCCCGACGCGTCCGCGACGTCCGCCGTGCCCTCCGCCGCCCCCTCCGGTGCGGCCAAGAGCAGGACCGCCACCAAGACCTCGACGGGCCCGGACGACGCCCCCGACGGCGTTCACGACGGCGTTCCCGCCGAGCTGGACGAGCTGAACGTGCCCGAGGCCGCCGAACTGGAGGCCGTGGAGGCCGTGGAGGAGCTGGAGGCCGAGCCCGCCATGGACCTGGACGACCAGTCCTCGGTCATGGGCGACTCGGTGCACACCTACCTCAAGTCGATCGGCCGCCGCACCCTGCTCACCGCCGCGCAGGAGGTCGAGCTGGCCAAGCGGATCGAGGCCGGCCTGTACGCCGAGGCCAAGCTGGAGGCCGAGCCCGGCCTGTCCGCGTCCGCCCGCGACGATCTGGAATGGATCGCCGAGGACGGCCGCCGGGCCAAGAACCACATGCTGGAGGCCAACCTCCGCCTGGTCGTCTCCGTCGCCAAGAAGTACACCGACCGTGGCATGGCCCTGCTCGACGTGGTCCAGGAGGGCAACCTGGGCCTGATCCGCGCGGTGGAGAAGTTCGACTACACCAAGGGCTACAAGTTCTCCACCTACGCCATGTGGTGGATCCGCCAGGCCATCCAGCGCGGTTTCGCCGACTCGGCCCGGACCATCAGGCTGCCGGTGCACGTGCTGGAGATGCTCTCCAAGCTCTCGCGCGTCGAGCGTGACATGCACCAGCGTCTGGGGCGCGAGCCCACGCCGGAGGAGCTCGGCGTCGAGCTGGACAAGACCCCCGACCAGATCGAGGAGCTGCTGCGCACCAGCCGCCAGCCGATCAGCCTCAACGCCACCATCGGCGACGACGGCGAGACCACCATCGGCGACCTGATCGAGGACGTCGACTCGCCCGAGGCCTCGGAGGTCGTCGACCGTCAGTTGCTGGGCGAGCAGTTGCGCGGCGTGCTCGGCAACCTCTCCCCCAGGGAGGCCAAGATCATGGCACTGCGCTTCGGCCTGGTCGACGGCAAGCCCCACACCCTCGACGAGATCGGCAAGTATCTCGGGCTGACGCGCGAGCGCATCCGCCAGCTCGAGAAGGAGTCGCTCTCCAAGCTCCGCCACCCCAGCAACACCCGTCCGCTGCTCGACTGGGCGAGCTGACCGGCCACCGGCACGCCTGACCCACGACGAACGGCGCCACCGCGAGACCTCACGGTCCCCGGTGGCGCCTTCGTCGTCTCGGGGTGCCCCGCGCCGCCCGCCACGGCGGGGCGTGACGGGCGGCGGGGGCGAGGATCAGCGGGCCGAGGCCTGGACCGGGCGCGGGACCCTGGGGATGCCGGTCAGCCGGTTCCGCTCACGCAGGGTACGCAGCCGGTTGACCTCGTCGGTCCACCCCGACCCCACGGGGGTGGCCCTGCCCTTGCGGCGCCGGATCCGGTCGTCGTAGGCCCTGACACCGAACGTCGCGCGCTGGTTGGCCTCGGCCGCGCGCAGGGCCTCGGTCAGCGCCCTGTCCAGGGCCAGACCGGCCGCCCGCACCTCCTGCACCGGAGCCGCGGCGGCCTGCGCCCTGCGCAGTTCCGCCTCGGCGGCCCGCGCCTTCTCCAGAAGCTCGGGGAAGCCCTTCCCGACCTCCTGGTCGGCGTGGTGACGAACCTCCGCCTCCCGGCTCACGCGCGGTCGGAAAAACGCCATCGTCTACCCTCTCTCACCGGCCGCCGGGCCCTCTCCGGCAGATCACCGCTCGTAGCCTACGCCGTCCGGGTCCCGGCCCGTCATCTCGGCCCCGGCCGCCCTCCCCGGTTCCGGGCCGTCGATCGGGGACGTCACGCTCGGGAGGGTGATCCGCGTTCACGGCGCGTCGTCCTTTACGCAGTAAGGTGAAGCTGGCAGGATGATCGCATGCCTGCCAAGCGACCACCCGTACCGCTCTCCAGGGAGCGCATCATCGACGCCGCCCTCCACATCGCCGACGGGCAGGGGCTGCGGCGGCTGACGATGCGGAGACTGGGCGACGCGCTCCAGGTGGAGGCGATGGCCATCTACCACCACCTGCCCCGGGGCAAGGACGCCCTGATGGACGCCCTGGCCGAACACGTCACCACGGTCCACGTCGAGCCCGCCGCGACCTGGCAGGAGAGCGCGAGGGCCTGGTGCCGGGCCGGCCGGGCCGCGCTCAGGGAGCACCCGGGAGTGCTGGCGCTCGCGCTGACCAAGCCCCCCAGGGGGCGGGCCGCGATCGCGATCCGGGAACAGATCGACCAGCTCGCCGACGCCGGGCTCACCGACGCGCCGGCGGCCGTACGGGCGTTGCGGGCCTACGTCTTCGGGGCGGTGGCGGTGGAGGTGCAGCAGTCGGGGTGGGCCGAGCCCGCCGACGATGACGACGAGCCGTGGCGCCCCCCGTCGCGGGGAGGGGGCAGTCCCGGCGCGGACGCCGACTTCGAACACGGGCTGGAGGCCCTCCTGGCCGGGCTGAGCGCACGGGGCTGAGCGCACGGGACCCAGGACACGAGGCCCAGGACACGGGGCCGAGCGCACGGGGCCGAGCACGCCCCGCCCCTCGCACCGGGAGATCGGGCACCACCCTTCTCACGCGTCAGGAAGGTGTAACCGATCGTTTACTCTCCGCTCGGCGTGTCGCTCTTGGTTGATTGTCCGTATATCAGGCATGATGTGTCATAGGTCACATCACCCGGCACGGCTCCAACGGACTGGCCCTCTCCAGCCCACAAACAGTCCTAACGGGCTATGTCGCCAAGGTGCGATCGATCGCACACTTGATCTGCTTGATGTACGGGCCTCGTTCTGTTACGGGGACCTGTATGGTCATATGTCAACATTCAGATGCTCGTCCCCCGTCACACGTGGGAACGGAGACCCATCGGTGACGGTGCCGCCGGATGTCCGATGCCCACTCCATGCCCGATGTGACCCGGGTGAGCCGACACGAGAGATCCGGAGGCACGCCGATGTGCCCGCATGAGCCGTCCTGTCCGTCCGCCGACGCGCTGGACCGCGAAGCCGCCCGCACCCTGGCGGCTCACCCCGAGCAGGGATGGAGCCTGCTCTGCAACGGTGTGGTGCTGTTCGACGACACCGGCGAGCTCCTCCCCGACGGCGCCGTCATCGAGCCGCACCGCCCCCTGGTGGGCGTCGGCTGACGACCGGGTCACCCCGGTCGATCACCCGGAGGGGGCCGGTGCACACCGCACCGCACCGCCCCGGCGGATCGTCCCAAAGGCCCGGACCGGCCCGGGCCGCCACGACCGCCGCATCGGGTGAGGATCCGGTTCACCCGCGTCACCGGGATCGTCACAGATCCCCCGGACCCGGCCCCGGCCGCATCGTCGCGTCGAGCCAGGCGGCGACCACCTCGCCCACCCTGGCGGGATCCTTCTTGAGGTCGTGCCCCTCCCCCGGCAGTACCACCAGACGGGCGGCGTCCACCGCGTCGGGCACCCCGAACGGATCGCGGTCCCCGTTCACCACCAGCACGTCCACCCCGGCCGCGCGCAGTTCCCCGGCGCGGGACCGTTCCGGCTTTCCCGGCGGGTGCAGGGGGAACGCCAGCGCCACCACGGCGCGGGCCCCGACCGCCCCGGCCGTACGGCAGGCGACCCTGGCCCCGTTGCTCCGCCCGCCCTGGGCCAGCGGCAGCCCCGGGTAGCGCCCGCGCAGCTCCGCCACCAGCGCCTCCCACGCCTCGTCCTGCTTGACGGCCGAGCCCGGAGCACGCGCCCCCCGCATCCTGAACGGCTGCAGCACCCGCGCGACCGTCCCGCCGATCGCCGTCGTGGCGTCCCGTACGGCCAGCAGATCGCCCGCGTCCACCCCGCCGGCCGAGCCGTGGGTGAGCACGAGCAGGAAACGCGGGTCGGTCACCTCGTCGATCTCCACCCGCCCCGGGCCGTGCGGGGTCGTGATATCCAGGGACGTCGCCGGAGGGGACGTCCCCCGTGAGGACGAGGCGTCCTCGAAGGGCTGACTCGCCGACAGGGACACGGATCTCGTCCTAACGACTGATGCGGGACGGGCGTACGGAGGAAACAATCGAGGCGTGCAGAATCATCAAGATATCCGCCAGGACATGCGTGCCACCATCGAGGCCCGCCGGGACCTCGGCCCGGAGTACGAGACCGCGCTGATCGACTCGTTCGTGTCACGTCTCGACGCGACCATCGCCCAGCGGGTGCGCGCCGAGATGCACGCCGGATCCCACCCCGGCTTCTACCCGGGGCCCTACGCCGCCGAGGCGCCGAGGGCGCCGCGCAAGGCCTCGAACCCCTCGGTCACGGTCGCGCTCGGCTCGATGGGCATCGGCATCCCGCTGACCGCCATCGCGGCGGGCGAGGCGGGCACCGTCGGGCTGCTGCTGGCCTGGGGCGGCATCATCGCGATCAACTTCGCCCACGCCGTGAGCAACTGGCGGGGACGCGGCTGAGGCGTCCGGCCCCCGCCGCCCCGTCCCGGAGCCCGGCTACGGACGTCCCGCCCAAGGCCGGTGCCCGTCCCGGAGGTCCCGCCCGGGCCGGAGCGCGTCTCAGGCGTCCCGCTCCAGGCGGAGTCTGACCTCACCGGCGAGATCGGCGTCGGCGCTGTCGAGGCCGTAACGCCAGACCCGTTCGGCGTCCTCGTCCCGCCCCCTGAGAGGGAGCGTGCGGGCCAGCAGTTCGATGGCCAGCGCGCCGGTCTCCGTGTCGCCGCCGTCGCCGCCGTCGCCGCCTTCGCCGACCTCCTCGACCGCGGCCGAGAACTCGGCGCACGCCAGCTCCAGGTGGGCGATGCCGAGCATCACCCTCAGCCTCGCCACCTCGGTCACCCCGGGCACCGAGAGCGCCTCCAGCAGCGCCCGGGCGGCCTCACCGGGCTCGCCGTCCTCCAGGAACCCCTCCGCCAGCCGCTGCGCCGCGTGGGAGGCGATCTCCGGGTCGGCGGTGGCCAGCGCGTCCCGCAGGGAACGTTCCGCCTCCCGGGCGTCGGTGGCGAGCCTGGCAAGGGCCATGTGCGCCGGGGGGACGTAGGCGGGGTGGCCGACGCCCAGGGCGGCCTGCCAGGCGGCACGGGCCTGGTCGGTCAGGCCCTCGCGCTCGAAGCTCCCGGCGAGCAGGCAGGCGGCCTGGGCGGCGAACTCGGGGTGGCCGGTCGCCAGGGCGGTGCGCGCGGCGGCGCGGGAGCCCGGCACGTCCCCCCGCTCGTCGAGCACGACCGCGAGACCCACCGCCGCCTGGGCGCGATCGGGGTCGTCGGGATCGGCGGCCAGCTCGGCGAAGATCGTGGCGGCGGCGTCGAGGTCGCCGGACTCGGCCAGTCCTCGCGCGGTGTCCAAGGGACGGGTGTCCACCTCAGGCATGCAGGGTCCTTCCCGGATAAGGAGACGCCCCGAGCCTAACGACTCGGGGCACCGTCCGTCCCGGCACATACCGCGCGAATCTGCGGCCCACACGGGGTTCGCGCATGATCGAGACGGTACCCGCGCGGGGTTCGCGCACGACCCGGGCGAGACCCGGGCGCGGCCCGCGGCGCTCCCGGGACGCTCCCGGGGCGCCTCCCGGGCCGGGCCGCACGGGAGCGGCCCGGATCCGCCCGGGACCCGGGCCCTCCCGGATCCCGCGTGGTGAAGGATCAGTCCTCGTAGGACTCCAGCGGGGGGCAGGAGCAGACCAGGTTGCGGTCGCCGTAGGCCTGGTCGATGCGCCGGACCGGCGGCCAGTACTTGCCCTCGCGCAGCGACGGCAGCGGGTAGGCCGCCTCGGTGCGGGTGTAGGCGTGCTCCCACTCGTCGGCGGCCAGGCTGTCCGCCGTGTGCGGGGCGTTGCGCAGCGGGTTGTCGGTCTTCTCGTACGCGCCGGAGGCGACCTTGGCGATCTCGCCGCGGATGGCGATCATCGCCTCGCAGAACCGGTCGAGCTCGGCCAGGTCCTCGCTCTCGGTCGGCTCGATCATCAGCGTCCCGGCGACGGGGAACGACATGGTCGGCGCGTGGAAGCCGTAGTCGACCAGGCGCTTGGCCACGTCGTCGACGGTCACGCCGGTCTCCTTGGTGATCTGGCGCAGGTCCACGATGCACTCGTGGGCCACCAGGCCGCCCCGGCCGGTGTAGAGGACCGGGTAGTGCGGGCTGAGCCTGCGGGCCAGGTAGTTGGCCGACAGGATGGCCTGCTCGGTGGCCGCCTTGAGGCCGTCGGCGCCCATCATCCGGATGTAGGCCCAGGAGATGGGCAGGATGCCGGCCGAGCCGTACGGGGCGGCCGCGACCGGGCCGACGCCCTTCCCGTCGCCGGCGCCCGCGCGCAGCGGGTGGCCCGGCAGGTAGCCGGCGAGGTGGGAGCGGACCGCGACCGGCCCGACCCCGGGGCCACCGCCACCGTGCGGGATGCAGAAGGTCTTGTGCAGGTTGAGGTGGGAGACGTCCGCGCCGAACTCGCCCAGCCTGGCCAGGCCGACCAGCGCGTTGAGGTTGGCGCCGTCGACGTAGACCTGCCCGCCGGCCTCGTGCACCAGCTCGCAGACCCGGACGATCGTCTCCTCGTACACGCCGTGCGTGGACGGGTAGGTCACCATGATCGCGGCGAGCCGGTCACGGTGCTTGTCGATCTTCGCGACCAGGTCGCCGACGTCGACGTTGCCCTCGTCGTCGCAGGCCACCACGGCGACCCGCATGCCCGCCATGACGGCGCTGGCGGCGTTGGTGCCGTGCGCGGAGGAGGGGATGAGGCAGACGTCGCGCTCGGACTCGCCGCGCGCGGCGTGGTAGGCGCGGATGGCCAGCAGCCCGGCGAACTCGCCCTGGGAGCCGGCGTTCGGCTGGAGCGACACGGCGTCGTAGCCGGTGACCTCTGCCAGCCAGCGCTCCAGCTCGGCGATCAGCTCCAGGTAGCCCCGGGTCTGGTCGGCGGGGGCGTAGGGGTGCAGGCCGGCGAACTCCGGCCAGGTGATCGGCTCCATCTCGGTGGTCGCGTTGAGCTTCATCGTGCAGGAGCCCAGCGGGATCATCGACCGGTCGAGCGCGACGTCCTTGTCCTGGAGGCGGCGCAGGTAGCGCAGCATGGCCGTCTCGGAGCGGTGGTCGTGGAAGACCGGGTGGGTCAGGTAGTCGCCGGTGCGCGCCAGCGAGGCGGGCAGCGCGTCGTGCGCGGCGGCGTCCAGGTCCGCCGGGATGATCCCGGTGACCTCGAAGGCGGCCAGGACCTGCTCCAGGTGCAGCAGCTCGGTCCGCTCGTCGCAGGTGACGCCCACGTGGTCGTCGTCGACCAGGCGCAGGTTCACGCCGTTGTCCAGGGCGGTGGCGACGATCGCCGCGGCCCTGCCGGGCACCCGGGCGAGCACGGTGTCGAAGAAGGTGTCGTGCACCACCTCGACGCCGCCCTGGCGCAGGCCCTCGGCCAGCACCACGGCGTGCCGGTGGACGCGGCGGCCGATCCTGCGCAGGCCCTCGGGGCCGTGGTGGACGGCGTACATGCCGGCGATCACCGCCAGCAGGACCTGCGCGGTGCAGATGTTGCTGGTGGCCTTCTCGCGGCGGATGTGCTGCTCGCGGGTCTGCAGCGCGAGCCGGTAGGCCGGGCGCCCGTCGGCGTCCACGGAGACGCCGACCAGGCGGCCGGGCATCTGGCGCTGGAGGCCCTCGCGGACCGCCATGTAGGCCGCGTGGGGGCCGCCGAAGCCCAGTGGGACGCCGAAGCGCTGCGAGGAGCCGATCGCGATGTCGGCGCCGAGCTCGCCGGGGGGAGTCAGCAGGGTGAGGGCCAGCAGGTCGGCGGCGGCGACCACCTGGGCGCCGCGGGCGTGGGCGGCCTCGGCCACGGCGCGGAAGTCGTGGATCCGGCCGCTCGCGCCGGGGTACTGCACGAGCACGCCGAAGCAGTCGGGCAGCTCACCGGCCAGGTCGCTCTCGACCAGTTCGATGCCGAGCGGCTCGGCGCGGGTGCGCAGCACCGCCTTGGTCTGCGGCAGCGCGTCGGCGTCGACCACGAACACCTTCGACGGGGTGCGGCCCGCGCGCCTGGCCAGGGTCATCGCCTCGGCGGCGGCGGTGGCCTCGTCCAGCAGGGAGGCCCCGGCGACGTCCAGGGCGGTCAGGTCCGAGATCACGGTCTGGAAGTTCAGCAGGGCCTCCAGGCGGCCCTGGGAGATCTCCGGCTGGTAGGGCGTGTACGCGGTGTACCAGCCCGGGTTCTCCAGGAGGTTGCGGCGGATGACGGCGGGGGTGACCGTGTCGTGGTAGCCCAGGCCGATCATGGAGGTGAGCACGGTGTTGCGCCCGGCCAGGACGCGCAGCTCGGCCAGGGCCTCGGTCTCGGAGGCCGCCGGGGGCAGGTTCAGCCGCTCGGCCGAGCGGATCGCCTCGGGCACGGCCACCGCGATCATGTCGGCGACGGAGGCGAACCCGACCGCCTCCAGCATGCGGGCCTGCTGGTCGTCGTCGGGCCCGATGTGGCGGGTGGCGAACGGCGGGGGCGCGAGCTCGCCGAGCGGGGACAGATCGGTCATGGAAAGCCTCCCAGACGGGGTGGAGACCGGCGCCGGGCGCGGGCGTGCGGCCGGAGTCTCCCCCTCTGTCATCACGGCTGCCGCCGCGACCTGAGAGCTTCACCTGCCCGGGGACGGGAGGCTTGCACCGTCGGTGAGTCACGCCTGGCAGGCGCGCCTGCTTTCCAGAGTTGCCTCGTCCGTGCGGTACAGGGTGCCTGAGAGATTCCGGGGAGGTTGCTCCTTCGGCGCCCCGGCCGTGCCGGGGTCTCTCCCGCACAGGGTCAATGGCGAGTCCGAGTTTACCCGGTTCGTCGCGCTCTGCGGCGCCGGGCCAGTTCATCGGCCTGATGATCGCCTAAAGGGCCGGCGCCCGACTCCGCGCGTTCGCCGGGAAGATCCGCGAGGGAGCCCTCCACCTCCTGCCAGACCCGTCCGAGCGCTATGCCGAAGACCCCCTGGCCGCCCTGGAGGAGGTCGATGACCTCGTCGGGCGAGGTGCACTCGTAGACGCTCACCCCGTCGCTCATCAGGGTGATCCCCGCGAGGTCGTTGACACCCCGGTCGCGCAGGTGCTGCACGGCGATGCGGATCTGCTGGAGGGAGACGCCGGTGTCGAGGAGGCGCTTGACGACCTTGAGGACCAGGATGTCGCGGAAGCCGTACAGCCGCTGGGAGCCCGAGCCGTGCGCGGCCCGCACGGTGGGCTCGACCAGGCCGGTGCGCGCCCAGTAGTCGAGTTGCCGGTAGGTGATCCCGGCCGCGGAACAGGCCGTCGGGCCCCGGTAGCCGAGATCGGCGGGTGTGTTCACCGGTTCCCCGTCGAACAGCAGACCCTCTTCACCCGCGCGCTGACGTGCCGACTGGCGCCGTTCCGGGTCATCCTGATCGGCGTTTCTACCCTCGCCGCTGCTGACCGCCACGCGGACCTCCGGCTTTCTCTCATCCCACGGCCTGATCTGGGGGTTTACGCACGGCCGTGGGGTTCACTTGCACCGTAGGACTGGGGCCAAGTCCAGTCAACGACCCCACCCGGCGCGTCGTGAAGCGTAAATGCACCGAAATTCCTACCCCGCGCGGCCGAAGTCCTCCGGCGTGATCGTGTCAAGGAACTCCCTGAACTTCTCCACCTCGTCCTCCTGGTCGTCGGGAATGATCACTCCCGCCTCCCGGACGACCTCCTCGCTCGCGAAGATACGTGCGCCGGTGCGCAGTGCCAGGGCGATCGAGTCGGAGGGACGCGCGCTCACCTCGACCCCGTTGGAGAAGACCAGGTCGGCGAAGAAGATCCCGTCGCGCAGGGCGACGATGTTGACCGTGTTCAGCCGGACCCCGAGGCCGTCGAGCACGTCCCGGAACAGGTCATGGGTCAGCGGCCGAGGCGGTGGCTCCTCGGCCTGGGCCATGGCGATCGCCGTGGCCTCGGTCATGCCGATCCAGATGGGCAGGTAACGCTCCCCCTGCGCCTCCTTCAACAAGACGATCGGCTGGTTGGAGGGCATCTCGACTCGAACGCCCACGACCTCCATCTGCAACACGGGCTGCTCCGCTTCGCTGGATTCCGACCGGTTTGTTCAACGTAACACTCGTGGGGGTACGAGTGCCTGGTCAGGTTCTCACCGGCCCAGTGCCCCACGAACGCCCGAACGCAGGAGTGAGGCGTGCAATTCCAGTAACAGGCCGGAGATCTCCCTGGCCGTCTCGTCGGCCTGGTCGATCGCACCAGGCCCGCGGCGGCGCAGCAGGGGCGCCACGGCCTGCTCCACCAGCCCGGCCTCACGTTCCGCGGCGGCCCTGACGGCCCGCAGGTGGCGGGCGCGCAGGCCGAAGGCGGCCAGGGCGCCGACGCTGCGGGCCACGGCGAGCGCCTCGGCGTCGTAGTAGCGGGCCACGGCTGCCAGCAGCCCGTAGTCCTCCAGCTCGGCGAGGGTGTCCTCGTCGAGCTCGGCGGCGCGCAGCAGCTCGTCACGGGTGAGGCGGACCTCTCCGGGCCCCTCGCCGGGGACGGCCCGCGGCGGGGCCGGGGGGCGCTCCTCGCGGTCGGCGGCCTCCAGCCGGTCCTTGATCACCCGCAGCGGCAGGTAGCGGTCCCGCTGCTCGCTGAGGATGTAGCGGAGCCGCTCGACGTCGGCGTAGGTGAACTTGCGGTACCCGGAGGGACTGCGCTCCGGTTCGATCAGCCCCTCGCCCTCCAGGAAGCGAATCTTGGAGATGCTGACATCGGGGAACTCGCCCTGCAGGAGGGCGAGCACCTCCCCGATGCTCATGTGCGCACGAGCGGCCTGCGAGCTCATCATCCTCCAGCGGCGCCGCGGGTGAGGAAGACGAGGCGGAACTTGCCGATCTGCACCTCGTCGCCGCCGTAGAGCGGGACCTCCTCGATGCGCTCCCGGTTCACGTACGTGCCGTTCAGGCTACCGACGTCACGGACGGTGAAGACCCCGCCGCCGCGCCGGTAGAACTCCACGTGGCGGCGCGAGACCGTGATGTCGTCGAGGAAGATGTCGCTCTCGGGATGGCGGCCCACGGTGGTGAGGTCGCTGTCGAGCAGGAACCGGCTGCCGGCGTTGGGGCCGCGCATCGCCACCAGCAACGCGCTGCCGGGAGGCAACTGCTCCACGGCCTGCCGTTCGGCGAGAAGCGTCTCCCCGGTCTCCGCCTCGTAGGCCTCGATCCCGGAGAGGGAGATCGTCGACGTGCTGTCTCCGGGTGTGTCGGACCTGGTAAGCGGCGACCCGCATCGGGAACAGAAACGGGCATCCTCAGGGTTGGCATGACCGCACTGCGTGCAGTAGACGCTCGGCATCGATCGGCTCGGCCTCCTACCGCGAAGACGCGGCAACGGTGCTCAGTGATGCGCGCCTCGCTTCTTCGCTTCTCAAGGGATTTCTCAGACTGCGAATGCCGCAACATACAGTGATGAGACGCGAAGGTCAAGGTTGACGCTGAACCGCGGGTACGGTCGGTGACAAAGTTACAGCGGGGTACGTCCCCGGTCCATGGTGCCGCGCTGTGTTTGTCGCATTCGCTCGGTCCATTACGCCCGACAAAGTCCTCAATGCGCTTCATATCCTTTTTTAGGGTTTCCGGGAGGGAGACCGGCTCGCGGGAGGACGAGCCCCGGGGAGACCCGCCCCCGGGGAGACCGGCCCCCGGGAGGGCCTGCCGTGGGATCACCCCTGAGGAGTCCGGTCCGCACGGGGGCCGGCTCCCGGGGAGACCGCCGTGCCGGGGGTCGTCAGCCCCCGGCGGCCTCCTCCACCACCCGCGCCCAGCGTTCGATCATGGCCTGCGCGGAGTCGACGTCGAAGCCCTCGGCCCACAGGTGGGTGACCGCCTCGGTCGGGTCGGGCAGCACCAGGGCCCAGCCGCCGTCCTCGGCGACCACCCGCACCCCGTCGGTGGTGTCGATCAGGTGGTGCTCGGCGGCCTCGATGACCGATCGCATCACCGCCCCCTTGGCCGCCCACGGGGTCGGCACGGTACGGCGCAGCAACCTGGCCTGGGGGATCCTGGCGTCGATCTGGCTGAGCGACAGGCGGGTCCTGGCCACCAGGCCCAGCAGGCGCAGGAACACCGCCAGGCCGTCCACGGTGGGGCCGAACTCCGGGACGATGAAGCCGCCGCGCCCGTCCGCGGCGAAGATCATCTCAGGCCCCCTGGCGGCGGCGGTGAGCGCGTCGATGGCGGTGGCGGTCCACTCGGCCTGGACCCCGTGGAACCTGCAGACCTGTTCGGCCACCCGGGTGGTGGTGACCGGCAGCGCCACCCGGCCGCCGCGCCGCTCGGCCGCGACCAGGTCGAGCACCACCAGCAGGGCGCGCTCCTCGCTGATGAGCTGGCCCATCTCGTCCACCAGCGCCACCCGCTCCCCCACCGGGTCGAAGCGCACCCCGAAGGCCGCCCGGGAGGAGCTGACCAGCTCCGACAGGCGCTGCAGGTCGCGGCGGCGCTCGGCGAGGGTCTCGGTGGGCGAGGCGTCGTCCAGGCGGTTGTTGACGGTCAGCACGTCCACCCCGACCCGGCCCAGAAGGCTGGGCAGCACCAGCGAGGAGGTTCCTCCGGCGCAGTCGACCACGACCTTCATGTCGGCGTCGCGGACCCCGCTGATGTCCACCAGGCGCAGCAGCTCGTGCGTGTAGTCCTCCACCGACCTGGCCGGGAAGCTCAGCTCGGCGATCTCGCCGGGGAAGGCGCGGCGGAACTCCTGGCGGGAGAAGACCCGGTCCAGCTTGCGCTGGGCCGGCGGGGACAGGTCCGCGCCGTTCTCGTCCATGAACACGATGTCGACGCTCTGCGGGTCCCCCGGGGTGGTGCGCAGCGCGATGCCGCCGACCGCCTTCTCCCTGGCGGTGTGGAAGCGGGCCACCGGCAGCGGGGACGCCTCCAGGTCGAGCACGTTGATCGCGCTGGCGTTCAGGGCGCTGATCACCGCCCGCTTCAGCGCCCGCGCGGCGCGGGAGGAGTCGCGGGAGGTGATGACCGAGGCGCCCTTCTTGAGCGTGGTGGCGTAGGCGCTGGCCAGCCGTACGCACAGCTCGGGGGTGATCTCCACGTTGACCAGCCCGGAGACCCCGCGCGGGCCGAACAGGTTGCGCTGGGCGCGCGGCTCCCAGATGACGCTGTTGTTGATCACCGCCCCGGCCTCGATCGTCTTGAACGGGTAGATCTTGACGCCGGAGGAGATGTACGCCTCGGCCTCGATGATGCACTCGTCGCCGACGACGGCGCCCTCCTCGACCCGGGCCGCGGTCATCAGGTCGGTGTTCTTGCCGATCACGCAGCCGCGCAGGTGGGCGCTGGGCCCGACGTAGACGTTGTCGTGGACGACCGCGCGGTGCAGGAAGGCCCCCTCCCGCACCACCGCGTTGCTGCCCAGCACGGTGTACTCGCGCAGCTCGGCCCCGGCCTCGACCTTGGCGTAGTCGCCGACGTAGAGCGGGCCCTTCAGGACGGCGTCGGCGTCCACCGAGGCGCCCTCGGCGACCCAGACGCCCGGCGAGACCTCGAAGGCGTCGATGTCGACCTTGACCCGCCCCGACAGGACGTCCGCCTGGGCCTTGAGGTAGCTCTCGTGGGTGCCGACGTCCTCCCAGTAGCCCTCGGCCACGTAGCCGTAGAGCGGGGCCCCGCGCTCCAGCAGCCGGGGGAAGACGTCGCCCGACCAGTCCACCGGCTCCCCGGCCGCGATCTCGTCCAGGACCTCGGGCTCCATCACGTAGATGCCGGTGTTGGCGGTGTCGGAGAAGACCTGGCCCCAGGTGGGCTTCTCCAGGAAGCGCTCGACCCGGCCCTGGTCGTCGACGATGACGATGCCGAACTCCAGCGGGTTGGGGACGCGCTTGAGCCCGATCGTGACCATCGCGCCGTTCTCGCGGTGGAAGCGGATCATGTCGGTCAGGTCGATGTCGGTGAGCGCGTCGCCGGAGATGACCAGGAAACGGTCGTCGCGGAGCCGGTCGGCGGCGTTCTTGACGCTGCCGGCGGTGCCCAGCGGTATGTCCTCGGTGGCGTAGTACAGGCTCATGCCGAGCTCGTCGCCGTCACCGAAGTAGTTGCGGACCAGGGCGGCCAGGAACTGCACGGTGACCACGGTCTCGGTGAAGCCGTGCCGCTTCAGCAGGCGCAGCACGTGCTCCATGATCGGCCGGTTGATCACGGGCAATAGGGGCTTCGGCTGGTTGGCGGTCATCGGCCGGAGCCGTGTCCCCTCCCCGCCCGCCATGACGACGGCCTTCACAGATCACCTCTTAAGGCGTTTGGCCTCGCGTGCCAGCTGACGCACCTGTACCCAATACAGCACGCCCGACCACCAGTACAGGCCGGTGCCCCAGATCGCCAGCGACCAGCCGACGATCCCGGCGAACGTGGCGTACCAGAGGTCGTGGTAGGCGAGGAACAACAGGGGAAAGGCATAGAGAAGGTTGGCGGTCGCGGCCTTGCCGAGGAAGTGCACGGGCAACGCCGGGCCGTACCCGAGGCGGCGCAGGATGAGCGGGATGCCGAGCAGCATCACGTCACGCAGCGGGATGGCCAGGGCCAGCCACCAGGGAATGATCTCGCGCATGGCGAGGCCGAACAGGGTGGCCAGGATGTAGAGCCGGTCGGCCAGCGGGTCGAGCAACCGCCCGAGCCTGCTGGTCTGGTTCCAGGCGCGGGCGATCTTGCCGTCCAGCCAGTCGGAGAAGCCCGCGAGCATCAGCAGCGCGACGGCCCAGCCGTCGGCCTTCGGGCCGAGCACCAGCCAGAGGAAAACGGGCACGCCCAGGAGCCTGGCCAGGCTCAACGCGTTGGGAACCGTCCAGATACGATCTTCGGCTCCCGATGCCTCCGGATTCACCGGCACTCTCCCTCCCCCGCACCTGATGCCGACCCTACCCGTGCCGGGCCCGCGCGGCCGTACGGCCCACCCCCGGGGAGGACCGGGCCGACGGGGGCGACATGACCGAAATAACCACTAGTGACGCGCCGCGTGTCCCGTCACACCCCTTAGCCTTCACACCATGACCAATGACACCGCGCTCTTCCTGAGGCAGTGGATCCGCTCGCCGGGAACCGTCGGAGCGGTGGCACCGAGTTCGCGGCGGCTCGCCGAGACGGTGACCTCGTCCGTCCCGCACCGGGGTGACCCCGTGATCGTCGAGCTCGGTCCCGGGACGGGGGCGTTCACCGCGGAGATCCAGCGCCGCCTGGGAGGGCGCGGCCATCATCTGGCCGTCGAGATCAATCCCAGCCTGGCCGACTTCCTCGCCTCCAGGAACCCGGGGGTGGACGTCGTGGTCGACGACGCGGCGCGGCTGCCGCAGCTGCTGCGGGAGCGCGGCCTGCCCGAGGCCGACGTGATCGTGAGCGGGCTCCCCTGGGCGGCGTTCTCCGAGGAGACGCAGGCCCGGCTGCTGGACGCGGTCACCGCGGCCATGGGGCCGAACACGGCCTTCACCACCTTCGCCTACAGCTTCGCCAAGCGGCTCCCCCCGGCGCGGCGCTTCCGCAGGCGGCTGACGGACACGTTCGAGGAGGTCGTCCTGGGCCGTACGGTGTGGCGGAACGTGCCCCCCGCCTTCGTCTACCACGCGCGCAGGCCCCGCCAGGCGTCCGGCTCCCCGGCCTGACGTCACGCTGGAGACCGACCGAACTTCGTTCTATCATTGCGCCCGCAACGAGAACGGAGCTGATCACGTGGACTTCACCCTTCCGGAGAGCGCCCTGGCCGTCCAGCGCGGCGTGGGCGACATCTGCGCCCGCTACGACCTGGACTACTGGCAGCGCTGCGAGAGCGAGAAGCGCTGGCCGGAGGAGGTCTGGCGGGACCTGGCGAAGGGCGGCTGGCTCGGCCTGGCCGTCCCCGAGGAGTACGGGGGCGGCGGCCAAGGCCTGCTGGAGCTGGCCGTGGCCACCGAGACCCTCTCGGCCTCCGGCTCGGCCGGGGGCTCGGCCTTCACCTACGTGCTCACCCCCGGGTTCGGCGCGCTGACCCTGGCCAGGCACGGCAGCGCGTGGCAGCGCGACGAGCTGCTGCCCCCCATGGCCGTCGGCGAGCTGGAGACCTGCTTCGCGCTGACCGAGCCGGACGCCGGGTCCAACGCCCTGGGCATCTCCACCTTCGCCCGCCGCGACGGCGCCGAGTTCGTCGTCTCGGGCCAGAAGATCTGGATCACCGGCGTGCAGCGCGCCACCTGGATGCTCCTGGTCACCCGGACCGTCCCGGCCGCCGAGGCCAGGCCCCGCAGCAACGGCCTGACCGTCCTGCTGGTGAACGTCCCCGAGGCGGTCACCGCCGGGCGGCTGTCCTTCCGGCCGATCCCGAAGATGGGGGCGAACACCACCCCGTCCAACATGGTCTTCATCGACGAGCTGCGGGTGCCGGAGCGGAACGTGGTGGGCGAGGTCGACCAGGGCGCCCGGGTGCTGTGGGACATCCTCAACCCCGAGCGCGTCCTGCTCGCCGCCTCCGGGCTCGGCGGCGCCGAGGTGGCGTTGCGGGTGGCCGTGAAGTACGCCAAGGAGCGCGAGGTCTTCGGCCGCCCGATCGGCGCCAACCAGGCCATCGCCTTCCCGCTCGCCCAGGTCAAGGCGAAGATCGAGCTGGCCAGGCTGATGCTCTACAAGGCCGCCTGGCTGTTCGACCGCGGGCTGCCCTGCGGCACCGAGGCCAACATCGCCAAGCTGACCGCCTCCCAGGCGGCCTGGGAGGCGGCCGACCACGCCTTCCAGACGCACGGCGGGATGGCCTACTCGCTGGAGTACCCGGTGGCCCGGCTGCTGGCCGACGCCCGCATCGGCAGGGTCGCCCCGGTCACCGAGGAACTGCTGCTCAACCACCTGGCCACCCAGGTGCTCGGGCTCCCCCGCAGTTTCTGACCGGTTGCCCGGCGCGGCGGATGGGAATGACCACGGTCGCCATGACCGGGCGAGCACGAAGGAGTGGCCGATGTCGGCGTACGCGAGCACGGTGGTCGACGCCCCCGCCGACGAGGTGTGGGGTTATCTGAGGGACTTCGGCAACCTGGCCGAGTGGCTGCCGGGGATCGACCTCTGCGTGATCGAGGAGGGCGGCGACTCGCGGCCGGGCACGGTACGCCGGCTGGAGGGGCTCGGCGGCGTCTACAGGGAACGCCTGCTCACCCTCGACGACGACTCGCGCTCGGCGACGTACGAGATCCTGGAGTGCCCGCTGCCGGTCCGCGACTACCGCGCGGTCTACCGGGTGTCACCGGTCACCGACAGCGGCCGGGCGTTCGTGGAGTGGTCGGCCACCTTCGCCGCCGACGACGTGGCGAAGCTGGACAAGGTCTTCGTCAGGGGCGTCTTCGAGCCCGGGCTGGCCGCCCTGCACGGGAGGTTCCGGCCCGGCGCGTGAACCCGTTCAGCCGAAGGACGGCGGGCGCTTCTCGCGCAGGGCGCGCACCCCCTCGGCGACGTCCGGGCCGGTGAAGCCGAGGAACTCCATCGCCAGCGAGGCGTCGAAGGAGGGACCGGCCATGCGGAGCCAGTTGTTGAGGGAGTACTTGGTCAGCCGGATCGCCTCGGCGGAGCCCTCGGCCAGGCGGACCGCGATCTCCAGGGCCCGCTCGTGCACCAGGTCGTCGTCGACGCAGAGGCTGACCAGTCCCATCGCCTCGGCCTGCTCGCCGGTCACCGGCTCGCAGAGCAGCAGGTGGTACTTGGCCTTGGCCATGCCGCACAGCAGCGGCCAGACGATGGCGGCGTGGTCACCGGCCGCGACCCCCAGCCGGGTGTGGCCGTCGATGACGCGCGCGCCGCGGCCCGCGACGGAGATGTCGGCCAGCAGCGCGACGGCGAGCCCGGCGCCCACCGCCGGGCCCTGGATGGCCGACACGACGGGCTTGGAGCAGTTGATCACGTTGTAGACGATGTCGCGGGCCTCGGTGAAGACGCGCATGCGCACGGCGTGGTCGCGCGTCATCTCCTCGATCATCGACAGGTCGCCGCCCGCGGAGAACGCCTCGCCCTCGCCGCGGACGAGCACCGCGCGCACCTCGTCGTCACGGTCGGCCTCGCGCCAGATCTCGGCCAGCTCGCGGTGGCCGGTCATGTCCACCGCGTTCAGGCGGCGCGGCTCGCTGATCACGATCCTGAGCACGCCGGGGGCGGCCCAGTCACACCTGAGCTTCTCGTACTCCCTCACCGGAACGCCTCCGTCAATCGGGCGGCGGCGTACTCGCGCGCCTCGGCGGCCTGGTCGAAGAAGCCCGGCAGGCCGAAGAAGCCGTGGATGGCCCCCTCGTACCTGCGGGCCTCGACCGGCACCCCGGCCTCGGCGAGCCGGGCGGCGTAGGCCTCGCCCTCGTCGCGGAGCGGGTCGCACTCGGCCGTGATCACCGTCGCCGGGGCCAGCCCGGCCCTGTCGGCCAGGCGGGCCGGGGCGAGCCGGGGATCGTCCGGGTCCCCGCCGTAGCAGGAGACGAACCAGGCCATCTCGTCGGCGCCGAGCCCGAAGCCGGTGGCGTAGGTCGTGTAGCTCGGGGTGTCCATCGCCACGTCGGCGATCGGGTAGACGAGCACCTGGTGGACCAGCCGGAGCCCGGCGTCCCTGGCCCGCCAGGCGGCCACGGCCGCGAGGTTGCCGCCGGCGCTGTCGCCGCAGACCGCGACGCGCCCGGGATCGGCCCCGTAGGCGTCCGGGCGGGCGAAGACGTCCTGGACGGCGCTCCAGGCGTCGTCGGCCGCCGCCGGGAAGGGGTGGTGGGGGGCGAGGCGGTAGTCGACCGAGATCACGACCGCGCCGGTGCGCACCGCGAGGTCGCGGCCCAGCGCGTCGTTGCGGTCGACGCTCCCGAAGACCCAGCCCCCGCCGTGCAGGTAGACGAGCGCGGGCAGGGGGCGGTCGCCCTCCTCGGGCCGGTAGACCCGCACCGGGACGCCGCCGGCCAGGTCGTCCCTGACCACGGGGAGGGGGATGATCGGGCCGCGCTGCTCGGCGAAGGCGTCCAGCGTCCGGAGTCGCGCGATCGCCTCCGGGGTGAGCGTCGAGAGCGGGACCCCGAGGTCGGTCCGGAAGAGTTTCAGGTAGGCCTCGGCCTGCGGGTGCAAGGGCATGAACGCACCATACCCGCCGAGATCACGCGTGATCAGGGGCGGGCGGCCTCCAGCAGCGCCTCGACGAGCCGGTTGTCGCCGGTGCGCTCGGGGTGCCACTGCACGCCCAGGCAGAAGCGGTGCCCCTGGAGCTCGACACCCTCGACGATCTGGTCGTCGGCCCAGGCCACGGCGAGCAGCCCGGTGCCCAGCCGCCTGATCGCCTGGCGGTGCGGGGCGGTCACCTCGACCCGGTCGCCCAGCACCCGGCCGAGCCCGCTGGAGAGGCCGATCTGGACGAGGTGCGTCCCCGGGGTGGCGTGCCGGTCGTGGCCGACCACGTCGGGCAGCCACGGGATCAGGTCCCCGCCCTGGGCGACGTTCAGCACGTGCATGCCCCGGCCCACCGCGAGCAGCGGCAGGCCGGAACGGACGGCGGCGCGGGCCAGCGCCAGCTCGAAGCGGTCGCGGTGCGGCTGGGGGGCGCCGGCCCGGTCCTCGCGGGCGGCCCCGTACAGGGTGGGGTCCAGCTCGCCGCCGTCTGCCAGGATCACCCCGGACAGGCCGCGGACGTAGGCGCCGGCGCCGCCGGGGCCGAGCGGGGGCAGCAGCACCGGCGCGCCGCCCGCCTTCTCCACGGCCCTCGCGTACGACGCGGGCGACAGGACCGCCTCCTTGACCCAGTCACCCCAGCGGGCGGCCTCGAGGTAGGCGGTGACACCGATCAGGGGTCGGGACATGTGTTCTCCCAGGGCCGTACGCGAGGCGGCGCCCCCGGTTTCGGACAGCACCGATCCCATCTCCAGCGGATCCCCTATCATGACGCACCCGATTTCGGTCATGTCACACGTCCGAGGTATCAGTGTCGTCTCGCCGGCCCCCCTCAATCGTCACCCCGCGGCGAGTTCACCGGCCCGGCCACCGGGAACGCGGCGATGACCCATTCCCCCACGACCTGTAAAGACGTCAATAAAATTGAACGCGATTCTTTTTCGGCTTTATCGGCGAACCGGATTCGGTAATGACACAAAATAACCCCACCATTACCGACGGTTAGATTTCCCACCATATTGCGGAGAAACGGTTGTGACGGCCTCATGGTGATGGAAGACTCAAATATCGAGTGACCGGATGTGCCGGGGCCGCCGATCACTCGTCACCCGGAACCGTCAGGGAGGTGGAATCACATGATCGGACGCTGATCCGATCAATTAGGGTGGGTTCGTTAAATGTCGCTGAATCCGCGTCTCGTCAAGGAAAGCTTCGCCCTCATCGAACCCGTCGCGGACAAGGCCGCGGCGTACTTCTACGGGCGCCTGTTCGCCGAGAACCCGCACCTGCGGGCGATGTTCCCACCGGCGATGGACGTCCAGCGCGACCGCCTGTTCGGCGCGCTGACCAGGATCGTGTGGAGCGTGGACAGCCCGGACGGCATGTCCTCGTTCCTCGGCCAGCTCGGGCGCGACCACCGCAAGTACGGGGTGATCGCCGAGCACTACACCGCCATCGGCAACGCGCTGCTCGCCACGGCCAGGCGTTTCGCCGCCGAGGTCTGGGACACCGACATGGAGGCGGCCTGGGTGTCCGCGTACACCGCCGCGGCCAATCTCATGATCGATGCCGCCCAGGCGGACGCCGGGGTGTCCCCCGCCTGGTGGCCCGCCGAGGTGATCGACCACGAGCGCCGCACGCCGGACATCGCGGTGATCACCCTGCGCCTCGCCCAGGGGATGCCCTACCTTGCCGGGCAGTACGTCACGGTGCAGACCCCGCGCTGGCCGCGGGTATGGCGCATGTTCTCCATCGCGAACGCGCCGCGGCCGGACAACACCGTGCGCCTGCACGTCCGCGCGATCTCCGGAGGCTGGGTCTCCACCGCGCTGGTCCAGCACACCCGGATCGGCGACACCGTGACGCTCGGCCCCCCGATCGGCACCATGGTGCCCACCGCCTCCGGGCGTGACCTGCTCTGCGTGGCCGGCGGCACCGGCCTGGCACCGATCAAGGCGATCGTGGAGCATGTGATCGCCTCCGGCCGCCGCCCCAACATCCACCTGCTCCACGGCGCCCGCACCGCCCGGGAGCTCTACGACCTGCCCGACCTGAGACGGATGGAGGATTCCTTCCCCTGGCTGCGGGTGCTGCCCGTGGTCTCCGACGAACCCGGGTACGACGGCATGCGCGGCCGGGTGGCCGAGGTGATGGAGCGCTTCCACTCCTGGGCCGACCACGAGGCGTACGTCTGCGGTCCGGCCGCCATGGTCAACGAGGCGGTCGACAGGCTGGTACGGGGCGGGATGCCTCCGGCGAGCATCCACCGGGACGTCGCGCACGGTGAATCCTGAGCGGCGATCCGCGCGGTGAGTCCTGGGTGACAATCGGGGCGAACGCCCAGAACCGATCGAGCAGATTCCGCAGAGCCCGGCGGAAAGCGGCACGGCGTGGCAGCATGAGGCCCGATCCGAAAGGAGATGGTCATGCGCCAGGGCCCCCCTCCCAGCCCGTGTCCCCCTCTCGACCGCCGCCCGCCTGGATCCGCCCCCGACCCGCACGGCCCGCACGGCCCGCACGGTCCCTCGGTGAGGACCGTCCGGCCGCGTGAGCCCGCCCCCGGCTCCCTCCGCCGGTGGCCCGCCCGGGAGCACCCGCGGCACGCGCCGACCCGCGGCCCTCGTGCCCCCTTCGCGTGCCCGCCACCCGCGCCGCCCCATGGCCGTCGTGCCCGCTTCACCTGCCCGCCACCCGCGCCGCCCAGCGGCCGCCGTACCCCGCCGGCGTGCCCGTCGGCGTGCCCGCCGTCCGTGCCCGTCGTGTCCGCTTCGGCGCGCTGAGCCGATGGCCAGGCCCGTCACGCTCGTGACCTTCGTCCTCCCCGCCCCGCTCCGGCACTGGGCGGGCGAGACCTCCGGCCCCTCCGAGATCCGCGTTTTCGCCGTCGCCGACCGGGAGGACGGGCACCCGACCCTGGGCTCCGCCCTGGACACCCTGCGCCGCGTCCACCCGGCCCTCGAGCAACGCCTGCGTGACGACTACGGCGGTATCCGCCGTCACATCACCATGTTCGTCTGCGGCGAGAACGCCCGCCACCTCGGCGGCCTCGACTGCGAACTGCCCCCGGGCGCCGAGATCTTCGTCCTGCCGGCCCTCTCCCGCCGCCAGGAGACCACCGGCTGACCCGGTGGAGCCCCCGGCCGGGCACGAAGCCCGGTGGGCGACACCGGCCGGGCACGAAGCCCCGCGGGCGACACCGGCCGGCCCGGTGAGCGGCCCCGGGGGACGGGTGGCCCCCGATGGTCGTCCCCCGTCAGATCGTCGTCACCGGGGGCGGCGCGCCGTCGTCACGGGGCGATCGTCACGGGGCGACGCGCCCGGCGGCCACGAAGGCCTCGTGCGTGAGGGGCATCAGCCCCGCCCATGCGGCCTCCATCTTCTCGGCCACCATCTCGATCTCGCGCTGCGGGAACGAGGGCACCTTGGCCTGCTCGTTCTTGGTGCGCAGCGACAGGAAGTGCATGAGCGAGCGGGCGTTGCAGGTGGCGTACATGGAGGAGAACAGGCCGACGGGCAGCACGGCCCTGGCCACCTCGCGGGCGATCCCGGCCTCCAGCATCTCCCGGTAGGCGGCGTAGGAGGCCCGGTACGACGACTCCATCGCCTCAGTGACGATCTTGTGCTGCTCGGCGCTGCCCTCGACGAAGACGTACTGTCCGGGCTTTCCCTCCTGGACGAGCTTTCGCTCCGGCCCAGGGACGTAGAAAAACGGACGAAGCTCGCGATATCTCCCGCTCTCCTCGTTGTAGGACCAACCAGCCCTGTGACGGTGGAACTCACGGAAGACGAAGATCGGCGCCGAGACGAGGAAGGTCATCGAGTTGTGCTCGAAGGGGCTGCCGTGCCGGTCGCGCATCAGGAAGTTGATCAGGCCCTTCGAGCGCGCCGGGTCCTTGCCGGCCTCCTCCAGCGACTGCTCCCCCGCGGTCGAGACGCGCGCGGCCCAGAGCACGTCGGAGTCGGAGGCGCTGTGCTTGACCAGCTCCACCGTCACGTCGTCGAGAAAACGCGCCGCCGCCTCGTCGTCCGCCACCTGGCTCCCCCTCATCACGTCGTCGGTCGCGCCACATCCTAGAGCTTCCGCCTCCCCGGAAGCCGAAGACCCCCGGCCCCCCGGGATCCCACGACCTCGGAAGGCCCCGCTCTCCGCAAGGCCCCGGTCTCCGGAAGGCCCACGGGGTCGGCGGGCTCCCGTCGGGGGCCTCACAGCCGGTAGAGGCGGCGGGCGTTGCCGGAGCCGATCATCTGGGCCACCCGGGCGGCGTCGGCGACGCTCCACTCGCCGTCGGCCAGTCGCGCGGCCAGCGCCCCGGCCAGGCCGCGCCGGTAGTGCAGGGCACCGAGATGGCAGGTCTCGGCCACGCCGCGACCGCCGGAGCCGAACACCTGCCGGTGGAACGGCACCGACTCCAGCAGTTCCGCCATCACCGAGGCCGATCCGGTCACGCCACGGGCCGGCGCGGCCCCCACGTCGATGTAGACGTGCGGCAGGGAGCTCGCCAGCTGGGCGGCACGGCGGTGGAACGGATGGCAGCGCAGCAGGACGACGGGCACGCCCATCGGCTGCACGGCCACGACGAGATCGGTGGCGGGACCGGCGTGGCCGGCGAGGAACTGCAGCGGCCGCCCGTACTCCCTGGCGACGTCCGCGGCCGTCCAGAGCAGGTGGCGCAGCAGCACCTGGTCGGTGAGCCCCTCTCCCGGGCGGGCCAGCCGCCGGGCGGCCGCGGAGATGACCGCTCCCCGGCTCGGCCTGGCCACGTCGAGCCGCGCGCCCGTCCGGTGGGCGGTGACCGACTTCAGGGCGACGGCCGCGGCGGCCCGCGCGGCGAGCCCCTGGGAGAGGGCCGAGACGTAGCCGACCGCGGAGACCGCGTTCCCTGCGACCTCCTCCTCGGCCCGCTCGACGTGCGCGACCTGGACGGCGTTCGCCCCGCACGCGTGCCCCATCTCCGCCGGCGGAAGCACCTCGGGATCGCCGGGCCCGCCGAACTCGCCGAACTCGCCGGAGCCGCCGGGGCCGCCGGGGCCGCCGGCCTCGCCGCCCCCGTCGAGGTCGTCGAACAGGAAGGTGGCGATCCCGGCGGCGCCCAGCAGCCGCCGGTTCACCTCGGCGGCCCCCAGCTCCGCCCGCCGGGCCAGGTAGACGGCCGGCGGCACGTGCGGGGGGAGATCCAGGACGGGCGCGCACCAGCGGCGGACCGCCGCGCCGACCGGCGTGTCGAAGTGCGTGGTGCCGGGGGGCGCCGGGACGCCCGTCTCGGTGAGCAGCGTCTCGAACCGCGCCCGGTTCAGGTCGTCGCGGCGCACACCGTGACAGTTCTGGTCCACCAGCGGCGCCAGCAGCGCCTCCCGTACGACGTCGGGAAGCTCGACGGGCAGAACGCCGTCCGGCCTCATGCCCAGCCCCCCTCGTCCGCGGCGTGCCGCCCGATCCGGCCGGATCGGGCACCGGGCTCGGCACGGCCACCATGTACGCCTATCTCCTCCACGGCATGGTGGTGAA
>NZ_JBFABE010000035.1:0-30112 GCF_040640155.1 Streptosporangium sp. NPDC023615
CAGCCCGCGGCACCTACCTCGTCGAGCCTTTTACACCGCTCCGAGGACGCGACCCTGGTGATACGACCGGAAACGGTCTGCCCAAACCCGAGGCCCGGCAAGCACTTGTCGTCCAAGGCCACGAGAGACTGCACGTATGGCTGACGACTCAGTCGAGTCGAAGCTCAGACGTCCTTCACCTTCAGTAACCGTATGAGGCCATCATCGTCCGTGGTTCCACGGTGAAAGTTTCGTTTCCTGCCCTCCGACTCAGGGACCATCGAGTCCAAGAGGCATCCGAGTGTGACATGACCAGCGAGAGAGTCGCGTCCGGAACGGGTTCGGAAGTCGGTGAACCGCGAAACGTGGGCAGGCGCTTCGCGATGTCGGCACGGTGAGAGTGTATCGCTTCCCTCGTCTCGCCGAAAATCGGTGTGGGCTAAATAGCTCGCTCCGCTTACACTCTGAGCAAGAATCGTCAACGACTATCTCCCGGCGTACTGACCGGCCGACGTGACGCTGGAACGTTGGCGCGTCAGACACTGTAAGGCCTGTCCGCAACAGATGGAGGGTCGCATTATGTTCATCGATTCGAGTCACGAGCCATCGCTTATTTGGCGCAAAAGTAGGGAAAGTGAAAAAGAAAATGAGTGTGTCGAGGTTGCTTTTTCTTCTCGCCTTGTGTACATGAGGGACTCTCGCGATCCCGGCGGCCCCACGCTTTCCTTCACCCATTTGGAATGGGAAGTATTCTTATGCGCGGTTAAGAGCAACCTGCTTGGAACGCAACCTATACCGGAGTGATGTGAAGTCTCACCCTATCCAGCTACTTTATGCGAGAGTTCTTGTGAATGGCGAGGACTTCCCGCCTCTGTGCTCGCATGGTTCGCGTGAGCGTCTCGCAGTCTAGATGGCCTGCCGGTTCTCGTCTAGCTGCGCTTGGAAAACCATAAAGTGGAACTCACGTAGGCCACTACAGAAACACTGACTATGCCAGCGAATGCGTTTGCCAATTGCTCTGTACCTTCACCCTTCAGTGCTGATATGGCATAGGCGGCCGAGCCGAAGGTGAGGGCTGCTTTGTTTGCGAATGATCCGGCTTTCAGTGAAATCAAATTTCTTCGCTCGTCTTGGTCTTTCAGGCCGGATATGACTGCGGCAACATCAGACTTTTTCCGCCCTAGGGATCGGGTGAGAAGTATGGCAGCGGCGCAGGCGACGAAAAATAAAGAGCTCCATGCGAAGCCCCACTCTCGAGCGAGGACATAAAGAAGCGCAGCGCCGACCGTTAAGGTCGCCACCGCTCCCAGTATCAGCCCAAGTAGCCGCAGAAGGTCGCCTCTCGCTCTCTCGCTGCCACGATCGGTTGCGGAGTTGGTGTGGTCATCCGTCTTGAGGTTATTGGCTGTTGTCATAAAAGATCTCCTCGATGGTGTGGCCAAAATACCTTGCGATCTTGAAGGCCAGTGGTAGCGACGGCAGATAGCGTCCCGTCTCGATGGCGGCGATCGTCTGCCGGGACACATTCAGGTCTCCTCCGAGCTCAACTTGTGTCAAGCCCTTGGCCTGCCGTAGTTCCAGGAGGTTGTTGCGCACTCTACGAAAAATAACTCCGTCGTGAGGCAATGTAAAGCAAGCTTCACATCGTCATACCCTAAACCCTCGAATCAGCCAGACGTCGTCCCCGTGGGTCTGTGGTCATCCGGAACGATTGTCACTCACCAAAAACAGGACAAAAGACACAACATGTCTTTCTGGGGTTCAAAGTAAGGTGAATCGGTTAGCCTCGATCTTTCACGATCTTCGTGTGGTCGGCTGAGGCATTCGGTTGAGGGTTGATTTCGCTTCCTGGTCAGCGTGGTGGCCCGGCTGTCGCGCCGGGTGGGCGGGGTTCCACTGGCCCGTTGGATCCTTCCTGTTCGTCGTGGACACGGGTTTTCGCTGGTCAGGTCGGTGTGGGCAGGGCCTGCAGGCGAGCGACGGCCGTGATGATCTGTGTCACCCAGGGCCATCGGGCGGCCAGGCGCAGGCGAACGCGGCGTCCTGCGCGGACCAGCCGTCCAGCCACCGCCAGCAGGCGCAGTCGCAGGCGTTTGGGTTCCCAGCGCTGGGCCGGGCCTTGCAGAGCGAGCAGTTGCATCCAGGCCAGGAGTTCGCAGGCCAGCGCGACGATCTCGCACCAGATCTGGTTCTGGGTGAAGTCGTGCAGGGGCAGGTTGGCCAGGCCGGTGTCCTTGGCGCAGCGGATGCGGTCCTCGCAGCGGGCCCGGCGGCGGTGGCGTAGTTCCAAATCGGCGAGCTGGCCGTGCTTGGTGTTGGTGACAAAACAGGTGAAGCGGTGTCCGCCCGAATCGGTGAAGCGTAGGTGCGCGCCCGGGTGCGGGCGTTCTTTGCGGATGATGACGCGCATGCCCTTGGGCCAGGAGGCCAGATCGAGCAGGCCGGTGATCTCAGCGACCCACGCGCCGGGCCTGGCCGCCCGCGTCGTAGGCCGGTGTCCACGCGGTGGCCGGGAGCCGGAGAATCGCGGCGCCGATGTCGTCGGTGAGGGTGAAGCCGATCGAGTACTTCAGCCATCGGCCGGGTCTGCTCAGCCAGGACAGGAACGCATGGGTGCCGCCGCCGGCGTCGGCGCGGATCAGCACTTGGCGGCGCAGGTGTGGCGGCAGTTGGGCTTGGGCCAGGCCGACTGCGGTGATGTGGTCGGCGGCGGTGTTGGAGCCGGCGTTGCCGGGCCGCATCGTGATGGCCAGGGGTTCGCCGGAGCCGTTCGCGCCGTGGTCGGCGAAGACGGTCATGGGGTGGAAGCCGAAGGTCTTCTTCCAGGTGGGGGTCGCGTGTTGTTTGTCGGAGTGGGCGATGACGATGGTGGCGTCCAGATCGATCGGGATCGGTTGGCCATCGGCGCCGGGCGCGTGGTGTCCGGCCAGGTGCCAGGCGTGGGAGCGGGCGCCTGCGCGGGCGGCACGGATCGCTTTGAGGGCCCGGTCGGGGTCGGCGGCGAGCCGGTCGATGAGTCGGGAGACGGTCGGGTCGGAGGCGATGGGGCCGAACAGGTCGGGCTGGGAGCGCAGCAGCGCGATATCGGCCAGGCAGTCGCCGCCCAGGGCGAGGGTGAGGGCGAGATCGGCGATGGTCTTGCCGGGGTCGTGGATCGCACGAGGTGGCCGCCACCGCTGTAGGTGCTTCGAGAGGGCTTGGTCCAGGCCGGTGACGCGCAGGGTTTCCAGCAGGAGCAGGGCGCCTGATTGGGAGACGAGACCCGAGCCGTCGGCGGACACGGTGATCTTGCGGTGGGAAGCGGTAGTCTTCACGTGAAAAGTGCCTCGTGAACTGGTGGGGACGGGACCTTCGATAAGTCCGATCCTTCCAGGTCACAGGCACTTTTCTCATGTAAACGATCAAGCTCGGCGAAATTCACCGTGAAAGCCCGAGGCTAGAACGTCCCTTCGCGCCGGCGCGGCTACGCCAGGGCCGGGGCGGCGTGCGGTGTCGACCCGCGCAGGCGTGCGGCGTCCTCGCTGGGCGGCGCGCCGAACTGGCGGCGGTACTCGCGGCTGAACTGCGACGGGCTGTCGTAGCCGACGCGGTGACCGACCCCGGTGACGTCGTGGGGATGGGTGGCGAGCAGCAGCCGGGCCTCCTGCAGCCGGATCTGCTTTTGGAACTGGATGGGGCTCATCGCGGTGACCGCCTGGAAGTTGCGGTAGAAGGCGGACACGCTCATGCCGGACAGCTGCGCTACGTCCTCCACCCGGAAGGACTGCGTGTAGTGGTCGCGGATCCACCGGACCGCCCGCGCGATGTGGGTGAGGTTGCTGTCGGCGAGGCCGAGCTGGCGTACGACGGCGCCCTGCTCGCCGGTGACGAGCCGCCAGAGGATCTCCCGCTTGATCAGCGGCGCGAGCACCGCCACGTCGCCTGGCCGGTCGAGCAGGCGCAGCAGCCGGACCACCGCGTCGACGAGCGCGTCGGGCGCGTCGCTGACGGCCATGCCGGACGGCGTGCCGCCACCGGGTGGGAGGTCCCCGGGGGCCGCCTGCAGCAACAGCTCGGCGACGGTGGCCGGGTGCAGGATCAGGCCGAAGCCCATCGCCGGCCGCTCGGGACTGGCCTCGGTGAAGTGGCCGGTGATCGGCATGTCGACCGAGGCGACGAGGTACTGCCCGGCCCGGTACTCGTACACGCGGTCGCCCAGCGCGATCCGTTTCGCGCCCTGCGCGATGAGTGCCAGCACCGTGCCCGACATCGACGGCGACGGCGGATCCGGCTCCTCGACCTTCGAGACCAGGACGCCGTCGATGTCGGTGGTCATGTCGGGCCGGGCATGGCGAGCGAGCAGGGAACGCAGCTCATCGAGGTCCATGACCCGATTGAACCACAAGCCTGATAATTCTTGCACCGATAGGATAAGGCAAGAGATCAGGAGCATTGTTCTAACGTTTCCGCTGGTAGTGATGGTTGCATGGGTTTATCGAAATCCCAGGAGCGCGAGAATGCTCCACGAATGAGGAGATGCTCCCATGGTCGTCGGCCACGGTTTCCACGCCACCATGACCGCGCAGCCCGGCAAGGGTGACGAGCTGGTCGCGTTCCTGCTCGACGCGCCGTCCCTGTCGAACGAGGACTGTGTCGTCTTCCTGGTCAGCCGCTCGGCCGGCGACCCGGACGTCGTCTCCGTCACCGAGGGCTGGACCAGCGAGGAGGCCCACGGCGGGTTCTTCGCGACCGAGGAGGCGCAGGCGCTGGTCGCGAAGCTCCAGCCACTGCTCGCCGGCGAGTCCCGGTACACCGACGAGGTGCCGGTCGGCGGCAAGGCCGCCTTCTGATACCCCGGCCACCCCTGAACAACCCCGGCCGACCCCGGTCGGCATCAACGAACCCCAGCCGACCCCGTTGAACCCCGGCGGCCCCAGGCAACCTCGCTGGATCTCAGCGAACCCCGACCAACCCCGGCGAGAGGAACCCACCATGGCGAAGGGCCCCAGCATGACACCGGCACGCCCCGGCCTCGACCCTGAGCTGCACGCCCTCCTCGCGGAGATGCCGCTCATGTCCGAGCTCAACCCCGAGGTGCTCGCCCAGCTGCGTCAGTACCCGTCGACGCCGATCGACACCCTTCTCGACGGCCGCGCCGTCGACCGCAGGGAGATCACCGTTCCCGCCCCGGACGGCACGCCGCTTCCGCTGTCGATCCTCAGCCCCGCCGGTACCGATCGCGTCACGGCGGCGCCGTGCGTCTACTGGATCCACGGTGGCGGGATGGTCATGGGAGACCGCTTCTCGCAGATCGACATCCCCCTGGACTGGCTCGACCTGCTCGGCGCCGTCGTGATCTCCGTGGACTACCGGCTGGCACCGGAGGCCGGCGGCACGACACTGGTCGAGGACTGCTACCACGGCCTGCTCTGGGTCGCCGAGCACGCCGACGATCTGGGCATCGATCCCGCCCGCATCGTCGTCGCGGGGGCCAGCGCCGGCGGTGGCCTCGCCGCCGGGATCACGCTGATGGCACGCGATCTCGGCGCCCCGGCGATCGCCGCCCAGGTGCTGATCTGCCCCATGCTCGACCACCGCAACATCACCACCTCGAGCCGGCAGTACTCCGGCGGGGAAGGCGTCTGGACCCGCGAGATGAACGAGTTCGGATGGCGGTCGGTCCTCGGTGACCTCGCCGACCGGGACGTGCCCGGCTACGTCTCCCCCGCGGTGGCCGGCGACCTCTCGGGTTTGCCGACCACCTACATCGACGCCGGTACGGCCGAGGTCTTCCGCGATGAGGACGTCGACTACGCCACCAGGATCTGGGCGGCGGGCGGCCAGGCGGAGCTTCACGTCTGGGCGGGAGGTTTCCACGGATTCGACGCGCTGTACCCGCAGGCACGCGTCTCGGCCACGGCCCGCCGGACGCGCGACGCCTGGCTCGCCCGGGTCCTGAACCCGGCGACCCGAACGCGCCACGAGCCCTGAACCCGGCGCCTTGAACACCACGGGCCCTGAACCCGACGGCCTGAACGCACCACAGGCCCTGAACCCAGCGGCCTGAAGGCACGAAAGCCGGCACCGCCGAACCGGTGCCATCTCACTAACGGACAGGAGAGTCCAATCATGCAGGTCGCCATCGTCACCGGTGCCAGCTCCGGCATCGGGCAGAGCGCCGCCGTCCAGATCGCCAGGCGCGGAACGGGAGTGATCCTGACCTATCACGGCAACGAGCCCGGAGCCCTGGACACGGTGGCCAGGATCGAGAAGGACGGCGGCACGGCCGTCGCGCTGCCACTGGCCGTCGGCCGCTCGGAGACGTTTCCGGCCTTTCGCGAGTCCGTCGCCGGGGCGCTGCGCGACACCTGGCGGCGGGACACGTTCGACTTCCTGGTCAACAACGCCGGCTTCGGCCATATGGCGATGTTCGAGGACACGACCGAGGAGACGTTCGACACGCTCATGCGGGTGCTGCTCAAAGGCCCGTACTTCCTGACCCAGACCTTGCTGCCGTTACTGGCCGACGGCGGCGCGATCGTCAACACCGCGAGCAGCGCGGCCACGTTCTCCGGCATGGAGCCCGGTTACTCCGCCTACGGCACCATGAAGGGCGGCCTGGTCGTGCTGAGCCGCTATCTGGCCAAGGAGTTCAGCGCGCGCGGTATCCGCGTCAACTCCGTCTCCCCCGGTTCCACCCGCACTCGCATCGGCGACAACGCGTTCGAACGCCACCCCGAGGTGATCCCCTCGATCGCGGCCAAGACCGCCCTCGGACGGCTCGGCGAACCCGACGACATCGGCATGGTGATCGCGACGCTGCTGACCGAGGAATGCCGCTGGATAACCGCCCAGGACATCGAGGTCTCCGGCGGCTACAACCTCTGACCGCCTCGCCCCGCGGCCGGCCGGGTTCGCTGGTGCTTTCCTCTTCCACTTGGCCTACGCCGCCGCCCTGGGCTGGTCCCCCGTCACACGCTTCCTGCTGCGCTGCAAACGCAAAAGCGACCCCAGAATCGACGAGGCCGAAGATGACGGCCGCGCCATCGCCATCGAAGAAGGCATCTCCGCGCTCGTGTTCGCCTACGCCGCTCGCCACGGCTACTTCGAGAACGTTCGCCATATCGACCACGAGTTCCTCAAGACCATCGCCACCATGACCTCCCAACTCGAGGTGAGCGTCCTGCGTACCGCAGACTGGGAGCAGGCGATCATGACCGGATACGCCGCCTGGCGGCAGCTTCGCGCGAACGCGGGAGGCACCCTCCATCTCGACCTGGACCAGCAGACACTAACCGTCGAGTAAATCGCCCACGACGACGCCAGACAGCTACCCGGGGTGTGCCCCGGCCCCCGTCTTAAAGGCGGAGGCCGGGGTCGAGGCGGACGGGGTGCGGTGGGCAGCTAGCGGTGGGTGATCCACCAGATGGCCAAGGTGATGGGAGCCGAGGCGGCGGCCGCGGCGGCGCTGCGTACCGTGGCGGCCAGGGCGGCGCGGGCCAGGCGGCGCAGGAACGGGCGATCGACCATGAGCGGTTCTCCTTACCGTGGGCCCCGATGCTCTGCTCGCCCGGGGCGGTGGCCTCATCAGGCCGCTCCGGATGGTTTTCCGGATCCGCTCGCACCGGCGCGGCGAGGCGGGCAGGGTGGGAGATCTCGGGGAATGGGGTGATAGGCGGCTTTTCCGGATGGTTTCGATCCGGATCTGGATGGGCGAGAGGTAGCAGAGTGAGCGGTTCCGGCGATGCGACGGACGCGGCAGAGGCGGCGGGTTCGGTGGATGCGACCGGCCGGTACGCCGCCGCGCTGCGGGCGTTGCATCAGGCTGCCGGCGCGCCGACCTGGGCGATGATTCAGCGGCAGGCGACCGTCCAGCGTCCGCCGTTGAAGGTGTCGGCCGCGTCGTGGAGTGATTGGCGCAACGGCCGCAACGTCCCGTCCAACCAGAAGGTCGCCGAGTGGCTGATCGCCTTCCTGCGCGGCCGCGCCCGGCAGAAGTCCCCCGGGTACGTCGCGCCGCCTGCCGCGTGGTGGGAGGAACTGCGCCGGCGGGCGCTGGCCGAGCGCCGCCAGGGGAGGGGGCGTGGTGGACGTCCCCCCACCGCTCACCCGGCGGCTCCCACCCCGCCGGGGGCGGGAGGCGAGATGGTGCGGTGCTGGGTGGGGGTGGTGCCATCCATGGACGCTGTCGTGCCCTGACCGCTCCTGCCGCCAAGGAGACGCGCCAGGAGGTTTACACTCCGCCGCGTTCGCGTGCGGTATGTGTCCAGGGCTGCCCTGCGAGGGGAATGTCGCTGTGCTCGGCCCACGACTTGATCGCAGGCCGGTCTCCCGTCCGCCGGTCGCGATTGATGGTTCCATCCCGTTGGACCTGTGGAATCTCGACCACCCCGGACAGAGGATGGTGATCCCGCGGCGTGGGGGTCCGGTCGATCACCGTCGGGGTTCACCGCGTGAGGACGGAACGGTGCCGAGCCAGGGCGACGCGGCTCGCGGTCCGGTCACCGGCTGTGGAATGTCTCAACCGGCGCGAATTGCTTGCTCAGCTCATTTGGCTTGATCGGTCGGCCGCTCGGTGCCGGTGCCCGTCCCCGGTTCCGGCCCGGGGTTCGCCCTCGGTTCCGGCCTGGGTTTGTCCGGTACGACGACGAGACTGACGATGCGGCGGGTGCGGCCGTCACCCTCGGCGTGGCTGACCCGTGCGAGGACCGCGCGCTCGATCTCCTCGACCATCACGGCGAACTCGTCGTCGGTCAGGCACACCGCCGCCTGCCGGTAGACCACGCCGTCCGAGACGGGGGCGGCGTTCTCATGGGCGAGGTAGCGGCCGAAATCCGCCATCAACGACGCCGCGAAGGTGGTGAACGCCCGCTGGTGGTCCTCCCGCGTCATCGCCGCCCGTGCCGCGGGGTCGACCACCGCTTGCTTGGGGCGTATCCGGTAGCTGCGCTCCACCGTGCCGCGCACCCGTCTCTCGTCCACCACCTCCAGCACGCCCGCGTCGGTCAGCACGGCGATCTGCCGGTACATCGTCGCCGGCGCGATGTCGGGGAGGCGGTCGCGCAGCTGCGCGGTGGTCATCGGGTCGGTGTCGAACAGCGTTTGCAGGATGCGCATCCGGACGGGGTGCAGGAGAAGGTCCGCGGTTGACATGGACCTATGTTCTCATATGAGATAATGTTCTCAAAGTTGATAACAATGAGAGGCGGGACATGCGCGACGTCGACATGACGGTTACCGCGGACGACGAACTGTCCCTGGCCGGCACGCTGACCCTGCCCGCGGGCCCCGGCCCGCACCCGGCCGTCCTGCTGCTGCACGGATCCGGGCGCCTGGACCGCGACGCCAACACCGGCCGGCTCCGCATGGAGCTCGGACCGCCGCTGGCCACCGCGCTCGCCAAGGACGGGATCGCCACACTGCGCTACGACCGGCGCGGCGTCGGCGCCACCTCCGGCGACTGGCGCGCGACCGGATTCACCGACAACCGGCGCGACGCCGCCGCCGCACTACGCGCCCTGGCCGGGCGGCCCGGCATCCGGGCGGACGCCATCGGCCTGGTCGGGCACAGCGAGGGCGCCGTCCACGCCATGTCTCTCGGCACGCACCCGGGGGTCGGCGCGGTGGTGCTGCTGGCCGGGTTCGCCCGCCCGGGTGAGGACGCCCTGCGCCGGCAGGCCGAGAGGATCGCCCGCGGCCTCCCCGCGCCGCTGCGGCCGCTGCTGCCGGTCCTGCGGGCCCTGGCCGCCCGCCACCTGGCTCGGATCAGGGCGAGCAGCGCGGACGTGGCCCGCTTCGCCGGGATGCCGATGAACGCCCGGTGGATGCGGGAGATGCTCGACCACGACCCGCGCCCGGACCTGGCGAACATCCGGGTCCCCGTCCTGGCGATCACCGGCGGCAAGGACATCCAGGTCGACCCGGCGGACCTGGACGAGATCCGCAGGCTGGTGCCTGGTGAGGTCGAGGTCCAGCGGATCCCCGACCTCACCCACCTGCTGCGCCGTGACCTCGGCCGTCCGTCGGTGCGCTCCTATCCCCGGCTGCTGCGTCAGCCGGTCGACGCCGGCCTGCTCGTGCGGGTGACCGGCTGGCTCGCCCGCCGGCTCCGGGAAACGTCCGGGAAGAGCGACGAGGACCGGGAGAAACCATCCGCTTCCGGGCGCGAAGCCCCCGGTGAGACAGAAAATTCCCTGGTCAAGAGCCCTTAGCTCTGCTGTTTCAGGCCTTCCATGGCATTCCGGACCTTCTGGCCGATACGGCCGGTCAGGTGCCGGCTGGGCGTCGCGTCCGGTCGGCGCACCTGTTCTCGTCGCTCCCGGGCTCGCTGCCCGCCGCGTCGTTCCGCTTTGTTTCACGCCGTTCCGCGCTTTTCGCGCCGGCCGCGGAGAACGCTCGATCGCGGTTTCCCCTCCTCCCCGCGGCAGGAACCAGAGATTCCTCCCCGTGACACCCGTGAAAGGGAAAAGCATGACCACCGCACCCCCCGCCCGCCGGCAGAACGGCCTCGCTCTCTTCTGGATCGTCACGTTCGTGACGAGCTGGGCTTCCTGGCTCACCGCGATCATGCTCGGCGGGTCGGCGATGAGCTTCCCCACCGTCGTCCCCCACCTGCTCGCCGGCTTCGGCCCGATGATCGGCGCGATCGTGATGCGGGCGCGCCGTGCCCGGCGCCGTCAGCCCGCCCCCGCTCACACGGTGCGGCTCCGGCTGAGCACACGGCTGTTCTGGGTACCGCCCCTGCTGGTGGTGGCGTCGGCGACCGTGGTGGGAGCCGCGCTGCTCGCCTACCTCCTGGGGGGCCCCGAGGTGAGCCTGACGGCGGGGCAGCATCTGGTCGCGACCATCGGCGGACCCGTGCCGTTCCTCATCAGCATGCTGATCGCCGGCCCGTTGTCCGAGGAGCCCGGTTGGCGTGGCACGGCGTACCCGCGCCTGCGCGCGTCGTTGAGCCGCCTTCAGGCGGGCCTGCTGCTGGGTGTCGTCTGGGCGGTGTGGCATCTGCCGCTGTTCTTCGTCCCCGGGACCGTCCAGGCCGGATTCGGGCTGTTCGGCTGGAGCGGGCTGCTGTTCACGATCAGCGTCATCCCGATGGCGCTGCTGACCGGCTACGCCTACGAGCGTGCCGGGGTCGCGGCGTCGATCGCGGTTCACTTCGGCGTCAACGCGACGATGGCGCTGCTGAGCGTCAGCTCGCCCCTGACGATGGCGTCCGTCGTGGCGGTGCAGATCGTCGTCGCGATCGCGCTGCTCGCCTCGCGGCGTGGCCGCGACGACAACCCGCCGGTTGACGCGGACCCCCAGCCGCACCGGGCCGGCACCGACGCGCCGTACCAGACCGGCCGGACCCGCGGTTGATCGGTCCGGGTGCCCACGAGGGCACCGGCGGAGGTCCCGATGACGAGGTCGGCCTGTCCCAGATCGACGCCGAGCTCGGCCAAGCCGGTGAGCATGCCCAGCTCCCAGGCGATTCCGGTGATGCCCCCGCCGCCCAGGACCAGAGCCCTGCTCCCCATCGCCGCCCCTTCCAACGTGAGCATCGGACGCGTGTTTTCATTGTGCGTCGATTCGCAGCGGGGCGAGCGCCGGTGCCGGACCGGGCCGGGGCTCAGGCGACCTCGGGGGTGACACGCGTGCCGATGTACACGCACTCGGTGCCGTCGGCCAGGGGGAGAAGACCACCGGCATGCACACCCCGGGCAGCTCGTGGACGTTCCCATCGACCAGTACGGCGAGCGACACCCCGGCACACGGTGAGCGGCGCGAAGCTCGTTCAGATTCGTGGACGGCCGGGGTGAGCCGACGCGACCGCGATCGGCATGTCCCGCCGTCCCCGCCGGCTCCTCAGCCGCCGAAGGCGGGGTATCCCGAGAGTGCGGGGACGTCCCAGCCGCCGGCCCCGTCCCGGCCACCATCACCGAGCAAGCCGAAGCCATCCGCACCCAGTTGCACGGCCAGCCCTGACCATCAGAGACCTCAGGTCCCCGCGCCCTCGGCCCCTCACACGAGGGCCGGAGGCGCCGCTCCGGAGCTCCGGTCCCGCCGTCGGACGGGCCGTGATTGTTCAGCGGGGGCGTGTCACCGGGCCGGTCCCTCCCTCACGACCGGGCACACGCGATCCCGTTGAACCGGAAGACCGCCGGAGGGGGGTTGGCGCCCGTGTGGGTGCCCTGGAAGCCGATGAGCAGCGACTGCCCGGGAGCGAGGTCCCTGTTCCAGGGCTGGGCCACGGCCGTCACCGCGCTCGCGGTCTGCGACCAGGTGGCCGACCAGCCCGAGGTCACCCGCTGGCCGGGGTCGGCGAAGGCGAACGCGAGCTGCCAGTCGGTGAAGGTCGCGGAGCCGGTGTTGGTGATCCTGATGCTCGTGCTCATCCCGGCACTCCACGGCCAGGAGGTGTACGTCACCTCGCAACTGCCGGGCACCGGGGGGAGGTCGTTGTGGATCGTGACGGCCACCGTCCCGGACGGGGGACTCACCTCGCCCTTGGTGTCGACGGCCACGACGTACAGGTGATGGACCTCCGACGCGACGTGGCGCGGGGGGAACGAAAGGTAGAACATCCCCTCGGTGACCGCGGGCTGGAAGGTGGCCACCCGGACGGCCGTGCCGTTCCTGTTCTCGTACACGTAGTAGCAGGCGATGCCGTGCGGATCGGTGGAGGCGGCCCAGCTCAGGTGCACCCGGTTGAGCGTGACGTTCACGACCGTCGGCGTTCCCGGCGCGGTCGGCGGGGTGCTGGAGGGCGCCGGGGTCTGCGGTGCCGTACGGCACGGGAAGGCGGGAGAGGCGGAGGGCGCCGGTGACGGCGCCGGTGACGGTGTGGCCGTGGCGGTTCCGGCCCCCAGGAAGAGGAGCGCGACGGCCGTCACCCCTCCGCCGGCCCAACCGGCCAGCCATGTCGTTACTCGCATCGATGTGCCCCCCCTGCGACGATGACCCTTCATGGAAGGTCACACCCCGGACGCGATCGGTCAACGCCGCGCCGCCACCACGGCCGGACGACCCTGGTGAACGGTGCCGACCGATGAAACTTTCATCGACGGCGGAGGCGGGGGAAGACCGCGGGCGCGGAAAGGACGCGCGGCCGCGGCGGGCCGATGGGGCGGACGCGCACCGTTGACGTACCGGACCGGTCGTTGTCCCATCTTCGCCCGAGTAAGGGCACGCTCCTGTACCGATGTCCGGAAAAACCTGTTTCACCGTTGCGCCCAGCTTTACGATCTTTTCTCTGATGGGCAACCGTGGAAAGCCAGGGGAGTAAACGGCATGCGGGATCGACGGCTCCTCGCATTGATCGTCGCGGCGGTCATGATCGTCATCTTCGGCGTGTACGCGGTGGTGGCCGCTCCGGGCGCGGTCGTGGCCTCCCCGTCGGCCCGTCCCACGCCCGCCGGCGCGGCCGAGGAGCCCGGGGAGACCGGGGAGCCGGGGGCGGCCGAGGGGGCGTCGTCCTCCCTGTCCCCTTCCTCGCCGGCCCTCCTCACCGTGGCCCCGGCCACGCCGACCCCCCAGGACGGTCCCGAGTGGGTCGCGAGGAGCTACCTCACCGCCTGGCAGGCCGGCGACCACGCCGCCATGACCGCCCTGGTCGCCGACCCCCCGGCGGACTTCGCCGACCGGCACCGCCGCTTCGACACCGACCTGCGGATCTCCTCCCTCTTCCTCACCGCCGGTGAGCTGAGCGAGCCGGACGCGGAGACGGCCGAGCTGTCCTTCAACGGGGTACGGGAGATCACCGGCCTGGGCCGGTGGCCCTTCGCCTCCGTCCTGCGCCTGACGCTGCGCGCGGGCACGTGGAAGGTGCTCTGGGCCCCGGAGACGATGCACCCCTCGCTCAAGGACGGCGGGAGCCTGCGGCTGAGGCACAGGGAGATCCGGACCCCTGAGACGCTCACCCGCGAGGGACGCCCGTTCCCCCGGGAGAGCAGGGCGGGTGACTACTTCACCGGCCTGGGCGAGACGGCCGTCGAGCTGAAACTGCAGGAGGAACCCTCAGGAAAGGTGCTGAAGGCGTCCCCGCGCCGGGAGGAGTCCGGAACGAGGACCACCATCTCGCTGCCCGTGCAGGCAGCCGCGGCCCGCGCCCTGGACGGGGTCGCGCAGCCCGCCGCGATCGTGGCCGTGGACGTCCAGAGCGGTCAGGTGCGCGCGGTGGCGGACGCGCTGGGCGGCAAGAGGGCCTTCAACGGCCTCTACCCGCCGGGATCGACGTTCAAGGTGGTGACGGCCGCCGCGCTGCTCCGCTCCGGCATGACCCCGGAGTCACCGGTCCCCTGCCCGGCCTCCTACACCATCCCGAACGGCAGGACCTTCACCGACTCCGACAACGTCGACCACGGCGCCGTCCCCCTCACCAGGGCCTTCGCGCTCTCCTGCAACACCACCTTCGCCCAGCAGGCCCACGACCGGCTGCGCGACGACCGGCTGCGCATGGAGGCCGCCGACCGGTTCGGCTTCCGGGAGAAGCCGGGACTCAGCTCCTGCCGGATCCGGCCGTACGGAAACCTCGACGAGCTGGGCTCGGACGCCATCGGCCAGAACTCCGTACAGGCCAGCCCGCTGTGCATGGCCGAGGTCGCCGCGGCGGTGGCGAGCGGTTCCTGGAGGCCCGCCGTCCTGGCCGAGCGGGCCGGTCCTGACGAGCCGCGGCCGGTGCCGCTGGACGAGGGTGTGACCGACGGCCTGCGGACGATGATGAACGCCGTGGTCACCCAGGGCACGGCCGCGCAGGCAGGCCTGCCCGCGGGTACGGCGGGCAAGACCGGCACCGCCGAGGTGCAGGACGCCGCGGACCACGCCTGGTTCATCGGGTACCGGGACTCCCTGGCCTTCGCGGTGTTCGTGCAGCACGGCGGCGCCGGGGGACAGGTCGCGGCGCCGATCGCCGCGAGGTTCCTGAACGCCCTGTAGTTCCCGGCCCGGGTAGCGGGCTACCGTACTCAGGGTGTACGTGAAGATCTGCGGGCTCCGCGAGCCCGGACATGTGACGGCCGCCGTCGAGGCGGGCGCCGACGCCATCGGATTCGTCCTCACCAGGAGCTCGCGGCGGGTCACCCCGGCGCGGGCGCGCGAGCTCGCCGAGGCGGTCCCGGAGCACGTGCTGACCGTGGCGGTGTTCGCCGGGGAGCCGTCCGAGGAGGTCCGCGCCGCCGCCCTGGAGGCGGGGGTACGCGGGATCCAGCTTCACGGCGACCACCCGCACGAGGACTTCACCGCGCTCAAGGACCTCGGCCTGACCCTGGTCCGCGCCGGAGCGGCGAGTACCGACCTGCGCTGCGGCGCCTTCGACGAGGACCTGCTCATCGTCGACGCGCCCAGGCCCGGTTCGGGCGAGCCGTGGGACTGGGCGGCGGTACGCGGGCGCCCGGCCGGCCACTGGATGCTGGCGGGAGGGCTGGACCCGTCGAACGTGGCCGGGGCGATCGCCGCGGCCCGCCCGTGGGGGGTGGACGTGTCGAGCGGGGTGGAGGTCGCGCCCGGCGTCAAGGACGCCGGGCTCATCGCGGACTTCGTCGCCGCAGCCCGCGGCGCCGGGGGGAGGTGACCGGCCGCCCGCCCGTCGGCGCGGTCCGCGGACGCCCGGCCGGCGTCATGCCCCCGTGGGGGGTGTGGTCGGTGGCCGTACGCGGGTCACCCGAGGTCACCGTCCGGCGCGCCTGAACCGCTGGAAGAGGGAACGCCGCCGGGGAGGGGGCTCGGGGGCGGGGACGGGCTTCTCCGCGACGGGATGGCGCGCCCGCCAGTCGGCGACGATCTCCTCCGTGTCGAGGAGGGGCTGGACGAGTGGCGGGCCCGACAGGGTCCTGCCGTGGCTCTCGCGAATCCGATCGTTGATCTCCCCGACGATCCGGCGGGCCTCGGCCTCCGTCCGCGCGCCGGCGGCCGCCGCCCGCGCGTCCTCGGCGTCCTTGCGCAGCGCGAGCGTGCCCGGGAGCGGGAACGACAGGTTCTCCGCCCGCATCTTCTGCTTGACCCACCACATCTCGTCGGGCTGTCTGCCCGCGTCGGGGAGCGGCTTGCCGGCGCCCGGCAGGTCGTCGAACTCCCCGCGCTCGGTGGCCTCGCGGATCTGCCGGTCGATCCACGTCTCGAAGCTGACCCCGAGTGGTTTGCGATCCGTCACGGTCGGGCCTCCTGTCGCGGTCGGTGACACCTTCGAGGGTAGTCGGCGATGCCCGGAGCGGGCGGGCCTCCCGGTGGCCGGGCGGGACCTCCCGGCCGCCGGGCGGGCCTCACGGTGGCCGGGATGCGGGACGTCCGCGTCCGTCGCGGAACCGGCCGGTGCGGGCCCAACGGCTCCAGGCTTGTCAAAATGGTCAACCATGTTTACTATATAGACAACCACATTGACTGTTTTTGCCGTATGCGATCGCCGAGCCGGCTCCGGCGCCCGGCCGGTCGCAGAGAGAAGGTCCCCATGCCCTCCGACGTCTTCGTCGCCCACACCGCCGAGAGCGCGCCGCCCGACATCCGTCCCACCGTCGAGGCGGTGACGCGGAAGTTCGGCTACCTGCCCGCGCCGGTGGCTCTGATGGCGGAATCCCCGCAACTGCTCAAGGGGTTCCTGGCGGCTTCGGCGTCGTTCGAGCAGGCCGACCTCGGCCCGCTCGAACGCGAGGTCGTCATCCTGACGGTGGCCACCCGGAACCGCTGCCATGTCTGCGTGGCGATGCACACCGCCACGCTGGCCGGGCTGGGGGCTCCCCCCGAGCTCGTCGAGGCGCTGCGGGCCCGGACGCCCCTGGCCGACACGCGGCTGGAGGCGGTGCGCCTGTTCACCCTCGCGGTCATGGACGGCCGGGGCGCGGTGGACGAGAAGGAGACGCGGGCCTTCCTCGACGCCGGCCACACCGCGCGGAACGCGCTCGAGGTCGTTCTCGGGGTAGGCGCCTACACCATCTCCACGTTCGCCAACCGGCTCCTCGACGCGCCCCTCGACCCCCCGATGAACGCCTTCGCCTGGGACGGCGGGGACGGCGGAGACGCCTGAGTGTTCCCCGGGACGTCGTGGCCTGGCCTCCCCGGCCGGCCGTTCCAGGCCGCGTCTCTCACTCCGCGCCTCTCACGTCAGGCCTCTCATGTCAGGCGGCTCAGGCCGTCTGTGATCGCCTGACGGAGCATGTCGCCGTACGGGCCCTCGGGAAGGTCGTGGATCCGGTCGGAGGCCAGCCGGAAGTGACGGCGGGCCTCGTCGGGATCGCCCAGCAGCTCGTGGGAGGCGCCGATGTTGACGTGGAGCGAGGGGTAGAAGGGAAGCACCCGCTCGTCCGCCACCGCGTCGGCGTGCTTGAGCGAGATCTCGTTCCAGCGCAGGGTCTCCTCGGCCGACTCCTGGTGGCGCGCGACGTAGTGAGCCGCCACGCAGGCGTCGAAGTCGTCGGCCCGCTCCAGCCACGCCTGCTCGAACAACCGCAGCGCGTCCTCGGGACGGCCGTCGGCCTCGGCCTCCATGCCCTGGGCGCAGAGCTTGACCACCGGGTTGTCAGGGTCCACGATCCCCACCTTCCTGTCGTACGGGATCGGCAGACTACGGGCCGGGACCGACAGAACCGGGGCCGGCGGAGCCGAGGCGGCCGGTTCGTCCGCCGGGTGCCCGAGCGGACGTCCAAGAGTTCCCAAACTCCCCGCCAGGACACCGTCATCCGGCGGGGGGAACGCCTCCCTCCGCGCCCGCTCCCGCACAATGACCACGATCCCGCGTTCCACGCCGCCCGGCGCGGGGACGGGGACGGGTCCGCGGGGAGGGTGACGCGACGGAACGCCGTCCTGGCTCCTGGCCCTGTCCCGTCGTCCCGTCCCGCCGCCCGGCCGGACGGGCTCACGCGGGGACGGTTCCACGACGGGTTTCAAGGACGTGACGCATGCACATCGATCTCACCGGCAAGACGGCGCTGGTCACCGGGTCGACCCAGGGGATCGGGGCGGCCATCGCCACCGGCCTGGCCCGGTCGGGCGCGACGGTGGCCGTGAACGGCCGCACCCCGCAGACGGTGGAGGCGGCCGTCGGCGCGCTGCGCCTGAAGGTCCCCGGGGCGCGGGTCGTCCCCGTCGCCGCCGATCTCGCCACCGAGGCCGGCGCGGACCGGGCGGTCGAGCTGCTGCCGGACGTCGACATCCTCATCAACAACCTGGGCGTCTTCGGGGTGCAGGACGCCCTGGAGATCAGCGACGACGAGTGGCGGCGCTTCTTCGAGGTGAACGTCCTGGCGGCGATCCGCCTCACGCGCGCCTACCTGCCGGGGATGACGGCGCGCTCCTGGGGACGCGTCCAGTACATCGCCAGCGACTCCGCGGTCGTCACCCCCGTGGAGATGATCCACTACGGGATGTCCAAGACCGCGCTCCTGGCGGTCTCGCGTGGCTTCGCCAAGAAGGCCGCGGGCAGCGGGGTCACGGTCAACTCCGTCATCGCCGGTCCCACGCACACCGAAGGGGTGGAGGACTTCGTCTACGAACTCGTCGACCGGGACCTGCCCTGGGAGAAGGCCCAGCGCGCCTTCATCCGGGAACACCGCCCCCAGTCGCTGCTGCAACGGCTGATCGAACCGGAGGAGATCGCCGACATGGTCGTCTACCTCAGCTCCCCGCAGGCCTCCGCCACCACCGGCGGCGCGCTCCGGGTCGACGGGGGCTACGTCGACGCCATCCTGCCCTGAGGGGCGCCCTCCCGGCGGGCACGGGAACGGGCGTGGGCGGGCACAGGTGTGGCACGAGCGCGGGCGAGCACGGGAACGGGTGCGGGCACGGACACGGGGGCCGGGCGGGACGGCGGCTCCGGCGAGGTCAAGCGTTCGTCGGCGAACGCGGGGATAATCCGGCAGGGCAGGCGGGTAGGGACGCTCCGTGAACGATCAAGAGCTCATCCCGGGACCGGACACGCCCGGCGTGCCGGCGTACTGAGTACGGCGCGTCGTGCCCCCGTGGCCCCGGTCGCCCTCGTTCTTCCGGCGGGCCGCCGACCGGCTGACCGACGCCGCCCCCGGCTGGCTGGTGGAGACGGTCCGTCCCGCTCCCGCGGCCCTCGAATGGTGGCCGATGCTGCGCATGGCGGTGGCGGTGACCACCCCGCTGGCGGCCGGGTTCGCCACCGGGCACATCGTGGCGGGCCTGCTTCCCGCCATGGGCGCGATGAACGCCGGCATGGCCGACCGCGGCGGGCCGTACCGGATGAGGATCATCCGGATGGCGGCGGCGGGCGCCGCGGGCGCCGTGGGGTACCTCGTCGGGGCCGCGGTCCGCGACCACGGCTGGTGGGTGGTGCTCGCCGTGGTGATCGTCTCGGTGGTGTCGGCGCTGATCAGCACGGGTGGCGCCACCGGCTCGGCCGCCGGGCTGCAACTGCTGGTGATGACCGTGCTGTCCATCGGCATAGAGCTGCCGGGATCGCCGCTCCTGAACGCGCTGGCGTTCCTGCTGGGCGTGGGATGGGTGATCGTCCTGGGGGTCGCCGAGTGGCCGTTGCATCCCCGGGCGCCCGAGGAGACCGCGGTGGTCGCGGTCTACCGCGCCCTCGGCGCGCTTCTCACCGCCGGCACCGCCGGCACCGCCGGCATTGACGGCACCGCCGGCATCGGCACCGGCGGCGCCGGCGCGCTGACCGCGTTCGACGCCGCTCTCAAGAGCGGTTACGACACCGTCCTCGCGGCCCGCTCCCCGGCGGCGGGACTGGACGCGGAGCGCACCCGGCTGGTCGCGCTGCTGAACCAGGCCTCGCTGATCCGCAACGCGCTGCTCTCCCTCTCCCACGAGGGGCGTGAGCCGCCCGGTGAGTTCGCCGTCGCCGTCCGTGAGATCACCGCCTCGCTCAGCGGCGGTCCCGCCCCGCGGGCGCTGCGCCACGCGTGCGACTCGCCCTCGATGCGCGCCCTGTGCTCCGCGGTGGAGGGCGCCGTGGAACTGGTCACCGGCGCCGACGTGGCCGACGAGCAACTGCCGTACGAGAGGGTCGGACGTCGTGCCCGGCTCCGGGCCACCCTGGAGAGCATGTGGTACGGCCACCTCGTCCGCGTCTACACGGTCAGGCTGGGGCTCTGCATGGGCGTCGCCGCGGCGATCAGCCGGTTCGGCTGGTTCGAGCGGTCCTACTGGATGATGCTGACCGTCGCGCTGGTGCTCAAGCCCGACTTCGGATCGGTGTTCGCCCGCGCCGTGCAGCGCGCGCTCGGGACCCTGGCGGGCACGCTGATCGGCACCCTGATGCTCCTGGTGGTGCCCTACGGCGCGCTGCTCCTGGTGCCCGTCGCGGTGTGCGCGGCGCTCCTGCCGTACGGCGTGCAGCGCAACTGGGGTCTGCTCTCGGCCTTCCAGGCGCCGCTGGTGCTGCTCCTGGTGGACCTGCTGACCCGGGGGGGACCCGGGCTGGGCGTCGTCCGCCTGGTCGACACGCTGGCCGGATGCCTGATCGTCCTGCTGCTGGGGTACCTGCCGTGGCCGACGAGCTGGGAGGCGCCGGTCGGGCCGCGGTTCGCCGACGCCGTCTCGGCCACCGCGGGCTACCTCCGGTACGCGTTCGACCCCGGGCACACCGGAAGGGCGCTGCTCCGCCGCGGGGTGTACGACGCCCTGGCCGACCTGCGGACGGTCTTCCAGCGGGCGATGACCGAACCGGCCGTGGTCAGCCGGCGCGTCACCACGTGGATGCCCGCGATGACCGCGCTGGAACAGGTGGCGGACGCGACCGTCGCGACGGTCGCGCGGACCGAGCGCGGCGCCTCGCCGCCGCCGGACACCGCCGTCCAGAACCTGGCCCGCTGCCTGGACGATCTCGCCAGGGACGTCCGCGCCGGACGGGAGCCCCGCGATCCGGTGTTCTGCGAGGAGAAGAGCCTGGAGCGGGTCGACTCCGCCGTGCGCGCCCTGCGCGACACGGTCTCGGCCGGAAGGCCGGGCTGACCCGCCCGACCGGCCGGTACGGCGTGATCGTCCCGGAGGGCCCGCGCCGCTCCCCGGCCCTCGGACCGGGGAGCGCGCGTCAAAGGAACAGGCTGAGCAGCAGGACGAACACCAGGCCGGTCACCGAGATGATCGTCTCCATCACCGACCAGGTCTTGATGTTCTGCCCGACGGTGAGCCCGAAGTACTCCTTGACCAGCCAGAACCCCGCGTCGTTGACGTGCGAGAAGAACAGCGATCCCGCGCCGATGGCGAGCACGAGCAGCGAGGTCTCCCCGACGCTGAGGTTGGCGACCAGCGGGGCGAGGATGCCGGAGGCCGTGACGGTCGCGACGGTCGCCGATCCCGTGGCGAGCCGGATGAGAACGGCGACGAACCAGGCCAGCAGCAGCACCGACAGGCCGCTGTTCTGCACCCAGGTGGCGATGAGACCGCCGATGCCGGTGTCGATCAGGGTCTGCTTGAAGCCGCCGCCGGCGGCCACGATCAGCAGGATGCCCGCGATCGGGGGCAGCGACTGCTCCAGGGACTTCGCGACCGCCTTCCGGTCCATGCCCGCGCCGAGACCGAGGGTGAACATCGCGACGATGACGGCGATGAGCAGCGCGATCAGCGGCGTACCGAGGAAGTCGAGCACGCCGCGGACGGCGTCGCCCTCGGCCAGCAGGATGTCGGCGAGGGCCTTGCCCATCATGAGGACCACCGGCAGCAGCACCGTGGCGAGGGTGACGCCGAACGACGGCCTGCGGGTGTCCTCGGCCGCGGGACGGGTCTCGTAGAGCTCCGGGGGCGGCACGTCCACCCAGCGGGCCGCGTACTTGGCGAACAGCGGCCCGGCGATGGCGACGGTCGGGATGGCGACGAGCACGCCCAGCCCCAGCGTGATGCCGAGGTCGGCCTTGAGGGCGTCGATGGCGACCAGCGGCCCGGGGTGGGGCGGCACCAGCCCGTGCATCACGGACAGGCCCGCGAGCGCGGGGATGCCCACCCGGATCAGGGAGACGCCCGAACGGCGCGAGACCAGGAAGATGACCGGCATCAGCAGCACGAGGCCGATCTCGAAGAACATCGGCAACCCGATCAGGGCGCCCACCGCGGCCATCGCCCAGGGCAGCGAGCGAGTGCTGGAACGGCCGACGATCGTGTCCACGATCTCGTCGGCCCCGCCGGAGTCGGCGAGCAGCTTGCCGAACATCGCTCCCAGCGCGATGAGCGTGCCCACCCCGGCGGCGGTGCTGCCGAACCCGTCGGTGAAGGCGGCGATGGTGTCGGCCATCGACAGGCCGGCGACGGCCCCGACGGCCAGTGAGCCGAGCGTCAGGCTCAGGAAGGGGTGCAGCTTGAAGTACGTGATCAGCAGGACGATCAGCGCGATGCCGATGAGCGCCGCGGGGATGAGCCTGCCGGGGGAGGCGGCGGGGGGCGCGGCCAGCATGGCCAGGGCGGTGCCGCTCATCGCGGTCCCCCCGGCCGATCGGTGTCGCCGGGGCCATCCTGACCGGCGGGTGACGGGGCCGGGCGGGCCGCGGAGGCGGTTCCCTGGTCCTCCGGACTCCCGGAGCCCTCGAGGTTGCCGGGGGCCTTCGAGCTCCCCTGCGCCGTCGCGGCGGTCACGTCCGCGGCGTCGAGGTAGGCCTCCACGAGGTCGTCGACGGACATGGAGAAGTCGAGGACCATCCCGTGCTCGTCGGGCTCCAGGGGTTCCAGCGTCTTGAACTGCGAGTCGACCAGTGAGGTGGGCATGAAGTGGCCGGGCCGGCCGGCCACCCTGCGCCGTACGGCGTCGATGTCACCGTGCAGGTGGACGAAGCACACCGACGGGGCGGCCTCCCTGAGGATGTCGCGGTAGCTCCGCTTGAGGGCCGAGCAGCTGGCCACCCCGCCGGAGGCGGCGTGCTCGGCGAGCCAGACACCGATGGCCCGCAGCCACGGCATCCGGTCGTCGTCGTCCAGGGGGATGCCGGCCGACATCTTGGCCACGTTGGCCTCGCTGTGGAAGTCGTCGGCGTCGGCGAAGGGCAGCCGCAACCGCTGGCCGAGAGCCGCGCCCACGGTGGTCTTCCCCGAGCCGGTCACGCCCATGACGACGAGTAGCGCGGCACCGGGAGCCGGTGCGGCGGGATTCTGGTTGGGGTTCGTGGCTCCTCCGCTCCCTAGGAGGCACGAACTGCGGCCGGATCGTCGTGACGATCCGGCGGCGGGACGGCCGTGCCTTGAGGTTTGATGCCGTGTTTCATGTCGGCGTGTCCCACATGCCCGCATGTGGTGACCCGAAACTCAGCCGTCACACGGGCACGTTGCCGTCCCTTCCGCGCCCGGTCCGGCACTCCGCCCGGCCCGGTGCCCCGCCCGGCCCGGTGCCCCGCCCGGCCCGGTGCCCCGCCCGGCCCGGTGCTCCGCCGGGTCCGGTTGTCCCGCCTCTCCCGGTGCTCCGTCCGGCCCCGTCGCGTCCGTGCCGGAAGCGGGGGGCGGCTCGCCCGGAACGGCTCCGGGCCCCCTCGACCGGCCGGGCGTTCTTTCCCGAGTCCAAAGACGGTCTCTGGAATCCGCTGAGCAGGGGCGGGGCACAGCCTCCCCATGGCTGACACCGCGATCGTCGACGTCGACGGCACCCTGGTCGACACCAACTACCAGCACGCACTGGCCTGGTTCAGGGCGTTCGGCCGCCATGACGTGTGGCCGCCGCTGTGGCGCATCCATCGGCACGTCGGCATGGGCGGGGACCAGCTCGTGGCGGCCGTCGCCGGCGACGAGGTCGAGCGGCGGCACGGTGACGCGCTGCGGGACGCCTGGGCGGAGGAGTTCGACGTCTTCCTCGACGAGGTCAGGCCGCTGGAGGGCGCCTCCGATCTCCTGGACGAGCTGGGCGAACGCGGGTTCACCATCGTGCTGGCCTCGTCCGGCAAGCCCCAGCACGTCGATCACTTCCTTGACCTCATCGACGGCCGCTCACGCTGCGCGGCCTGGACCACCTCCGAGGACGTCCAGGCGACCAAGCCCGCCCCCGATCTGCTGAAGGTGGCGCTGGACAAGGTCGGCGGCACCTCCGGGGTCATGGTGGGCGACTCCTCCTGGGACTTCGTCTCCGCCCGCAAGGCGGGCATCCCCGGCATCGGCCTGCTGACCGGTGGCTTTCCGGTGGCGGACCTGCGTGAGGCCGGGGCGGACGACGTCTTCGACTCCCTGCCCGACCTGGTCGCCGGTCTCGACCGCACCCCGCTCCGCGCGCCCCGCTGAGACCGCCCCGTCGAGACCGCCCCGTCGAGACCGCCCCGTCGAGACCGCCCCCGTCGAGACCGCCCCGTCGAGGCCGGTGCCGTCGAGGCCGGACGATCGGTGACCGGGGGCCGGTGAGCGGGGCCGTCGGCCGGTGAGCGGGAAGGCGGACGCTCAGCTCCAGGGCAGCGCGCCGCGGGTGGACCAGTAGCCTGCCGGTTCCTCGGCCAGCCCGGCGAGCCGCTCGTCGAGTTCGGCGTCCCAGCCGACGTCGGCCGCGGCGAGGTTCTCCCGCAACTGGACGGCCGAGACCGCGCCGCTCAGCACCGTACCGGCCCACGGGCGGGCCAGTACGGCCGCCAGCGCGAGCGCGTCCGGGGTGACGCCCCGCTCGCGCGCGGCGGTCGCGAGCGCGGCGGGCGCCGCGCGGGCGGTCAGCCGTCCGTTCGCCACGCCCTCCTTGACGATGACGCCCAGGCCCGCCCGGTGCGCCCGCGCGAGCGCCTCGCCGGCCGAGCGCTCCAGCAGGTTCCACGTCGACTGCACGGTGTCGAAGACCCCGGTGCCGACCGCCCGGTCGATCGTCTCGGCCTGGTCCGGCCCGCTCGTCGACAGGCCGACCGCGACCCCCTCGGCCCGCAGCGCGCGCAACCCGTCGAGCACGTCCTCGTCGTCGAGCACGCCGCTCTCCGCCGTCGCCGAATGGATCTGGTAGAGCGACAGATGCTCGCCGAGCAGGGCGCGGGTCTGCTCCAGCTGGGCGCGGAACCGGTCGGCGGTGAGCTCCTTCACCTCGTGCCGTCCGGCGTCCATGCGCCAGCCGCCGACGTAGGCGTACCCCCACTTGGAGCCGATGGCGACCGCGTCCGGGGCGATGTCGCGCTCGCGCAGCCAGCCCGCGAGGAACTCCTCGGCCCGCCCGTACGAACGTGCGGTGTCGAGGTAGCGCACGCCCGCGGCCCACGCGGCGTCCAGCACGGCCCAGGTACGCTCCCGCATCGCGGGGACGTCGCGATCGCCGCCGAGGTCCTCGGTGCGGCCGAGCGTGATGTAGGCGGGACGGCCGAGGGCGGCCAGCCCCAGGCCGATCCGCGTCACGGCCGGGCCGCTCAGCCCCGGCGGTCGCCGGACCAGCGCGTTCATGGCGCCAATATAGCGACCGCCGCCGCCGGGGCCGTCTCGGAGTCCTCGGCGCGCCACGCCGTGGATCTTCCTTGACAGACATACCGGTGGAACCTACGTTCGAATCCGAGGTTCGCGCTTCCGGGGTAAGGCGGGCCGACCAGGCGTAACGGTCAAGGCGCCGGTGGTGCGTCACGTCAGGCGGCGTGCCGCCGCGTCACGGCGTCACGGCGTCACGGCGTCACGGCGATGCGGCGATGCGGCGCGGTGGTCTCTCGCGGCGGACGGGGACGGAGGGAGACGGCCATGCGGGGTGTGCTTCTCGCGATCGGTACGCGCAAGGGCCTGTTCCTGGCCCGTTCCTCCGGCGCCGGCCGGTTCGAGGTCGATCCGGTCCGGTTCTCCACGATCGGGGTGCCCTCGGTCGCGATCGACACCCGCGGCCGGGTGCCCCGGATCCTCGCCGGGATCGAGTACGGCCACTTCGGCCCGTCCGTGCTGCGGTCCGACGACCTCGGTGAGAGCTGGCAGGAGGGCGGCGGTGTTTCAGGTGCTCGGAGGGCTCCGGGGCCGGGTGCGTCCGGTGCGTCCGGTGCTCCGATCGCCTTTCCCGAGACCGCCGCGACGGCGCTCACCCGCGTCTGGCAGCTCCAGCCGTCCGCGTCGGAGCCGGACGTGGTCTGGGCCGGCGCCGAGCCGGGGGCGCTGTTCCGCTCCGAGGACCGTGGCGCCACGTTCTCGCTGGTGGAGGGATTGTGGAACCATCCGCACCGGTCGCGGTGGGAGCCCGGCCTGGGAGGGCTCTGCCTGCACACCGTCCTGGTCCACCCCGGCGACTCCAAGACCATGGTGGTCGCGGTCTCCGCGGGAGGGGTCTACCGCACCGAGGACGGCGGCACCTCCTGGCGGGCGGCCAACCGGGGGATCCGCGCCCCCTTCCTCCCCGAGGGCGCGCAGTACCCCGAGTTCGGGCAGTGCGTGCACAAGATGGACATGCACCCGTCCCGTCCCGAGCGGCTCTTCCTGCAGCACCACGGCGGCGTCTACCGCAGCGACGACTTCGGCGACTCCTGGGTCCCCATCGGCGCCCCCCTCCCCTCGGACTTCGGCTTCCCGCTGGTCGTGCACCCCGACCGGCCCGACACCCTCTACGTCTTCCCGCTCCGGAGCGACCAGGACCGTACGCCGCCCGACCACCGCTGCCGGGTCTTCCGCAGTGACGACGCGGGCGGATCGTGGCGTGCCCTGGACCGGGGGCTGCCCGCCGGACCGGCCCATGCCTCCGTGCTGCGCGACGCCATGTGCGCCTCGGCGGGCGGGGTGTTCTTCGGCACCCGCGACGGAGAGGTGTACGGCTCGTGGGACGACGGGGAGAGCTGGTTCCCGGTCGCCGACCACCTGCCCGACGTGCTGACCGTGCGGGCCGCCGCGATCTGAGCGCGTCACGGTGAACGTGTGAGCCGCGTGACGGCTCCCGGTCCGCTCCCCGGCGCGTGGCCCGGTTCCCCTCGTCCGCCTCCCGTCGGCGCCTTCCGGTTCCCGGCGTGACCGCCCGGTCGCCGCCGTCCGGTTCCCGCCTTCGGCGCGGACCGGTCTTTTTCAGCGTTCCCTGATCTTCATTTCGAAGGGGCCGTTTCACCCATCCCGCTTCCTTAATCCTCCAATTCATACAATTTCCGGACTTTTGCTGATGTGACGGCAAAAAGTAGGAAATAACTGCTTCTTGGAAACGCGGAAGATGCTCGGCCGGAGTGCTCGTGGAGGGCGCATGAGAAAGTGGGGAGCCGCGGTCGTCGCGGTGCTGGTGATACTCGTCACGGGTGTGGCGAGCGCGCAGGCGGTGGCCAAGGACGCGTACGAGATCTGGCTGGTCGACCAGTCCAACAGCGCGGGTCTCGCCCATGGCGGCACCGTTCACGTGTACTCGGGCGACGACGTCACCGGCCGGCTCTCCGCCGCCCGGCCCGCGCACGTCATCGATCTCGGCGGCGCCACCTCCGCCCTCTGCCTGGCGAGCACCGGCAGCGTCCCGGTACGCCCCCACATGATCGTTTTCAACAAGGCCGACACCCACGCCGCACTCGCCTTCGTCGCCAGCGGTCACGTGGTCGTCTTCGACGCCGCCACCCGCGCCCCGCTGGCCTGCCTGCGCACCGAACCCGGGGCGGGCGGGGCCCGGCAGGCCCACGCCGTCTGGCCCACCGAGGACGACAGATACCTGATCATCGCCAACCAGAACGGCAAGAAACTGGAGCGCATCGCCACCGACTACGCCTCCGGCGTCTTCACGGCGCAACCGGCCGCGACGCTGGACATGGCCGGGTGCGTCACGCCGAACGGCCTGCCCTGCCAGGCCCCGGGCATCCGGCCGGACAACGCGCCGATCTGCCCGTTCATCGCCTCCGACAACGGCCCGGTCTTCGTCAGCCTCCGCGGCGGCGGGCTGCTCGTGGTCGACTGGCGCACCACGCCGATGTCGATCGTGGGGGAGTACGACACGACCAGGATCCCGGCCAACGGCTGCGGCTTCATCGAGGCGGCGGGCACCGTCTTCGGGAACGGCGGCGGCGGCGCGCCCGGCAACCTCGACCAGTTCAGCGTCTTCCGGCTGCCGATGAGCGGCTACTCGCCGGCCGCGCCGCCGAACACCCCGGCCGTCCAGCGGCTCTTCGACGACGACTCGCCCGAGCGCGACGCCCACGGCGTGCTGGTCGCCGGCGACGAGCGCCACGTGTGGGTCGGCGACCGCGACGCCAACGTCGCCGAGGTCTTCAACGGGGTGAGCGGCGCCCACGTCGGCACCGTCGACCTGACCTCCCCGTTCAGCGCGGACCCCACGGTCGACCTCTTCGCGGTCTCGCCCGACGAGAAGTGGGCCTTCGCCTCGACGCGCGGCCCGAACCCGCTCTCCGGCGACCCGCACTCCTCGCACGGGACGGACCCCGGCATGCTCATCCTCAAGCTGAACGGCAACGGCAAGAAGGGCAAGGTCGAGGGCCTGGTCCCGATCTCCAACCTCGACTCCTCCGGCGTCCAGCGCGCCGACGCCCACGGCATCCGGATCCGCCGTACGGGCTGACCGTCGCCCGGCCCGCCCGGCCCGTCGCCCGGACCGCCGTCAGACCCGCCGGACGGCGGACCGGGCGGGCCGGGTGGACCCGGGGGGGCGGGGACGGGACCGTCAGCCGGCCCGGACGCTCAGCGTGAGGTCGCGTTCCAGGACGCCGGCGAGCCGCTCGCGCTCGGCCTCCAGCTTCGCGCGGGGCACGTCGCACTCCTTCCACACCGTGACGGACAGGACGTCCTTCTCGGCGGCCCAGGTGCCGCAGACCCGGCCCCCGCTCACCACCACCGGCGAGATCCATCCGGCCGCCCTGCTGACCTCGCCGCGTCGTGACGGGGGGATCACGGCGGCCTCCCCGGTGCCGGGGCCCAGCACGTACTGGTCGAAGGCCGGAAGCAGGCGCACCGCGCCGGTGGGCACGGCCGCGCCCAGGTCGTCGAGGTCCTCGGTCCGCGCGTAGGCGTCCCGGCCCTCGATCTCGACCGCGGTGATCCGGTCGCCCAGCGCGGCGACCCACGAGCGCAGGTCGGCCTTTCTGAGGGCGCCGCGGTAGAGCCACTTGTCGAAGCTCTCGACCGGCGCGGGACCGTAGGCGGCCAGGTAGGCCGGGATCACGATCGCGGCGGCCTCGACGGGGTCCGGCAGCCCCGGCCACGCGGGCAGGTAGGTGTCGGGCCGGGTGAAGGTGACCGAGGTGCCGTCGGCCGGCCCGTGGCAGAGCACCCCCTGGAACGCCAGTGGTTTGAGCACGGCGCCCCAGCCGGAGCGCAGGTGCTCGGCGATGCTCTCGTCGCCGGTCGCGTCGATCACCCGGGCGGTCAGATCCTCGCGGGTGAGCACCGCGCCGTCCAGGGCGCGGTGTGCCGCCTCGCCGATGGCCTCCAGCCGGTCCCCGGTGACGAAGGCCCGCTGCCAGGACGCCTTCTCCCAGCTACGCGTCGACGCCAGCAGGCTCAGGTAGGCGGCGGCCTCCTCGACGGGCAGCAGGTGCAGCGTGCCCCGCATCGCCCAGGTCTTCATCAGCCGCCCGCCCGCCAGCGCCTCCTCCACGCTCTCGCGCCGCGGCCTGCGCTGCCGGACCCCCACGGCCGTCCGGGCGGAGGAGGCGACCTGCGCCTGCACGCCGCACAGGCGGCTCACGATCGCCACGGGATCGTCGGTCTCGGGTCTCTCCAGCATGTGCCTGTTCATCCGCCAGGCGAGGACGCCGTCCCAAGTGATCTTCACGCGGTCTCCTGGTGCGAGGGGGGCGTGCCGGACGGGCGGCGCCCGTGGGGCCGCCGGACGACACCGCGGCGCGTTCCCCGGGACCGGCCGGGATCAGTGCGCCGCCAGGCGGTTCGCCTCGTCCTTGGAGACGCCGTAGGCGGCCCCGCAGAACGTGCACTGCGACTCGTACCTGCTCCGGACCGGGAACAACGGGATGAAGAACAGGCTGAACTTGGTGACCCGCCTGGTGAGCACCTGAGCGGCGGTGTTGCCGCAGTTGGGACAGGTGCGGGTCAACACGCCGAGACGGTGGAGAGCGGTACGGAAACCGAAGATGAAGAACATCCTGAAGAACTACCCCCTTCCAGGCGGGTATGCCTCCACCTCGGACGATCGGCGTGTCCGCGGGTCCGAGGGCGGGTGGCGGTGGACCGGGATCGACGAAGCGGGTGTGATCAATGGATCGTTCCACAAAAGGGTGTTCCCGGCCTTTCCCGGCCTTTCCCGTCCCCGGGGACGCCCCGTCTCACGCCCCCTGCCCTCCCGGTCGCCTCCGTCGACCGGGAGGGCAGGGCGACCGTCACCGGCCTCCCCGCGGGAATCCGTGTCGTCGACGCCCCGTCCCCCCGGCTCTCCGCCGTCGACGCC
>NZ_JBFABE010000035.1:30208-78004 GCF_040640155.1 Streptosporangium sp. NPDC023615
ACGCCTCGCCTCCCGCGAGCCCCGCCGTCGACGCCTCGCCTCCCGCGAGCCCCGCCGTCGACGCCTCGCCTCCCGCGAGCCCCGCCGTCAGCGGCCCGTCTCCCGGGAGCCCCGCCGTCAGCGGCGGCGCAGCGCCGCCTCGGTGACCGCGGGCGGCGCGTACCCGACGTCGGAGGGGCTGATGCTCGTCCCCGGAGGGACCAGCTCGTCGATCGCGTCCAGCACGTCCGCCGGGAGCGTGACCTCGTCGGCGCCGAGCTGGCTGGTGAGCTGCTCCAGCGTGCGCGGCCCGATCACCGCGGAGGTCACGGCCCGGTGGGAGAGCACGAAGCCCAGCGCGAGCTGGATCATCGAGATGCCCGCCTCGTCGGCCAGGGCCACCAGCCCCTCGACGACGTCGAGCTTGCGGGAGCGGATCTCCTCGGCCTTGAAGTCGAAGTGGTCGCCGTCGCGGGAGGCGCGGGAGTCGGCCGGCAGCGGCGCGTCCCGGCGGTACTTGCCGGTCAGCCACCCGCCGTTCAGCGGGCTCCACACCATCACCCCCAGGTTGTAGCGCTCGGCCACCGGCAGCACCGCCGCCTCGGCGTGCCGGGCGAGGATCGAGTACGAGGGCTGCTCGGTGGAGAACCGCTCACGGCCGCGGCGCTCGGCGACCCACTGGGCCTCGACGAGCTCCTCGGCGGGGAAGGACGAGGTGCCGATCGCCCGTACCTTGCCCTGGCGTACCAGATCCGACAGGGCGCCGAGGGTCTCGTCGATGTCGGTGCGCGGGTCGGGGCGGTGGACCTGGTAGAGGTCGATCCAGTCGGTGTCCAGGCGGCGAAGGCTGTCCTCCACGGCCCGCATGATCCAGCGGCGGGAGTTGCCGCGCCGGTTGGGCGAGTCGTCCATGGCGTTGTGGAACTTCGTGGCGAGCACGACCTCGTCCCGGCGGCCCTTGATGGCCTTGCCGAGGATCGTCTCGCTCTCGCCGAACGCGTAGATGTCGGCGGTGTCGATGAAGTTGACGCCCGCGTCGAGCGCGGTGCCGACGATGCGCTCGCACTCGTCGTGGTCGGTGTTCCCCCACGCCCCGAGCATCATCGTGCCGAGACAGAGCGGGCTGACCTGGATGCCGGTACGGCCAAGCGTGCGATGGTTCACGGCCTCGATCCTGCCAGCCGCCGCCCGGCCGCCTCCGGCCGGGTCCGGCGGGAGACGCGACGTCCGCGCAGGTGGGGAACGCGGGAGCCGCCGCCCGGGGTCCCGCCCGGCTCCTCCCGTCCGGGCCCGTTCGCGGTTCTGTGCATTTGTACGTGGACGGCGCGCCCGCTCCGGTGCGGAGATGGGCGCGTGACGGGTACTGAGGCGGAGGCGTCGATGAGCGAGGCGCGGGATCGGACACCGCTCGGCAACAGCCCGGTCTTCGACACCGGGGATCTCGACGAGGCCCGCGAGCGGGTGGCCGCGGTGTTCTGCCCCCACCGGCTGGAGCTCACCGGCGACGCCTCCCGGCTGGCCGCGCGGCTCAACTCGGCCCGGCTGGGCTCGCTGCGGGTCAACTACCTGGACTACGGGGCGGACGTCCGCATCGAGCCGGGGGAGCTGGAGTCCTTCTTCCTGGTGCAGATCCCGCTGGCCGGGCGGAGCCTGATCCGGTGCGGCGGGCAGGAGATCGTGTCGACGCCGCGGACGGCGTCGCTGCCGTCGCCGTCGGAGTACCTGGACATGCGCTGGGCGGCCGGCTGCCCCCAGCTGATCGTGAAGCTCGACCGGCCGGCCGTCGAGGGCGCCCTGGAGCGGATGCTCGGCGAGCGGCTCGACCGGCCGGTCGTGTTCGACCTGGGCGTGGACATGACGGCGGGCTGGGCACGGGCCTGGAGGGCCATGGCCGACCTGGTCGTGAGCGAGGCCGAGCACGGCGACGGGATCGCCGCGCAGCCGCTGGCCGTGGCCCACCTCGAGAACGCCATGATCGCCTCCCTGCTGACCGGGCAGCCGTCCAACTACCGGGACCGGCTGACCGCGCCCCGGCCCGCCGCCGTGCCCAAGGTGGTGCGCCGGGCGATGCGCCACATCGAGGACAACGCCCACCTGCCGCTGACGACCGACGACGTGGCGCGCGCCGTGGCGGTCAGCGGGCGCTCCCTCCAGGAGGGCTTCCGCCGCCACCTCGGCCTGTCCCCGATGGCCTACCTGCGGGACGTGCGCCTGGACCGTGTCCACCGGGAACTGGCGGCCGGTGACCCGGCCGGATGCACGGTGACCGGGGTGGCGGCCCGGTGGGGCTTCCTGCACCAGGGGCGCTTCGCCGCGCTGTACCGCGCGCGCCACGGCCAGGCCCCGTCACAGACGCTGCGCGGCGGCGGTGGCGGTGGCGTCGAGGGCGGCGGTGGCGGCACGAGGATCGGCGGCGCCGCCGCCGCGGAGAAGTCCGCGCCAGACGGACGTAACCCGCGCTGAGCGGATGGCAGGGGCGGTGGCGCCCGGCATACCGTTCTCTCAGGCGCCGTTCGATCGTTCCCCACCATCCCGCTTCTCGCGAAGGACACCTCCATCATGCGCAGAATCCTCATCGTCGGTGCCGGTCAGGCCGGCCTCCACCTCGCCCTCGGCCTGCTGCGGAACGGCTACGACGTCACCGTCGTCTCCAACCGCACCCCCGAGGAGATCCGCGACGGCCGGGTCACCTCCAGCCAGGCCATGTTCGGCACCGCCCTCGGCCACGAGCGCGCCCTCGGCCTGGACCTGTGGGCCGGGGAGTGCCCGTCCATCGACGGCATCCAGTTCGCCATGGCCGGTCCGGACGGCCCGGCCCCGCGCTGGGCGGCCCGGCTCGACACCCCCGCCCGCTCGGTCGACCAGCGGCTGAAGATGCCCGCCTGGATGGCCGAGGTGGAACGCCTCGGCGGCAAGATCGTCATCCAGGACGCGGGCGTGGAGGACCTGGAGGAGTACGCCACCCAGTACGACCTGGTCCTGGTCGCCGCGGGCAAGGGGCCGATCGCCTCGCTCTTCGAGCGGGACGCGCCGCGCTCGCCGTACCGGGCGCCGCAGCGGGCCCTGGCCCTGACCTACGTCAACGGTCTCGCGCCACGGCCCGAGTACTCCGCGGTCTGCTTCAACGTGGTCCCCGGGGTCGGGGAGTACTTCGTCTTCCCCGCGCTCACCGTCACCGGCCCGTGCGAGATCATGGTGTTCGAGGGCGTCCCCGGCGGGCCGATGGACTGCTGGGCGGACGTCCGCACCCCCGCCGAGCACCTGGCCAGGAGCCGGTGGGTGCTGGAGACGTTCCTGCCGTGGGAGGCGGAGCGCTGCGGCGACGTCGAGCTCACCGACGAGGGCGGCACGCTGTCCGGCCGTTTCACCCCGGTCGTGCGCAGGCCCGTGGCCACGCTGCCGTCGGGGGCGGCGGTCCTGGGCGTGGCGGACGTGGTCGTCCTCAACGACCCGATCACCGGACAGGGCGCCAACAACGCCGCCAAGTGCGCGGCCTCCTACCTGGCGAGCATCCTGGAGCACGGCGAGCGCCCGTTCGACGCCGCCTGGATGGCGCGGGCCTTCGAGCTCTACTGGCGGGACGCCAGGCACGCCACCACCTGGACGAACGCGCTCCTGGCGCCCCCGCCGCCGCACGTGGTCGACATCCTGGGCGCCGCCGGGGAACTGCCCGAGGTGGCCTCCCGCTTCGTCAACGGCTTCGACGACCCCTCCGACTTCGCCGACTGGTTCCTGGACCCGGCCGGTACGGCCGGGTACCTGGCGCGGGCGGGGCGGGGGGCGGCGTGATGCGCACGAAGAGAGCGACGAAAGCGACGAAAGCGACGGGAGCCATGAGAGCCGTGGGAGCGACGGGAGCCGTGGGAGCCGTGGGAGCGACGAGGGCCCTGCGCGACGCCCTCGGGCAGTTCGCCACCGGGGTCGCGGTGATCACCGCCACCACCGGCCGGGGTGACCGGCTGGGCGTCACCGTCAACTCCTTCACCTCGGTCTCGCTCGACCCGCCGCTGGTCCTGTGGTGCCTGTCCAGGCGGGCCCCCAGCGCGCCCGCCTTCGCCGAGGCCGGCCGGTTCGCCGTCAACGTGCTGGCCGCCGGGCAGGAACACCTCTCGCGGCGGTTCGCCACGCCGCTGCCCGACAAGTTCTCCGGGGTGGAGACCCGCCTCACCTCCGCCGGGGTGCCGGTGCTGGCGGGCACCCTCGCCCACTTCGCCTGCCGCACGGTCACCACGTACGACGGAGGCGACCACCTGATCTTCATCGGGGAGGTCGAGCACTTCCACGGGGCGCCGGGCGGCGAGCCGCTGGTCTTCCACTCGGGCGCCTACCGGGCCGTCTCCGTACCGGAGCGGGACAGGGACGTACCCGAGCGGGACGGGTGCCGGGAGACGGCGGGGGACAGGAAGCCGGGGACGGCGTGGAAGGCGGCGCCGGCGACGATGGCCGGCGCGGCCATGGCCGGCTAGACCGGCCGGGCGCGGGCGGCGGCGAGGCCGGGGCGGGCCGGGCGGGGGCGCCGGACCGGCGACGGGGCCGGGGCGGCCGGTCGGCGGGCGCCGGACCCGCGGCGGGGTTAGGGCGGGCCAGCCGGGGTAGGACCGCCCCCGTGAGACCGGGGAGGTTCATCTCCCGCTGGCCGGTGCTCCGGCAGCTCAGGGGAGAGGACGGCAGGCGCGACGCCGCGCGTTCGGCGCGCACCGACGCGCTGCGCCCCCGCACCGAGGAGGCCGACACCGTCACCCGGTCGATCTGCCCGTTCTGCGCCGTCGGCTGCGGCCAGCTCGTCTACGCCAAGGACGGCCGCGTCACCCAGATCGAGGGCGACCCCGACTCGCCGATCTCCCGCGGCCGCCTCTGCCCCAAGGGCGCGGCGAGCAAGCAGCTCGTCACCCACCCCGGCCGGCAGACGCACGTCCTCTACCGCAGACCGCACGGCACCGACTGGGAGCGGCTCGACCTCGACACCGCCATGGACATGATCGCCGACCGGGTCGTCGCGACCCGGCGGGCGACCTGGCAGCAGGAGCACGAGGGGAGAACGGTCCGGCGCACCATGGGCATCGCGAGCCTGGGCGGGGCGACGCTGGACAACGAAGAGAACTACCTGATGAAGAAGCTGTACACCGCCCTCGGCGCGATCCAGGTGGAGAACCAGGCCCGTATTTGACACTCCTCCACGATCCCCGGTCTGGGGACCAGCTTCGGGCGTGGCGGCGCCACGGACTTCCAGCAGGATCTGGCCGAGTCCGACTGCATCGTCATCCAGGGCTCCAACATGGCCGAATGCCACCCGGTGGGCTTCCAGTGGGTGGTCGAGGCCAAGGCGCGCGGGGCGAAGGTGTTCCACATCGACCCGCGCTTCACCCGCACCAGCGCGATCGCCGACCGGTACCTGCCGATCCGCGCCGGGAGCGACATCGTGCTGCTCGGAGCGCTGATCAACCACGTCCTCACGCGCGAGCTGGACTTCCGCGAGTACGTGCTGGCCTACACCAACGCCTCGTCGATCATCTCCGAGGACTTCCGCGACACCGAGGACCTCGGCGGGCTGTTCTCCGGTTTCGACGCCGAGACGCGCGCCTACGACCCGTCGAGCTGGTCCTACGAGGGGTCGGGCGAGGAGGCGTCCGGGGGCGGTGAGCACCTGGAGGGCGGGCGGCACCACTCCGAGGCCGCCGGCGGCGAGCAGTACGGCTCGGGCGGCGCCCCGGCCCCGTCCCGGCCGCCGGCCGACCCGACGCTGCGCCACCCCCGGTGCGTCTACCAGATCCTCCGGCGGCACTTCGCCCGCTACACGCCCGAGCTGGTCGAGGAGTCGTGCGGCATCCGCCCGGAGGACTTCGCCGAGCTCGCCGACGCGATCACCGCCAACTCCGGCCGGGAGCGCACCACCGCCTGGGCGTACGCGGTCGGCTGGACCCAGCACACCGTCGGCGCCCAGTACATCCGCGCGGCGTCGATCCTGCAGCTGCTGCTGGGCAACATCGGCCGTCCCGGCGGTGGCATCCTGGCGCTGCGCGGCCACGCCAGCATCCAGGGCTCCACCGACATCCCCACCCTGTTCAACCTGCTGCCCGGCTACCTGCCGATGCCGCACGCCCACCGCCACGAGGGGCTGGACGACTACCTGGCCGGCGTCGGGGCCGACACCGGCTTCTGGGGCAGGAAGCGCGCCTACACCGTCAGCCTGCTCAAGGCGTGGTGGGGCGAGGCCGCCACCGCCGATAACGACTTCTGCTTCGGCCACCTGCCGCGCGTCACCGGGGACCACGGCCACTTCAGCACGGTGATGGCGCAGATCGACGGCACGGTCAAGGGCTACTTCGTGGTGGGGGAGAACCCGGCGGTGGGCTCCTCGGGCGGCCGGGCGCAACGCCTGGGCCTGGCCAACCTCGACTGGCTGGTGGTGCGCGACCTGACGCTGGTGGAGACGGCCACGTTCTGGAAGGACGGCCCGGAGTTGCAGACCGGGGAGATGCGCACCGAGGACATCGCCACCGAGGTGTTCTTCCTGCCCGCCGCCGGCCACGTGGAGAAGGAGGGCACCTTCACCAACACCCAGCGGCTGCTGCAGTGGCGGCACAAGGCCGTCGAGCCGCCGGGCGAGTGCCGCAGCGAGCTGTCGTTCTACTACCACCTCGGCAAGCGGATCAGGCGGCGGATCACCGACGACGAGATCGACCGGCCGCTGCGCGAGCTGACCTGGGACTACCCCGAGGAGGGCGAGCACGCCGAGCCGTCGGCCGACGCCGTGCTGCGCGAGATCAACGGCACCGGCCCCGGCGGCCGGGCCCTGTCGGCCTACACCGAGCTCGAACCCGACGGCTCCACCACGTGCGGCTGCTGGATCTACTGCGGGGTCTACGCCGACGAGGTCAACCAGGCCGCCCGGCGCAAGCCCCGCGGCGAGCAGAACCGGGTGGCCCCCGAGTGGGGCTGGGCCTGGCCGGCCAACCGGCGCATCCTCTACAACCGCGCCTCCGCCGACCCCGAGGGCCGCCCGTGGAGCGAGCGCAAGGCCTACGTGTGGTGGGACGCCGAACGCGGGGAGTGGACCGGCCTGGACGTGCCCGACTTCGAGCGGAACAAGCCGCCCGGCTACCTGCCGCCCGAGGGTGCCCTCGCCGAGGCGGCGCTGGCCGGGACCGACCCGTTCATCATGCAGCCCGACGGCAAGGGCTGGCTGTTCGCCCCCTCGGGCCTGGCCGACGGGCCGCTGCCCGCGCACTACGAGCCGCACGAGTCCCCGGTGCGCAACCCGCTGTACGCCCAGCAGGCCAACCCGGGCCGCCAGACGTACCGGCGGCCAGAAAGCCCCTACAACCCGCCGATGTCCTCGCGTTTCCCGTACGTGCTCACGACCTACCGGCTCACCGAGCACCACACCGCGGGCGGCATGAGCCGGCCGCTGGCCTACCTCGCCGAGCTGCAGCCCGAGCTGTTCTGCGAGGTCTCCCCGGAACTGGCCGCCGAGCTGGGGCTGGTCAACGGCGGCTGGGCGACGATCGTGACGAGCCGCACCGCGATCGAGGCGCGCGTCCTGGTGACCGGGCGGGTGCGCCCGCTGCGGCTGCGGGAAGGGACCGTCCACCAGGTCGGCCTGCCGTACCACTGGGGCTGGGGCAGCGGGGGACTGGTGACCGGCGACACCGTCAACGACCTGATGCCCATCGTGCTCGACCCGAACGTCTACATCCAGGAGAGCAAGGCCATGACCTGTGACCTGCGGCCCGGCAGGCGGCCCACCGGCAGGGCGCTGCTCGACCTGATCGAGGAGTACCGCCGTGGCTGAGCGGATGGGTTTCTTCACCGACACGAGCATCTGCATCGGCTGCAAGGCCTGCGAGGTCGCCTGCAAGGAGTGGAACCAGGTACCCGACGACGGGTTCGTCTTCCGCGCCACCTCCTACGACAACACCGGCAGCCTGGGGGCCGACACCTGGCGGCACGTGGCCTTCATCGAGCAGCCGGGCCGGGCGCGGGACGGCCGGGAACCCGGCGGGCCGGACGGCACAGGATCGGCCGGATCGAACGGTGCCGGATCGAACGGTGCCGGATCGAACGGCGGGTTCGAGGACATCGAGGGCTGGCTGATGTCGTCGGACGTGTGCAAGCACTGCACGCACGCCGCCTGCCTGGACGTCTGCCCCACCGGCGCGCTGTTCCGCACCGAGTTCGACACCGTGGTGGTCCAGGCCGACGTCTGCAACGGCTGCGGCTACTGCGTGCCCGCCTGCCCGTACGGGGTCATCGACCGCAGGGAACGCGACGGCCGGGCCTTCAAGTGCACGATGTGCCACGACCGCCAGGTCGGCGGGCTGGAACCGGCCTGCGCCAAGGCCTGCCCCACCGACTCCATCCAGTTCGGGCCGCTGGACGAGCTGCGCGCCCGCGCCGCCGAGCGCCTGGAGCGTCTGCACGCCGACGGCCGGTCCGAGGCCCGCCTGTACGGGGCCGACCCCGGCGACGGCGTGGGCGGGGACGGGGCGTTCTTCCTGCTGCTGGACGAGCCCGAGGTGTACGGCCTGCCCCCCGACCCGGTGGTCACCACCAGGGACCTTCCCGCCATGTGGGGATGGGCCGCCGGGGCGGCGCTCTCCATGGCCGGGGCCGTCGCGATCTCCTTCCTGGGCCGGTCGCGATGAGGCGGGGCGAGCAGGAGATGGTCCCGCGGGCGGAGTTCCGCTCCTACTACGGGCAGCCGATCATCAAGGCGCCGATCTGGCACGAACCCCACATGCCCGCCTACCTGTACCTGGGGGGAACGTCCGGCGCCGCGTCGATGATCGCCGCCATGGCCGCCCTCACCGGGCGCGACCGGCTGGCGCTGACCGCCAGGGTCGTCGCGGCCGGGGGAGCCGCGGGCGGCGCCGCCTTCCTGGTCGCCGAGCTCGGCAGGCCCGGGAGGTTCCTCAACATGCTGCGCGTCTTCAAACCCACCTCGCCGATGAGCGTCGGTTCCTGGGTGCTGGCCGTCCACAGCGGGCTGACGGCGCTCGCCGCCGGCTCGGCGCTGGTCACGCCGCGCGAGCCGCCCGCGGGCCCGCGGGCCTCGCGGCTCGCCGCGGCGCTGCCCTCCCGGGTGGTGGCGCTGCTGCCCGCCGCCGGTGACGCGGCCGGTCTGGCGGCCGTGCTGACCGGCCCGCTGATGGCGACCTACACCGCCGTGCTCGTGGCCGACACCGCCGTGCCCGCCTGGCACGAGGGCCACCGGGAACTGCCGTTCCTGTTCGCCGGGAGCGCGCTGGCCGGCGCGGGCGCCGCGAGCATGCTGGCCACCCCGCGCCGGGACGCCGGCCCGGCCCGCACCGTCGCCGCGCTGGGCGCCGCCGTCGAGACCGTCGCCGGGGCGGTGATGGAGCACCGCATGGGCATGCTCGGCGAACCGTACCGGCAGGGCGTCTCCGGCCGCCTGATGCGGGCGGCCCGCGTCCTCACGGTGGCCGGGGGCCTGCTCGCCCCGCTCGCCGGACGCGGCCGCACCCTCACCGCGCTCTCGGGCCTGGCCCTCACCGGCGGCGCACTGTGCACCCGCTTCGGCGTGCTGCGGGCCGGCAAGGCCTCGGCCGCCGACCCCAGGTACACGGTGGTGCCCCAGCGGGCACGGCTGGAGGCCGCACGCCAGGAGGCCGCGCGCCGGGAGAACGCGGAGGCCTGAGCGCCCGCGTCCCGTCGTTCAGCGCAGCCGCAGGGCCGCCCCGTCGAACGGGACGAGCTCACCGACCACGGGGGCGCCGGGGACCTCCCCCGCCACGAGCAGGCCGCCCGAGGTCTGGGCGTCGGCGAGCAGCAGCAGGTCCTCCTCACCGGTCCGGCCCGGGGCGAGGTGCGGGCCGACCCACGCCAGGTTGCGCCGGGTGCCGCCGCTGACGTGGCCGTCCCGCACCGCCTGGCGGGCGCCCTCCAGGTACGGCACGGCCGCCACGTCCACCACCGCGGTGACGCCGCTCGCCCTGGCCAGCTTGAACAGGTGTCCCAGGAGGCCGAACCCGGTCACGTCCGTGGCGCACTCCGCGCCGATGGCGAGCGCGGCGCGGGAGGCGTCCCGGTTCAGCGCGGTCATCGCGGCGATCGCCTGCGGGAAGACCTCGCCGGTCGCCTTGTGCCGGGTGTTGAGCACGCCGACCCCCAGCGGCTTGGTCAGCGAGAGGGGCAGGCCCGCCCGGCCGCGGTCGATGCGCAGCAGCCGTCCGGGGTCGGCCAGCCCGGTCACCGCCATGCCGTACTTCGGCTCGGGGTCGTCGACGCTGTGGCCGCCCGCGACGTGGCAGCCCGCCGCCCGCGCCACCTCCAGACCACCGCGGAGCACCTCCCTGGCCAGCTCCATCGGCAGCACCTCCCGCGGCCAGCCGAGCAGGTTGACCGCGACCAGCGGCTCCCCGCCCACCGCGTAGACGTCCGACAGGGCGTTGGCCGCCGCGATCCTCCCCCAGTCGCGGGCGTCGTCCACCACCGGCGTGAAGAAGTCGGCGGTCGCGACGATCGCCCGTCCGCCCTCGACGCGGACCACGGCGGCGTCGTCGCCGTCGTCCAGTCCGACGACCAGCTCGGCATTGAACGGCCGGTAACCGTCAGGCCCGTCAGGCCCGCCCCGCGTCCCCGCTCCGCCCGGCTCCTCCAGCAGGCCCGCGACCACGGCCTCCAGCTCCCCGGGAGGGATCTTGCAGGCGCAGCCGCCGCCGTGCGCGTACCGTGTCAGCCGCACCGCGCCGCCCGCCGTGAGAGGAGGGCGCCGCCCCGCCTCGGTGTCCGTCATGCCACATCACCCCTGACGGGCCCGGGCACACCGCCGTCCGGCATGCCGCCTCGGTGCCCATACCCGCCGGGGAGTATGTTCTCCCCCGGAGGTGTCCGGGTGCCTGGTGGCCCCCGCGGTCTTCAAAACCGACGAGGCCGGGTCTCCCGGCCTGGCGGGTTCGATTCCCGTCCACCTCCGCCACCCGCGTGACGCGTGGTGCCGGGCGCGGGGCACCGTCGGAGCCTCCTCGCGTGGAACACGTCGTCACCTTCTCCGGGCCGAGGCGAACCGGAGGGGGAAGGGAGTCCGGAACGGATCTAAGATCAACCGATGCGCGCATGGTGCGGCGAGGTGGTGGCGGTGGATGTGACGGTAGGCCAGGCCCTCGTGTTCGGCCCTACTCCCGGGCGTCTTCCCTGCCGACGACCCACGGCCACGCCCTATCGGTCCTCGGCCGGGATGTCCAGGGCGGTTCCGTACAGGCGCGACACCCGCAGCCTGATCACCACGCGTCGTTCCCTCACCGTCTGCCCGAGGAACGCCGCCTCCTGCGCCGGGTTCTCGAAACCCGGAGTGAGGGCCAGAAGTTCCCTGCCGACCGCGTCCCCGGGCGTGGTCGTCATCTCCGACACCTCCGCATCACCCTCGGCGACGGCGAACGACCAGACGTCCGGCCCGCTCACATGCAGAGCGAGGCGGGGATCGTCGCGTACCAGACGTGCCTTGAGGCGGTCGTTCGTCGTGGAGATCCGTATGACTCGCTCGCCGGGATCCCAGTCGTAGAGGACGGTGGACAGATGGGGGTGGCCACTGCGTCTCACCGTCGCCAGCACGCCGAACCGCTGCCCGCCGAGCAGGCTCACCAGTTCCCCGTCGGTGAGGACCCGCGGCGCGGGGCCGGAGACCTGGTCGTTCTCGTTCGTGGCGGTTGGCTCGGTCATCCGAATCGATTCCTGTCTGCACTGTGTTTCGTCGGGCCGCCTGTGGTGATCAGGCGGCTTCGGGGTGAACCACCGGCATCGACACGTTCACGATGCCGCCACCCGGAACCGTCGTCGGCGCCGCGGTGGCCGCGCCGGTGGGCGCGGGTCGGTGCGATCGGAAGGTGCCGACGAGGGCGGGTCGTGGGGGAAGTCCCGGTACGCACCGTGACCGTCTCCTGCTCCGGAAGGGAGTAGAAAAGACCGTAGCAGATAGATTCGTTGCAGACTATCCTTTGTGGATCTACTTCACGCGCCTCCGTGATCGCCGGTCAGCCGGTGCCGAACTCGGTCCGGGCGACGTAGCCGGCGAAGTCGAGGGGTGGGCGGCCCAGCACCTCCGGGACCCCGCCGGTCGGCTCCCGGCCGCGCTCCAGGCGGATGTGGCGGAGGACGGCGACCATCTTCTCGGCCGCGGCGTCCGGATGTCCCGCGGCGGCGCAGCGCGGAGGCGACACGGCTGCCGGTCTTGCCGGCCCCGCCCAGGACAAGGACACGTGAAGGATCGTTCGTCATATTCCTGGCTTCCCGATATCAGGAATACCCGCGAGGACCAGGAGATACTTGGTCCTGGGCGAATGAAACCCTGAAGATCAGGACGGCCGGCCCCGAACCTCTCCGAGGCCGCCCGGCCGGACGCGGACGGCGGACGCACTCCCGTGACCGAGCCCCCCCGAACCGGGCTCAGGCGTCCCGGGCGGGTCCGCCGGCGGCGACGTGGACGGACAACAGCCGCAGCGCGTCGGCCGAGGCGCCGTCGGCGGGCGTGTAGACCTCCAGCCGGTGGTCGGGGCTGTCGGGCTGGAGCCACACCTGGTAGTCGACGTCGAGCGCCCCGACCGTCGGGTGCCGCAGGCGCATGGTGCCCACGGTGCAGTCCGCGACGTCACCCGTGGCCCACAGCGTGGCGAAGTCACCGCTGCGCATGGCGAGTTCGCCGATCAGCTCGGCCAGGCGGGCGTCGGCGGGGTACCTGCCCGCGGTGAACCGCAGGTAGGCGGCATGGACGCCGGCGAGCTCGTCCCAGTTCCGGTGCAGGTCGCGGGTGAGGGGGTCGAGGAAGAACATCCGGGGGACGGACGGCCGCCGCGCGAGATCCTGGGGCGCGTCGAAGCCGACGTGTTCCGCCACGAGGGCGTGCCCGGTGCGGTTCCAGGCCAGCACGTCGCCGCGGCGGCCGAGCACGACGGCCGGCACGGTCTCCCTCAGGGACGACAGGAGCGCCAGCACCCGTGGGTGCGGTCTTTCCGGACGGGGGCGGGCCAGGCGTGACGCGGAGGGCCTGCGGGCGAGGTTGTGCAGGTGGGCCGTCTCGGCCGGGTCGAGCCGGAGCACGCCGGCCAGCGCGCCGAGGACCTGCCGGGAGGCCGTACCCGCCTGGTCCTGTTCCAGCCGCGTGTAGTAGCCGGCGCTCACGCCGGCGAGCTGCGCGAGCTCCTCACGCCGCAGGCCGGGTACGCGGCGGGCGGTGCCGTAGGCGCGTAGTCCGGCGTCGGCGGGCGTGACCCGGTCACGGCGGCTCTTGAGGTACGTCCCAAGGCTCTCCAACTCCATGACCGTGAGCGTATGCGCGACGGCCCCTGCCCGGGTGTCCCCGCGAGGTGTACCCATGACGCGGGCCTGGTCGCCGGCCGGGCGGCGCGGCACCGTCGGGGGCATGAACGAACGGCGTGTCCCTCACTCACCCGGTACGCGGGAACGGCTCGGCCTGCTGGCGGTCCTCGGCCCGGTCCTTCTGGTCGCGATGGATGGTTCCGTCCTGTTCCTGGCCATGCCCAAGGTCGCCGAGGCGCTGTCACCGACCGCCGACCAGGCGTTGTGGATCCTGGACGTCTACGGGTTCGCCGTCGGGTCCCTGCTCATCGCGTTCGGCGGCATCGGCGACCGGTACGGCCGGCTGAAGCTGCTGATGACCGGCGCGGCGGTGTTCGGCGCCGGCTCGGCGGGAGCGGCGTTCGCACCTGGCCCGGAAGCGCTGATCGTCTTCCGGGCGCTGATGGGCGTGGCCGGTGCCACGCTGCTGCCGTCGGCGCTGGCGGTACTCGGCGAGCTGTTCCCCGACCCGCGCCGGCGGGCGCGGGCCATCGGGATCTTCGCGGCCACCTTCGCCGCCGGGTTCGCGGTCGGCCCGGTCGTCGGCGGACAGCTCCTGAGCAGGTTCTGGTGGGGATCGGTCTTCCTGATCAATCTTCCCGTCGTCCTGCTGTTCCTGGTCCTCGCCCCGATCCTGCTCCGTGAGGTCCGCGCCACCCGCGCCGGCCGCGTCGACGTCCTGAGCGTTCTGCTCTCCGCCGCGGGCATCCTGCTGACCGTCCACGCGGTCAAGCACGCCGCCGCCGGAGGGGGGGTCACGATCCCGGCGGCCACGGGGGTGACCGGCGTCGTCGTCCTGGGATGGTTCGTCCGGCGGCAACTCCACCTGGAACACCCGCTGATCGACCTCCGCCTCTTCCGCGACCGGGTGTTCACGATCGCGGCCGTCACCGGGCTGCTGCCCCTGGCCGCGTGGTCGGCGACGGCCTACCTCGGCGGCGTCTACCTCCAGTCGGTCCTCGATCTGCCCGTCCTGGACGCCGCCCTCGTCGCGCTCCCCGGGGCCGCCGTGCTCACCGTCACCTGCGTCGTCACACCCGCGCTGGTCGCGCGTGCCGGCACCCGGGCGGCGCTCGTCACCTGCCACTTCCTCATCGCCGCGGGCCTGCTGCTGCTGTTGCCCACCGGCGTCTCCGGCGGGATCGGCTGGTACGCGGCGTCCACCGTCGTCACCGGCGTCGGTTACGGCATCTCCTTCAGCCTCGTCGCCGACACCGCCGTCGCCGCGGTTCCCGCCGAACGCGCCGGGTCCGCGGCGGCGATCGCCGAGACCGCCAACGAGATCGGCAACGCCCTCGGCATCGCGCTCCTCGGCTCGCTGGCCGCCCTGATCTTCCGGCTCCAGGGACCCGGCCTCGCCGGCACCCTCGACGAGACACTCCGGATCCCCGGTCTCGCGCCCGTCGCGACCGGCGACGCGAGGACCGCCTTCGTCACCGGTCTGCACGCCGTCGCCGTCATCGCGAGCCTCCTGCACGGCGCGCTCGGGGCGTTCACCCTGCGCCGGACGCCGAGGACCCTCCCCGGCCCCGGGCGTGACGCACCCGGTCCCCGCTCACCGGAGACGGTGTAGGACCTTCCCGGCGTCCGTCCCCCGACGGATCACGGGAGCCGTTCCAGGACGTGGTCCCGACGTGGTCCCGACGTGGTCCCGACGGTGTCCGCCCGGCGTGCCGGACGAGCCCGGCGCCGGCGGTTCCGGCGTCGTGTCCGGCGGGCCCGGAACCGGCCGGGCCGGAGATCGCGGCCCGGCGGGTTCGATTCCCGCCGGTCCGCGTTCTATTTTCGAGGTGTGGACTCACGAAGGCTCGTGCCGCGCACCGACGCCGTGCTCGCCGACCTCCGGCTCGTCGCGGCGGCGGAGCGGCTCGGCCGGTCCGTCGTCAAGGAGGCCGTGACCTCGGCCCAGCAGCGCGTACGCCAGGGCGGGCTCGGCCCGCACGAGGTGGCGGACGCGGCCTTGGCGGCGCTGCCGCCGTATCCGGCGAGCCCACGACCGGTGATCAACATGACCGGGGTGCTGGTCCACACCAACCTCGGTCGCGCCCCCCTGTCGGACGCCGCGCGGGCGGCCGCCCTCGCCGCGTCCGGTCCCACCGACGTGGAGTTCGACCTGGCCACGGGTGCCCGCGCCCGCCGGGGACGGGGCGCGCTGGAGGCGCTCGCGCGGGCCGTGCCCGCCGCCGGGGCCGCGCACGTGGTCAACAACAACGCCGCCGCGCTCGTCCTGGTGGCCACCGCGCTCGCCGCCGGACGGGAGATCGTGGTCAGCAGGGGCGAGCTGGTGGAGATCGGCGACGGGTTCCGCATCCCCGACCTGCTCGTCTCCACCGGGGCCAGGCTGCGCGAGGTGGGCACCACCAACCGCACCTCCTACGCCGACTACCGCGCGGCGGTGGGCCCCGAGACCGGGTTCGTCCTCAAGGTGCACCCGTCGAACTTCCGGATCGAGGGCTTCACCGGTTCGGTGGAGATCGCCGAGCTGTCCGGCCTCGGCGTGCCCGTGGTGGCCGACATCGGCTCCGGCCTGCTCGCGCGAGAGCCGCTGCTGCCCGACGAACCCGACGCGGCGAGCGCCCTGGCGGCCGGGGCCGCCCTGGTCACGGCCAGCGGCGACAAGCTGCTCGGCGGGCCGCAGGCCGGGCTGCTGCTGGGCCGTCGCGACCTGGTCGAGACGTGCGGGCGCCACCCCCTGGCCCGCGCGCTGCGGGTGGACAAGCTGACGCTGGCCGCGCTGGAGGCCACCCTGCGCGGCCCCGAACCCCCGGTCACGCGGGCGCTGCGCGCCGACCCCGAGGTGCTGCGCGAGCGCGCCGCCGCGCTCGCCCGGCGGCTGGCCGAGGCCGGGATCGACGCCCGCGCCGTGCCCAGCGAGGCCGCGGTCGGCGGTGGCGGGGCGCCCGGGGTGACGCTGCCGAGCGCGGCGGTCAGCCTGCCCGAGCGGTTCGCCCGCCCGCTGCGGACCGGTGACCCCGCGGTGGTGGGCCGGGTGGAGGGCCGCCGGCTGCTGCTGGACCTGCGCGCCGTGCCCGCCGGGGCCGACGGCGACGTGGCGCGGGCGGTCCTGGCGGCGGCGGCTCCGGGAACGGGCGCCTGATGCGCGTCGTCGCCACCGCCGGGCACGTCGACCACGGCAAGTCCACGCTGGTGCGGGCGCTGACCGGGATGGAACCCGACCGGCTGGAGGAGGAGCGGCGGCGGGGCCTGACGATCGAGCTCGGACACGTCTGGACGACGCTGCCCTCGGGGGAGCGGCTGGCCTTCGTCGACGTGCCCGGCCACGAACGCTTCCTGGCCACGATGCTGGCCGGGGCCGGCCCGGCTCCCGCCGTCATGTTCGTGGTCGCGGCGGACGGGGGGTGGATGCCGCAGTCGGAGGAGCACCTGGTGGCGCTGGAGGCCCTCGGCGTGCGGCACGGCCTGCTCGTGGTGACCCGCGCCGACCTCGCCGACCCCGCCCCCGCGGCCCGGACGGCACGGGACCGCCTGGCCGCGGGCGGCCTGGCCGGGGTCGAGACGCTGGCGGTGAGCGGGCGCACCGGCCAGGGCCTCGACGAGCTTCGGCGGGCGCTGGACCGGCTGGTGGCGGCCCTGCCCGTCGCCGACCCCGCCGCGCCGGTACGGCTCTGGATCGACCGCGCGTTCACCGTGCGCGGCAGCGGGACGGTGGTGACCGGCACGCTGCCCGCGGGCACCGTCACCGCCGGGGACGAGCTGCTCCTCGGCGACGTCCCCGCGCGCGTCCGGGCACTGGAGTGCCTCAAGGAGCCGGTGACCTCGGTGAACGGCGTGGCCAGGGTCGCGCTCAACCTGCGCTGCCAGGGGCCCGTGGAACGCGGCGCGGCCCTGGTCACCCCGGGCGCGTGGACGCGCACCGACCTGGTCGACGTGCGCCTGGGCCCGGTCGGGTCCGCCGTCCCCCGCCGCGAGGCGACGCGGCGTCCGGGGCGTCCGGGGCGTCCGGGGCGTCCGGGGAGTCCGGGGAGTCCGGGGAGTCCGGGGAGTCCGGGGAGTCCGGGGGAGGACACCCCCTCGCCCCCGGACCCGGCCTCCGAGGGCCCCGGCGAGGAGTGGGGGGCCGCGGACCTGCCGGGACGCCTGACCGCGCACCTCGGCTCGGCCGCGGTGGTCTGCACCGTGCGGCCGCTCGGCGGGCGGATCGCCCGGCTCCGCCTGGCCCGCCCGCTGCCCCTGCACGCCGGCGACGTGCTGCTGCTGCGCGACCCCGGGCGCAGCCGGGGCGAGGTGCGGGTGCTGGCCGGGGCCCGCGTGCTCGACCCCCGGCCGCCGGAGCTGCGCCGCCGGGGCGCGGCACGGGAACGGGCGGCCGAGCTGGAACAGGCCCCGCCGGACGCGGCCTCGCTGCTCCGCACCCACCTGCTGCTGCGCGCCGGTGAGTTGCGCTCCCTGGGGCCGTCCCCGGAGACCGGGCCGGTCTGCGCCGACTGGCACGCCGACCCGGCGTACTGGTCGGGGCTGGGGGAGCGGCTGCCCGAGGTGGTGCGGCGGTACGCGGCGGCGCACCCGCTGGAGCCGGGCATGCCGGTGGAGGCGGTCCGCCACGAGCTCGGCCTGCCCGAACGCGGGCTGGTCGCGGCGCTGGTCCGGCCGCCGCTCGCCCTGGCCGGGGGGCGGGTGACGGCCGGGCGGGGCGGGCTTCCCGCACCGGTCGCCCGCGCCGTCGAACGTCTCGGCGCCGACCTGGCCTCCGGCCCCTTCCGGGCGCCGGAGGCCGACCGCCTGGCCCGGCTGGGGCTGGGCCCCCGCGAGGTGGCCGCGGCCGTACGGGCCGGGGCGCTGCTGCGGGTGGCCGAGGGGGTCGTGCTGCTGCCCGGCGCGGACGCCCTGGCCGCGCGGGTGCTCGCCCGGCTGCCGCAGCCGTTCACGGTCAGCCAGGCCCGGCAGGCCCTCGGCACCAGCCGCAGGGTCGCGGTGCCGCTCCTGGAACACCTCGACCGGAAAGGGTTCACCGAGCGGCTCGACGGCGTCCTGAGGCGTTGCCGGACCCCCTGAGTGCCAGGCGCGTCGCCGAAAACGCCAGGTATAAAGTGGAAAACGTAGTGAAAACGGGGAGAACCACGCGTGGAGCACCACGCCCGGGAACGATCGTTCCCGGCCCGGACTCGGTCGTCACGGACCCCCCCTCACCCCCCGCAGGCAGCGACCGCGCGCGGAAGGGCACCACGAGGGAAAGGGAGAGCGTCATGCCGAGCAACAAGGCCGTCTCGTACCAGGGGCCGGGCAAGGTGACGGTGGAGAACATCGACTACCCCGAGTTCGAGCTCAAGGACGGGCCGGGGGTCAACCCGGCCAACGTGGGACGCAAGGTCCCGCACGGCGCGATCGTCAAGACCGTCGCGACGAACATCTGCGGCAGCGACCAGCACATGGTCCGGGGCCGCACCACCGCGCCGCACGGGCTGATCCTCGGCCACGAGATCACCGGCGAGGTCGTCGAGGTCGGCCCCGGCGTGGAGTTCGTCAAGGTGGGCGACCTCGTCTCGGTGCCCTTCAACATCGCCTGCGGCCGCTGCCGCAACTGCAAGGAGGGCAAGACCGGGATCTGCGAGAACGTCAACCCCGACCGGCCCGGCTCGGCGTACGGCTACGTCGACATGGGCGGCTGGGTCGGCGGGCAGGCCCAGTACGTCCTGGTGCCCTACGCCGACTGGAACCTGCTGAAGTTCCCCGACCGGGACCAGGCGATGGAGAAGATCCTCGACCTGACCATGCTCACCGACATCTTCCCGACCGGTTTCCACGGCTGCGTCACCGCCGGGGTGGGGCCGGGATCGACCGTCTACATCGCGGGCGCCGGTCCCGTCGGGCTGGCCGCGGCCGTCTCGGCGCTCCTGCTCGGGGCCGCCGCGGTGATCGTCGGCGACCTGAACAAGGAGCGCCTGGCGCAGGCCCGCAGCTTCGGCTGCGAGACCGCGGACGTGTCCCAGGGGGAACTCCCGGACCAGATCGAGCAGATCCTCGGCGAGCCGGAGGTCGACTGCGCCGTCGACGCCGTCGGTTTCGAGGCGCGCGGTCACGGCGCCGGGTCCGGGGAGGAGCAGCCCGCCGCCGTGCTCAACACGCTCATGCAGGTCACCCGCGCGGGCGGGGCGCTCGGCATCCCCGGCCTGTACGTGACCGGCGACCCCGGCGCCCACGACGAGGCCTCCAAGCACGGGTCGCTCTCCTTGCAGTTCGGCCTGGGCTGGGCCAAGTCGCTCTCCTTCACCACCGGCCAGACCCCGGTCATGCGCTACAACCGCCGGCTGATGCAGGCGATCCTGCACGACAGGGTGCAGATCGCCAAGGCGGTCAACGCCGTGCCGATCCCGCTGGAGCAGGCGCCCAAGGGGTACGAGGACTTCGACCAGGGCGCGGCGTCCAAGTTCGTCCTCGACCCGAACGGGATGCTCGGCACGGCCGCCTGACGGGCTCACCGGCCGAGTTCCCGCCGCGTTCCCGTCCGGTTCTCGTCGCGTTCCGGCGCGGACTCATTGCCTGATGGAAGGTATAAGTCCGGCAAAGCTGGTAAGGGACCGTCCAGATGCGGGCCGCGGTGGCGGCCGTAATCCGGCGAGAACATGGGAGCGAGCATGAGCGAAGCGAACAACGTCTGGCGCCTGGACGTCGACGGGCAGGAGCGCGACATCGAGGTCGAGCACAGTTCCATGACCGGCAAGATCGTGGTCAAGCTCGACGGCCAGGTCGTGGAGGAGAGCCGCCTGCTGCTGAGCAAGAAGCCCGTCGAGTTCAAGGTGGGCGAGCACGTGGCCCTCGTGACGGTCGACTACGCCTACAGCGGCCTCGCCAGCCGGAGCTCGCTCCACTTCGACGGCCGCTACGTCGAGCCGCTGGGCGACTGAACGACCGCGGCCCCCCGGGGCCGTCGCCGACGTCCGTCTCCGGGACGGCGCCGGGGACGGCCCCGTTCGTTGCGCGGCGGCGCGACGGCCCCGCTCGTCCCGCGGGTGGCGCGACTGCCCCGGCCGGTCCTGCCCGCCGGGGGGACGCCTCACCGCGGCGACGCCTTCCGGCGGCCCGGCCTCAGAGCGCCTCGACGAACAGCACGGCCTCGCGCTCGCCCATGCCGGTCTCGCCGCGTACCAGGTGGACCGCCTGCTCGGCGCGCCCGGCGGCCTTGAGCGCGCGCACCCGGCTCGCCAGGTCGCCGGCCCCGTTCGCGCCGGCGGAGGGCGGGATCGCGGGGTCGACGGGCCGGAACCGGGCCATCAGGGGGTGGCCCCACATGTCGTGCCCCGCGTCCACCGCGTCGACGACCGCCTTGGCCTCGGCCAGGCCGAGCGCGGTGTGCCGGCGCACCTGTCTGATCGCCTCGATCTTCTTCCCCTGGCGGGTCAGCAGCGTGACGAGCTCGCGCAGGTCCCCCGGGGCCGGTGCGGCGGTCCCCAGCGGCGCGCCCGGCGCCCCGTGGGACGCCGCGGAGGACCTGCGGGAGGCCCTCCTGACGGCCGCCACCACCAGCACAAGGGGGATCACCATCAGCAGAAGGATGATCACTAACTCGGTCGGTCCCAGATTCGGCATGGCCGCATCGTACGGTGCCCCCCGAAGGCCGTACAGGCCGAGGACCGGCCCCTACAGGTCCAGGACGAGACGCGGTGAGCAGGAGCGGCCGACGCAGATCATCATCGTCCGCCCGGCCTCCCGCTCCTCCGCGGTGAGCAGCGAGTCGCGGTGCTCGGGCGTGCCCGCGAGCACCCGCGTCTCGCACGCCCCGCAGTAGCCCTTCTCACAGTCGTAGGACAGGCCGGGGACGGCCTCGCGGACCGCCTCGATGAGCCGCTGGTCGGGCCGGACCCGCACGGTCCGCCCGGTCCTGGCCAGGTGCACGTCGAAGGCGGTGTTCGCCGCCGGGTCGAAGACCGTCTCCAGGTCGTCCCCGGCGGCGAAGCGCTCCACGTGCAGCCGCTCGGTCAGGCCGAGCCGCTCGCAGGCCCGCTCGACCGCCTCGATCATCCCGGCCGGGCCGCAGCAGTAGATCGCGGTGCCCGGACCGGCCGGCGCCAGGACGGCGTCCAGGTCGGGCAGGCCGAGCTCGTCCTGGGGGACCAGCTCGGCGCGGTCGCCCGCGTACCCGGCCAGCTCCTCGCGGAAGGCCATGGTCGCGCGGGAGCGCCCGCCGTACAGGACGCGGAACGCGCCGCCCCGGTGGGCGACGGCCCGCGCCATGGCCAGGATCGGCGTGACGCCGATGCCGCCGGCGACGAACAGGTAGTCGTCGGCGGGTACCAGCGGGAAGTGGTTGCGCGGTCCCCGCACGCCGACGACGACGCCCTCGCGGGCGATCTCGTGCACCTCGGCGGAGCCGCCGCGGCCGTTCTCCTCGCGCAGGACCGCCACCCGGTAGCGGTCCCGCTCGGCCGGGTCGCCGCAGAGGGAGTACTGCCGGACGCGGCCCGAGGGCAGGCGGAACTCCAGGTGCGCGCCGGGTTCCCACGCGGGCAGGTCCCCGCCGCCGGCCCTGGCCAGCGTCAGCGCCAGCACGCCGTCGGCGACCGCTTCGGCCCCGACGACGACGGCCTCGAAGGAGGCGGCCTGCCCGAAGAGCGGCGCCGCGACGGCGCCGGACAGGGAGCCCGGTACCGTGCCGGGACCGATCCGGGGACCGGCGGGGAAGACGGCCGGGATCGCGTCCCAGCCGGACTGGTTGCCCCGGGTGGGGTAGGCGACGAGCCCCTCCTCCAGGACCCGGAAGCCGGGCAGCCGGGTCAGCACCTGGGTGATCATCTCGCGGAACATGGCGCGGGCCAGGTGCGCCCCGGCGCAGCGGTGCGTGCCGATGCCGAAGCTGAGGTGGCGGGCGGCGTCGCGGTCCAGGCGCACCTCGGCCGGGTCGGGGAAGACGGCCGGGTCGTGGTTGGCGGCCACCCACGGGATCAGCACGCGCTCGCCGGCCCGGACCGGGCAGCCGCCGATCTCGGTGTCCGCGCGCGCCGTGCGCGCCATGGACTGCGAGGGGGCGAACGCCCGCAGGAACTCCTCGGTCGCCGAGTCGAGCAGGTCGGGCGAGTCGATCAGGCGGCGGAGCTGGTCGGGGTGGCGGCCGAGGTGCACCAGCACCGAGCCGGTCAGCGAGGTGGTGGTGTCCACGCCGCCCGCGATGAGCAGCCCGATCACCGAGACCAGCTCGTCCTCGCCGTACGGGAGGCCGTCGGGGCCGGTCTGCGCGGCCAGGACGCTGGTGGCGTCCGAGGTGGGCTCGGCCCGGCGCTCCCGGACGATCTCGCGGATCCGCCGTTCCATGTAGGCCAGGCCCTCGGCGCCCCGGCGGGCCCGGTCGCTGTCGGCGGGCGCGGCGAAGATGTCGTGGATCGGGCCGGCCAGGCGGGCCCAGTCCTCCTCGGGGAAGCCCAGCCAGTCCAGGGTGACCGCCGCGGGCAGCGGGTTGGTCAGGTCGCGGACGAAGTCGGCCGAGCCGTGCTCGATGAACGCGTCGACGACGCGCGTCGCGTGCCGGGCGATCATCGGCCGGAGCGTCTCGACGGCGTCCGGGGTGAGCAGGGGGTTGATCAGGTCGCGGTACCCGGTGGACCGCGGCGGGTCCAGCTCGATCGGGTACTGCTCCAGGCCGGGCCCGCTGGGGATGACGATCGCGACGCGGTCGACGCCCGAGGAGGCCCGGGAGGAGGAGAAGACGTCGTCGTCGCGGGCGATCCTGGCCACGTCGGCGTAGCGGGTCGTGTAGACGAATCCGCCGTGGGCCGCGGTCCTGCCGACCGGGCACTGCTCGCGGAAGGACCGGTAGTAGTCGACCGGGTCGGCGGTGCAGGCCGCGGAGTGGTGGTCGAACTCAGTCTGCTGGGTCATGGCGCACAGGCCCCATATCCATACGAACGATGCGCGGTGTTGCCCAGCCGCGCCACTGGGTGTTCTGGGTCCGGGAAGTCTAACCCGATGCGGATCACGAGACAATGTCTCGCATGTCGCAGCGACATCACAGCGTCGCGAGAGGATAATCCGAGGTCAGAAGGTCAGGACGGCCTTGGCGGTCGTACCGGCGCGCAGATCGGCGATCGCGTCGCCGATCCGCTCGAAGGGGTAGGCGGTCATCATCCTCTCGACCGGGAAGCGGCCCGCGGCGTACAGGTCCAGCAGCCGGGGCAGGAAGACCTGCGGCAGGCTGGAGCCGGCGATGATGCCGGTGACGGTGCGGCCGTTGAGGACGCTGCGCCAGTCGAGGCTGATGTCCTGGCTGGGGCCCACGCCGATCACGCCGCACCGGCCGAGCGGGGCCAGGGCCTCCACGGCGGTGCGCAGCACCTCCTGGCGTCCGGTGGTGTCGACGGTGAACTCGAACCCGTGCGGGGCGATCTCGCGCAGCGCGGCGGCCGGGTCGGTCGCGGAGGAGTCGACCGTGTGCGTCGCGCCGTAGGAGCGGGCCGCCTCCAGCTTGGCGGGGTTGACGTCGACCGCGGCGACGACCGAGCAGCCGCTGAGGGAGGCCGCGATGATCGCCGCCACGCCCACCGCGCCGGCCCCGAAGACGGCGACGGAGGAGCCGGGGCCGGGGCGCAGCACGTTGAACACCCCGCCCGCGCCGGTCTGCAGGCCGCAGCCGAACGGGCCGACGTGGGTCAGGTCCAGGCTCGCGTCGACGGGCACGACCGCCCGCTCGGGGGCGACGACGTGGGTGGCGAAGGAGGACTGTCCCAGGAAGTGGGCGTTGACCGGGGCGCCGTCCAGGGAGAGCGCCGAGGAGCCGTCGGCCCGCCGGCCGCCGAAGTTGAGGGCGTCGAAGTCGCGGCAGTAGGCCGGCGCGCCGGTCAGGCAGGCCGGGCAGGCGCCGCAGGAGGTGAAGCTCATCGCCACGTGGTCGCCGGGGGAGACCGACGTGACCCGCGAGCCGACCCGCTCGACGATCCCGGCGCCCTCGTGGCCCAGCACGGCGGGGGTGGGGAAGAACCCGGCGAACTCCAGGTCGGTGCCGCAGATGCCGGTGCTGACCAGGCGGACCAGCACCTCGTCGGCCCGGGGTTCGGAAAGGTCGACGTCCCGGAGGACGAAGGGCCCCCCGGCGGTCTCCAGAACGGCTGCGGTGATACGCACGGACCCCCCAAGTGTTTTCATAAAATGAGATGGCATCTTGACATGCAGAACGGAAGGGGTCAAGGATTCCCATCATGGCCGAACTCCTCATCCCACCCGCCCAGCAGCTCGTCGACGGCGAGTGGACAGCCGCCCGGGACGCCAGCGAACTGCCCGTCGTCGACCCGGCCACCGGCCGGACCATCCAGACGGTGGCCCGCGCCGGCGCCGACGACGTCGGCGACGCCGTCGCGGCGGCCCGGCGGGCCTTCCCCGGCTGGGCCGCGACCTCGGCCTCCGAGCGCGGCAGGCTGCTGCACCGCTGGGCGGAGCTGATCGGCGAGCACGTGGAGGACCTGGCCCGGCTGGAGGCCATGGACGTCGGCAAGCCGCTGTCGGGCGGCCGGACGAACGTCTTCATCACCCAGGGCATCGTGGAGTACTTCGCCGGCGCCGCCGACAAGCTCACCGGTGTCACGCTGCCCACCCGGACCCCCGACTACCTCGGATACACCCTGCAGGAGCCGTACGGCGTCTGCGCGGTCATCATCCCCTGGAACGTTCCCATGGTGCTCACCGCGGCCAACGTGGCGCCGGCCCTGGCGGCGGGCAACACGGTGGTGCTCAAGCCCTCGGAGGTGGCGCCGCTGGCGCCGTTCGCCCTCGCCGAGCTGGCCCGCAGGGCCGGCCTGCCGCCCGGCGTGCTCAACGTGCTCGCCGGGGTCGGCGCCGACACCGGCGCCGCGCTCACCTCCCACCCCGGCGTGGACCACATCAGCTTCGTCGGCTCCACGACCACCGGGCGCGCGATCATGCGGGCCGCGGCCGAGAACCTGATCCCGGTCAAGCTGGAGCTGGGCGGCAAGTCGCCCAACGTGCTCTTCGCCGACGCCGACCTCGACGTCGCCGTCCCGGCGATCGTCGGCTCCATCACCGAGAACGCCGGGCAGAACTGCTACGCCGGCTCCAGGCTGCTGGTGGAGTCCTCCGTCGCCGGCGAGGTCGTGGAGCGGGTGGCCGCCCTGATGCGGGCCGTCCGGATCGGCCCGTGGGACGCCGATCTCGACATGGGGCCGCTGGTCAACGAGGCGCAGTACCGCAGGGTGCTGGGCTTCCTGGAGAGCGCCCCGGCCGAGGGGGCCCGCCTGGTCACCGGGGGCGGTCCCGCCCCCGAGGGGGAGGGCGGCGGCTGGTTCGTCCAGCCCTCGCTCTTCGACGGCGTGGACCCGCGCTCCCGGCTGTCGCGGCAGGAGGTCTTCGGGCCGGTGCTGGCGGTCCAGGAGTTCTCCGGTGACCGGCAGGCGCTGGAGATGATGAACGACACCGACTTCGGGCTGCTGGCCTGCGTCTGGACCGGTGACGTCTCACGGGCGCTGCGCCTGGCGCAGGAGGTACGCTCCGGCCAGGTGTCGGTCAACCAGTTCGCCGACGCCGGGGTCATCGGCTTCCCCTTCAACATGCAGAGGGACAGCGGGTTCAGCCGGGGCGGGGGGTACGCGGCGATGCGGGAGTACACCCAGGAGAAGGCGGTCGCCATCCGCCTGCTCGACGGGACGCCCCCGCGCTGAGGGGCCGCCGGACGGGGACGCGCCCGAGCGCCCCGAGGCCGGAGGGCCTCCGGGCGCCCGAGCGTCCGGAGGGTCCGGGTGCCAGGGGGCGCCCCGGGCCGCTCCCGCGACTCCCGGCGGGCGCTCGGCGGGGCCGCAGCCCGGGTCCTCGCCCGGCCGCGGTCCTGTGGGACCGTTCCAACCTGCGGATATTTGGCGCCGACGACGCGGATGTAACAAGCGTGTGACGCGAGGAGCAGTTGGCTCCGGAGGCATTGACAGGTCCCCGGAGCGGAGGCAGAGTACGACGCATTGCGGCCCAGAATCACAATGCGAGACGCCATCGTGAATTACGATCGCTTGGAGGGTAGCGTGCGAGCACTGGTCCAGACGGCCTTCGGCGGTCCGGAGGCGGTGAGCGTCCAGCGGGTCGCCGATCCCGAGCCCGGCCCGCTCGACGTGGTCGTCCAGGTCGACGGGTGCGCCCTCAACCGGCTCGACCTGCTCCAGCGCCGCGGCCCCGGCATCCTGCCCGGCTTCAGCCTGCCGCACATCGCCGGCATGGACATCGCCGGGACGGTGGCGGCGACCGGGAGCGCGGTCACCACGGCCGGGACCGGCGACCGGGTCGTGGTCGATCCCACGCTGGGCTGCGGCACCTGCCCGCACTGCCTGGCCGGCGACAGCGGCCACTGCGCCGGCCTGCGGGTGATCGGCGGGAACGTTCCGGGCGGCTACGCCGAGTTCGTGGCGGTCCCCGCCCACCTGGCGCACCCGGTCCCCGGGCACGTGGGCCTCGACGAGGCCGCCTGCCTGCCCACGCCGTGGAGCACCGCCTGGCACGCCGTGCACACCGTCGCCGCGGTCGGCGCCGGTGACGTCGTGGTGATCCAGGGCGCGGCCGGCTCGGTGAGCATCGCCGCGGTCCAGCTCGCCACGCGGGCCGGGGCCCGGGTGGTGGCGGTGGCCGGCAGCGACGAGAAGCTCGCCGTGGCGGCCGGGCTCGGAGCGGACCTGCTGGTGCGCAACGACGAGCCGCTGGCCGAGGCGGTCCGCGAGCACACCGGCGGCCGGGGCGCCGACGTCGTCCTCGACCACGTGGGCGCCGCCACCTGGCGCCGGTCGCTGGACTGCCTGCGGATCGGGGGACGCCTGGTGACCTTCGGCAACACCGGCGGCGACCAGGTCACGCTCTCCCTCGCCGAGATGTACCACCGCGGGATCCGCCTGCTGGGAGCCGGCGCCTACACCCCGGCCGACTTCTCCGCCATGCTCGCCGCCTATGCCGCCGGCGGCCTGCGTGTCGTCCGCGCCGCCGAGTGCGGCCTGGAGGACCTGTACGAGACCTTCGACCTGGAGGGCTCGCGCGACCTGGTCGGCAGGGTCCTGGTGCGGCCGTGACCGCGCCGCGCGCGTACCCGGCCCCCGGGCGGGACGGCCTTCTCCCCGGACCGGGCGAGGCGGGACGCGAACGTCCCGGTGCCGACCTGCTGATCGTCGGCGGGGACGTGGTGACGATGTCACCGCGCCGCGAGGTGATCACCGGTGCCACCGTGGCCGTCGCCGGCGGACGCGTCGCCGCGATCGGCCCCGCCGCCGTGCTGCGGGAGGCCTTCCCCGGCGCCCCCGAGCTCGACGCGACCGGCTGCGTCGTCATCCCGGGCCTGGTCAACGCCCACCAGCACACCACCGCCGACCCGCTGGTCCGCAGCATGATCCCCGACGACATCGACTCCCAGGAGTCGATCTTCGACTGGATCGTCCCGCTGCACGGCAAGGTCACCGGCGACGACGACGAGCTGTCGGCCACCCTGACCGCCGCCGAGTCGCTGCTGCGCGGGGTCACCACCCTGCTGGAGCCGGGCACGGTCGCCCACCCGCTGCGGGTCGCCGCGGGCCTGCGCGCCGCCGGCGTCCGCGCCCGGGTCGGCCGCTGGGGCTGGGACGTGCCCGGCGCCGTCCACGCGCTGCCCGCCGCCGAGACCCTGGCCCTGCAGGAGGAGACCGTACGGGCGCTGCCGCCCGGCGGGACCGTCACCGGCTGGGTCACGCTGGTCGGCCACGACCTGGCCAGCGACGAGCTGTTCGTCGGCGCCGCCGAGCTGGCCGCGCGCCTGGGGGTCGGCCTGACCTGGCACATCTCGCCGGGCGAGGCCGACGTCCACGCCTACGCCCGCCGCTGCGGCACCCGGCCGGTGCTGCACTTCCGCGATCTCGGCGTGCTGGGGCCGGACCTGGTGCTCGGCCACGCCGTCTGGCTGGACGACGCCGAGCTCGACGCCCTCGTCGAGACGCGCACCGCGGTGGCCTCCTGCCCCGGGGCGTACCTGCGCCTGGGTCAGGGCTACGCCCGTGCCGGCCGGCACGCCGAGCTGGTCCACCGGGGCGGCAGGGTCGCCCTGGGCTGCGACTCGCACAACGCCGGCGACGCCCCCGACCTGCTGGGCGCCGCCCGCCTGCTGGCCGCGCTGGAGCGCGACCGCGACACGCGGCCCGTCCTGGGCGCCGACCGGGCGTTCGCCCTGGCCACGATCGACGGGGCCGCCGCGGTCGGGATGGGCGACCTGATCGGCTCGATCGAGGTCGGCAAGGCCGCCGACCTCGTGGTGATGGACACCCGCGACCCCGCCTGGATCCCCCGCGGGGACCTCGCCACCCACCTCGTCTGGGGCGCCCCCAGCCACACCGTCCGCGACGTCCTCGTCGACGGCCGGGTGGTCGTGCGCGACCGCCGGATCACCACCGTCGACCTCGACGCCCTGGCCGAGGAGGCGCGGGGACGTTCCGCCGCGCTGCTCGCCCGGACCGGCATCGAGGTCCCGCACCGCTGGCAGGCCCTGCCCGCGGAGGAACACATCCAGGGAGTACGCGGATGATCATCGACCTCGCCGACCGGACGCCGGCGCAGAAGCAGGGGCTGCTCTCCCAGCTCGTGGTACCGCGGCCGATCGCGATGATCACGACGCTGGACGCCCTGGGCGCCGTGAACGTCGCCCCGTTCAGCTACTACATGCCGATCTGCGGCGAGCCCCCGCTCGTCGCGGTCACCATCGGCACGGTCAGGGAGGCGACCGACGAGCCCAAGGACAGCTGGGTCAACATCAGCGCCTCGGGCGAGTTCGTGATCAACGTGACCACCACGGCCCTGGCCGAGCACATCGAGACGGTGGCCAGGGAGTACCCGGCCGGCGTGGACGAGGCCGGGCTGGTGGGCTGGCGGACCGTGCCGTCACAGGTCGTGGCGCCGCCCTCGCTGGCCGACAGCCCGGCCCACCTGGAGTGCCGGGTGCGCGAGGTCATCGACCGGGGCGACCCGACCTCCTGCTTCTCGGGGGTGCACATCGTGATCGCCGAGGTGGTCTGCATCACCGCGGACGAATCGATCATGTCCTCCCCCGGCAGGATCGACCCGACCAAGGTGCACGCCGTCGGGCGGATGGGGTTCCCCTGGTTCGTCGCGGCGACCGAGGAGACCGTCTTCCACCAGGAACGCGTCGCCTACGCCGACCTGCCGGCCGGCGAGGAGGAGGTGCTCGCCTGACCCGCCTCGCGGGCGGGGGAGGGGCTCGGCAAAGCCCGCATCCCCGCCGGCGACAAAGTTCGTTCCCCCCTTGCGCGCCGTCGGGCGGCGCGCGTGCATCAGATCGAGAGGATCGTCATGGCCGCATACTATCGAAGGGGCCGGGCCACGGCCGCACTGACCGCCTGCCTGAGCGCGCTGGCGCTGGCCGGCTGCGCGAGCAACGACGCCACGGCGCCGGCCCCGGCCGCCGCCCCGAGCGACGCGGGCGCCAAGACCGACGGCGGCACCGTGCTCGCGGGCCAGCCCGACGTCAACGGTGACGGCAAGGTCGTCATCGGGGTGCTGAGCCCCGGCGACATCAACGACAAGGGCTACTACCAGAGCTTCGTCGACACCGCGCAGGAGTTCGCCACCGCGCAGGGCTGGACGATCATCAAGCGCGGCAGCGTCAACACCAGCGAGGCGCTGAACGCCGCGCGGGCGCTGTGCCAGCAGAAGGTCGACATGGTGGCGCTGGGCGCCTCGGAGCTGCGGGACGCGATCCCGGCCTCGGAGGAGCCGGTCTGCGCGAAGACCGCCTGGTACGTGCCCTCGTCCGACAACATCCAGCAGACCCCGAAGATCGTGCTCTCCACCGACGAGGCCGACCAGAGCATGCTCGCCGCCGGGTACGCCGCCGGCCTGGTCATGAAGGACGCAGGCCACACCAAGGCCGGCTTCGTGACCGGCCCCGAGGCCGACTTCACCACCAACGCGGCCGCCGCGTTCAGGGCGGGCATCAAGCTGGTGATCCCGAACGGCACCATGGTGACCACCTACACCGGCGACCTCAACGACTCGGCCAAGGCCAAGGAGGCCACCCAGGCCCAGATCAGCCAGGGCGTCAAGGTCATCTACCCCTACCTGGGCGGCGCCACCGACGCCTCGGCGGAGCTGGCCAACAGCAAGGACGTGCTCACCCTCACCCCGGGCACCGACCGCTGCGCCTCCACCAAACCGGTCTTCGACATCTCGGTGCTGTTCAGCCCCGGCGACTACTTCAGGGCCGCCCTGGAGGACTTCTCCGAGGCGAAGCTGCAGATGGGCGTGGAGAAGGTCTGGACGCTCGGCGTCGACCCGTTCCCCACGGTGAAGATCTGCAAGCCCACCCCCGAGCAGAAGGAGAAGCTGGAGGCCTTCATCGCCGACGTGGGCAGCAAGAAGATCGACACCAAGGCGGAAGTGAAGAGGCTCGGTTCCTGAGATGACGGACGACGAACGGGCGAGGGAGCTGACCCCGCCCTCGGCGCCCGCGCTGCGGCTGCGGGGAATCAGCAAGAGCTACGGTCCGGTCGTCGCCTGCGACGCCGTGGACCTCGCCGTGCACCAGGGCGAGATCCACGGCCTGCTCGGGGAGAACGGGGCCGGCAAGTCGACGCTCATGAAGATCCTGCTGGGCCTGGTCCACCGGGACGCCGGAAGCATCCTGCACCATGACGGCGCCGTCGACATCACCAGCCCGCAGGAGGCCGTGGCGCTCGGCATCGGCATGGTGCACCAGCACTTCAGCCTGATCGACCCGCTCACGGTCTGGGAGAACGTCATCCTGGGCGACACCGGCAGGATCGACAGGGCCGCCGCCTGCGAGCAGGTGCGGGAGGTCTCCGCCCGCTACGGCCTGCCGATCGACCCGCTGGCCCGGGTCTCGCGGCTCTCGGCCGGCGAGCGGCAGCGGGTCGAGCTGATCAAGTGCCTGCGCCGCGACCCCTCGGTGCTCATCCTCGACGAGCCGACCTCGGTGCTGACCCAGGCGGAGTCGGCGGAGCTGTTCGGCGTGCTGCGCCGGGTGGTCCGCTCGGAGAACCGCGCGGTCATCCTGATCAGCCACAAGCTGGCGGAGATCACCGCGGCCACCGACCGGGTGACCGTGCTGCGCAGGGGCAGGGTCGTCTTCCACAGCGCCACCGCCGAGACCGGCCCGCAGGAACTGGCCAGGCAGATGGTCGGCAGGGAGGTCTCCCTGGGGGCCGAGGCCGCGGCGCTGGGCATGCTGCCGGTCGAGAACCCCGGCGCCGGCGGGCCTGAGGCCGCCCGGTCCGGCGGCACGGACGGGGACGGGAAGGCGGCCGCGGTGCCCGCGCTGCGACTGCGCGACCTGACCGTCACCCTCGAGGGCGTGCCGGTGCTGTGCGACCTCAGCCTGGACGTCGCGCCCGGTGAGATCGTCGGCCTGTACGGGGTCGAGGGCAACGGCCAGGCGACGCTGGGCGACCTGCTGTCGGGACTGCTGACCCCGGAGAAGGGGTCGGTCGAGGTCTCCGGGACCCCGGTCGACCTGAACCGGCCGGGCGCGCTGCACGCCGCCGGCCTGGGCATCGTGCCCGAGGACCGGCACAGCTCGGGCGTGGTGCTGGACATGAGCGTCGCCGACAACCTGGTCATGAAGTCCCTGGACGCGGTCAGCGGCCGGGGCTTCGTCAGCCGCAGGAAGGCGCACGCCGTGGCCCGCCGCCTGGTGGCCGAGTTCAACATCGTCACCCCGTCGGTGGACACGCCGGTGCGCAGCCTGTCCGGCGGCAACCAGCAGCGGGTCGTGCTGGCCCGCGAGCTCTCGGCCCACCCGGCCGTCCTGGTCGCGGCGCAGCCCACCCACGGCCTGGACGTCGGCGCCATCGAGGACATGTACGTGCGACTGCGTGACGTCGCGTCGAAAGGGGTGGCCGTGCTGCTGATATCCACCGAACTGGAGGAGGTCATGGCCCTGGCCTCGCGGATCGCGGTGATCTCCTCGGGGCGGATCGCCGGCGTGCTCCCCACCGGGCAGGCCACGGCCGAGCGGCTCGGCATGCTGGTGGGCGGGGTGGCCGCGTGAACGAATCCCGCCCCGCTCTCCCGGACGCCTCCGGGCGCCGCCTGCTCGCCCTCCTCACCCCGGGCGCGGCCGGCCGGCAGACCGCCCTGGCCACCGTCGCCGCCGTGATCGTGGCGCTCGCCCTGGCCTCGCTGCTGATCGCCTCGACCGGCGGGTCCCCCCTCGCCTCGGTGCAGGCGCTCTTCCAGGGCAGCATGGCCGACTGGACGGCCTGGACCTCCACGCTGCTGTACGCGGCGCCGCTGCTGCTCGTCGCCGTGGGCGCGTGCGTCAGCGCCCGCTCGGGCGTGTTCAACATCGGACAGGAGGGCCAGGTCCTCGTCGGCGCCCTGTTCGGCGCCTGGGTGGGGCTGCGCCTGGCGCTCCCCGGCCCGCTGCTGCTGGTCGTCGTGCTGGTGACCGCCGCGCTGGCCGGCGGCACGTGGGCCGCGCTCAGCGCGCTGATGTACCGGCTCCGCGGGGTCAACATCGTGGTCAGCACACTGCTGATGATCTTCATCGCCCAGCAGCTCGTGGCGTTCTCGGTGAACACCCCGTGGCTGCTGCAGGAGTCGCGGGTCGGCGACGCGATCGTCTCCCCGCAGTCCAACCCGCTGCCCGCGGGCGCGCTGCTCGGCTCGGTGGGGGAGTACCCGAACCTCCAGCTCAACGGCGGACTGCTGCTCGGGCTGGCCGGCGCCGTGATCGTCGCGGTGGCGATCGCCCGCACCCGCTGGGGCTTCCGGCTCACCATGCTCGGGCTCAACCCGCTCACCGCCAAGCACGCCGGGGTGCGCATCAACGCCCTCGGCGGGGTGGCGCTGGCCATCTCCGGCGCCTTCGCCGGCCTGGCCGGGGCCGTGCTGCTGACCAGCCCGGTGGGCGTGCACCGGCTCCAGCCGGGCGTCGCGATGAACATCGGCTGGGACGGCCTGCTGGTCGCCCTGGTCGCGCGCAACCGCCCGCTGCTCACCGTCCCGGTCGCCCTGCTCTTCGGCGTGCTGCGCTCCGGCGGCGGCTTCCTCGCCGCGACCGGCGTGCCCCCGTTCCTGGTGGACGTGGTCAAGGCCCTGCTCGTGCTGGCCTTCGTCGCCCCTCCCGTCGTCGTCGCCGCGCTCCGGCGCAGGCGGTCCGGACTCCGTACCGCGCGCGCCGAGCAGCGGCCCGCGCCCGTCGCCGAGGGGGCCGCCCTGTGATCGGCACAGAGGACATCTCCACCATCCTGTCCAGCGGGATCCGGCTCACCGTGCCGCTGGCGTTCGCGGCGTGCGGGGAGTACCTCGCCGAGCGGGCCGGCGCCATGAACATCTCCCTCGAGGCGATGATGCTGAGCGCCGCGTTCGGCTCGATCGCCGTGGCCAGCGCCACCGGCAGCGCCACCACCGGGCTGGTGGCCGGCGTGGTCATCGGGCTGGTGATCGGCTTCGTGCACGGCAACCTCTCGCACCGGCTGGCGATCAACACCTTCGTGGTCGGCCTGGTGCTCAACGCCCTCGTGCTCGGGCTGACCAGCTTCCTGATCACGATCAGCTCCTTCGACTCCCACCAGGTCGCGCAGGTCAGCATCCCCTGGCTGCGCGACATCCCGCTGATCGGCGCCCCGCTGTTCGTGGAGCGCTGGCCGGTCTACCTGCTGATCGTGATCATCCCGCTGACCTGGTGGCTGGTCGAGCGCAGCAGGTGGGGCCTGGAACTGCGGGCGGTCGGCGAGCAGCCGCAGGCGGCCGACGTCACCGGCATCCGGGTGAACCTGCGCCGCCGCCAGGCGCTGCTGTGGTGCGGCGCGCTGGCCGGGCTCGGCGGCGCGTACCTGGCGGTCGGCGAGGTCGGCTCGTTCAACCAGAACATGACCGCCGGGCGCGGGTACATCGTCATCGCGGCCGTGATCTTCGGTGCCTGGCGGCTGGGCCGGACCCTGCTCGGCTGCGTGCTGTTCGGCCTGGCCGACGCCATGCGCCTGGCGCTGCCCGCCCTGGGCCTGACGCTCAACTCCCAGCTCCTCGTGGTCGCCCCCTACCTGCTCGCGCTGCTGGCGATGCTGTTCTTCGCCAACCAGCACCGCGAACCCAGGGCCCTGGGGCAACCCTTCGCACGGGGTTCGACCTGACACGTCCGGACTCTGAATGACATATAGGTATAAACAGAACAAATGGAGGAAACCATGAGTGATCTCACCCAGGCACGCTGGACGCACGTCGCGCTGCCCACCGGCGACCTCGACAAGGCGATCGCGTTCTACACCTCGCTGACCCCGCTGGTGGTGGTCGAGCGGTTCCGCGACGCCGACGGCGAGAGCGCCTGGCTGTCCAACGCCAAGCAGGCCGAGACCCCGATGGTCCTGGTCCTGGTCTCGTTCAACAAGGACAAGGGCGGACAGCTCGGGCTGCTGACGCCGTTCGCGCACCTGGGCATCGAGGTGCCCGAGCGCACCGACGTGGACGGCATCGCCGAGCGGGCCCGCGAGATGGGCTGCCTGCACTGGGAGCCGCGCGACATGCCCGACCCGGTCGGCTACATCTGCGCGCTCAAGGACCCCGACGGCAACGTCGTGGAGATCTCGCACAACCAGCAGGTCTTCAACACGGTACGCAGGCTGTGGGCGACCCCCTCCTGAACGCCGACCGGGACACCGCGTCGTACACCGCGCCGAACACCGGTCCGGACGCCGGTCCGGACACAGGTCCGGACACAGGTCCGGACGCGGGCCGCACCCGGGCCGCGGTCCTCGGGTACGTCGAGGCGCTCAACGCGCACGACGCCGACGCGATCGCGGCCCGCGTGAGCGAGGACTTCGTCAACGAGCACACCTCGGCCATGGGGCGGAACGTCACCGGCAGGGCGGGCTACCGGGCCAACCTCACGGTCTTCCTGGCCGACTTCGCGGACCTGCGCTACGACGTCGAGGACCTGGTGGTCGAGGACGACCGGGCGGCCCTGGCGTACCTGATGTCGTTCCGCCCGGCCGCGCCCGGGGCCGGGAAGGTGCGGGTGCGCGGGGTGTTCAGGTTCCGGGTCGGTCCCGACGGTCTGATCGCCCACCGCGTCGACTACTGGGACAGCGGCGAGGTGCGGCGGCAGCTCGACCCTCCGGCGTGAGAGGACCCGCCGCCTGACCGCCCGGTGGAGCCAATAAAGCCGACAAAAGCCCTCTAAGGGGTTTTTGTCGGCTTTTGGCGTCTACGGGCGGCGGTGGCGTGCGAGGCCGTCAGCGTGCGCCCGGGGGCCGCGCCGGGGGCGAGAGGACGCGGGACTCGCGGACGCGGGCGTACCGGGGCGGGGAGGGCGGGGGCACGAGGACGCGAGGCGCGCGGACGCGAGGCGCGCGGACGCGAGGCGCGCGGACGCGAGAACGGCCGGCGGGGAGCCCCGCCGGCCGTTCCGGTGCGATCCGCGGGGTCAGTTGCCCCAGTCCATGTTGGGCACGACCGCCTCGGCGATCCTGAAGTTGCCGCCCGGCAGCGGCTGCCTGGCCTCCTCGCCGCGCTCCTTCACCACGTTCTTGCCGAACCCGTCCACCAGCGGGCGGCCCACGTCGCGCTTGAGCCAGAGCCGCAGCAGGTGCCGGCGGCGCTCGGGCTCGGGCCAGTCGACGTAGCCGGTGCGCGAGTGCAGGGCGGCGTAGTTCAGCAGCCACTGGACGTCACCGGGCTGGAAGTCCATGTCCAGCGCGAGGCCCGGCTCCTGGGTGATCTCGTCGTAGAGGTGCAGCAGCTCGACCTGCGCGTCGGTCAGCTGCGGCACGCCGTCGTACTTCTGCGCGGAGAAGATCATCGAGCTGCCCGCGTAGGTGCTGAAGGTCCCGTCGACGTAGCTGCAGATGGGGGAGACGTAGGTGTCGGCGGGGGCGTCGGGGTCCTGGCCGCGCCAGTCCCAGTGCCACGGCTCGAAGAGCAGGGGGGCGAGGTCGGGGCGGCGGCGCAGGATCTCGTTGTAGATCGTCGTGCCGCTCACCAGGCTGCTGGAGCCGCCCTCCTTGGACGCGCGCAGGCACATCAGCGCGACCACGTCGGAGCTGTCGGAGTGGAAGGGCAGCCGGTCGCGCACCCGGGACGGCAGCGCGCCCGCGTCGTCGAGCGTCTTGTTGGAGGTCGCGATGACGTGGTCGAGCACGTCGCCGAGCTGGTTCTGCTCCATCGGCGTGCCCAGGTGCAGACCGATCAGGAAGAAGATCGCGCCGGCCAGCCTGTCGCCGTACTCGTCGGTGCGCAGGCCGCGCACCAGCACGAAGCCGCGGCCGGAGTCCATCTGCCGCGCGCACTCGTCGATCATGGCGTGGGAGACCGTGAGCGGGTAGCTCTCGGCGGAGACGGTGCGCAGGTCGGGGTCGTCCTCGACGAACCGGCGGCCGACGGCCTCCAGCTCCTCGCGCTCGGCGTCGCCGAGGAGATAGATCCACTCGGTGGATCCGGCCAGCTCGTCGCCGCGCCAGGCGGAGGGTCCGGTGATGGGGGACATGGAGATGTCTGTGGTCATGGTCGATGCGCTCCGAATGCTCGGGGTCGTCTCAGGAAGGGCCCGCCTGGGCGGTGCGTGATTCCGGCCGGAGACGGCGGGAGGGGTCGCGCGGACGTCCGCGCGGCGGCACCCGCCGCCGCGGCGGAGTCAGAAGGGGGTCTGCGGATCCCCGGCGGCGGTACCTGGGCGCAGGCCCTTGCGCGGCGGGTTGACCCGCATCGGATCCCTACGGCCGGACAGGACGGACCCGGAGCCTGGCACGGCTTCCTGGGTCATGGCGTCTCTCCTGCGGCTCGTGGTTCTCCCACCACGCTAGACCGCCCCTTTGATTCCGTCAATAGAGACGGCGTCTCGCGTTACGTTACGAGCGGGTGTCGTCGAGGACGTCGGCGGAGGCGTCGCCCCCGGTCTTACGAGCCGGCGTCGGGGGCACGGGGCCACCGGAGGGGGGCGGGTCCGCGGCCTGCCCGGCGCGCCGCGCCCGCCGTCCGCGCGCGATCTCGGTGCCCAGCGCGTCGAGGTGCTGGGTCCAGAAGTGCCGGTAGCGGTCCAGCCAGGCGTCCACCTCCCGCAGCGGGGCGGGATCGACGGCGTACAGGCGGCGCGTCCCCTGGGCGCGCACGGTGGCGAACCCGTTCTCACGCAGGACGCGCAGGTGCTGCGACACGCCGGGCTGGGAGATCCCGAACTCCTCCTGCACCACGGCGCTGATCTCGCCGGCCGCCCGCTCGCCGTCGGCGAGCAGCTCCAGGATCCGGCGCCTGACCGGGTCGCCGAGAACGTCGAGCGCGTGCATGACCTCACCGTCCCCGTGTCGGTTCGCGAAGGAAACCCCGGGCCGGGCGGACCCGGCGCGTCCGACCCTACTGCGGTGCCGCGCCGGGGCGGTGCCGTCCGGGGACGGCACGCGGGCTACCATCGCCGATGTGGACAAGCGTGAGCTGGGCAGGACGGGAAAGCACGTCGGCGTCGTCGGACTCGGCGCCTGGCAACTGGGGGCCGACTGGGGTGAGGTCGGCGAGGACGAGGCGCTGGAGACCCTCGGCGCAGCCGTGGACGCGGGGGTGACGTTCGTCGACACCGCGGACGTGTACGGCGACGGGCGCAGCGAGCAGTTCGTCTCGCGGCTGATCAAGGACAGGCCGGGCCTGACCGTGGCCACCAAGATGGGCCGCCGCGTCCCCCAGGAGCCCTCGGCCTACACCCTGGACAACTTCCGGGCCTGGACCGACCGCTCCCGCGCCAACCTCGGCGTCGACACCCTCGACCTGGTGCAGCTGCACTGCCCCCCGACCCCGGTCTACTCCTCCGACGAGGTCTTCGACGCCCTCGACACCCTGGTCCAGGAGGGCCGGGTGGCCGCCTACGGGGTGAGCGTGGAGACCTGCGACGAGGCGCTCACCGCCATCGCCCGGCCGGGCGTGGCCACCGTGCAGATCATCCTCAACGCCTTCCGGCTCAAGCCGCTGGAGAAGGTGCTCCCCGCCGCCGTGGAGGCCGGGGTCGGCATCATCGCCCGCGTCCCGCTGGCCAGCGGCCTGCTGTCGGGCAAGTACGACGAGTCCACCGTCTTCGCCGCCGACGACCACCGCACCTTCAACCGGCACGGCGAGTCCTTCGACGTGGGCGAGACCTTCTCCGGCGTCGACTTCGCCACCGGCCTGGAGGCGGTGCGCCGCCTGGCCCCGCTGGTGCCGCACGGCATGACCATGGCGCAGTTCGCGCTGCGCTGGATCATCGACCAGCCCGGCGTCTCGGTGGTCATCCCCGGCGCCCGCAACCCGGAGCAGGCCCGCGCCAACGCCGCCGCCGCCGAGGCCGGCCCGCTGCCCGAGGCCACCCTGCGGGGCGTCCGGGAGATCTACGACGAGCTGATCCGCCCGCGGGTACACGACCGCTGGTGACCACCGGAGCGGGCGGCCCGCCGAACGCGGGCCGCCCGCTCCCGCCCGTCAGCCGAAGAGGGCCCGGCGCAGCGCGACCAGCCGCTCCGCGGCGGCCCGGCGGCTGATCTCCGCTCCGGGGACCAGCCCGTCGAAGCCGTGGAAGGCCCCCGGGTAGAGGTGGAACTCGGTGGAGACGCCCGCCTGCGCCAGCCGCAGCGCGTAGTCGGCGCACTCGTCCCTGAAGACCTCCAGCTCGCCGACGTCGACGTAGGCCGGCGGCAGGCCCGACAGGTCCGCCGCCCTGGCCGGTGCCGCGTACGCGGAGACGTCGTGGCCGCCCGCCCGCTCGCCCAGCAGGGCCTTCCAGCCCAGCAGGTTCGCGGTCCGGTTCCACACGACGGCGTCGGTGAACTCCCGGCTGGACGGGGTGGTGTTGCGGTCGTCCAGCATCGGGCAGATCAACAGCTGGAACGCCACGGCCGGGCCGCCGCGGTCACGCGCCAGCAGCACGGTCCCCGCGGCGAGACCCCCACCGGCGCTGATCCCTCCCACCGCGACGCGCGCCGGGTCGACGCCGAGCTCGGCGGCGTTCTTGACGGTCCACACCAGCCCGGCGTAGCAGTCCTCGACCGGCGCCGGATCCGGATGCTCGGGCGCCAGGCGGTAGTTCACCGAGACGACCGCGCACCCCAGCTCGGCGACGTAGTGGTTGAGGCGCGGGTCCTCCATCTCGACCTGACCGAAGATCATGCCGCCGCCGTGGATCCAGTACAGGACGGGAAGGACCCCCTCGCGGCCGGCCGGGCGGTAGATCCGCAGCCGGACGTCGGGGGCGCCGTCCGGCCCGGGCACCGTACGGTCCTCGACCGTCACCCGCTCGTCCGGCGGGAGCGGCTCCATCGCGGCGAACGCCTCGCTCATCCGCAGGCGCAGGCCGGGCAGGTCCTCCACCGCCACGCCTTCGAGGTCGACGACGGGCAGCGCCCCCTCCCGTACGGCGACGGCGAGGCCGGGGTCGATGTTCCGATGAAGTGTCATATCACTCACTTGGTCGGGGATGGCACGTGGCCGGGGACGGCCGGCCTGCTCACGACCGGCTCTCCCCCGATCATGCGCGAGCCGCCGCCCCTTTCACAACCGGGCCCCGCCCGTCGCCGCGACGCCTCGGCGCCTACCCGGCCCGGGGCCGGGTCAGGGCGTTGCGGCCCCGGGCCACGGTGACGTCCACGGCCTTGAGGTCCGCGTGGTCGCGCGCGGCCGCCAGTGCCTCCTTGGCGGCGTCGTAGCAGTCCAGGGCCCGGTTCCAGTCGAGGACCTCCCCGCCCTCGTCGGCCAGGCGGTCGATCTCCTCGCCGAGCCGCGTCACGTTCTCCTCCCGGGCCGCCCGGCCCTCCTCGAAGCGGACCGCCTGCTCGGCCAGCTCGGCCCTGGCGAGCCTCGCCCGGCGGCGGCCGCGCGCGATCACCCTGAACACCACCCAGAGGACCACCAGCCCCGTCAGGGACAGGAAGACCACCCAGCCGGTCGCCATCCTGCTGGACGACCCCGACAGGTCGATGCCCTCGGCGCGATCGGCCTTCAGGCCGGTGACCTCGGCGTCCACGAAGACGGCGCCCCGCATCTCGCTGAACCGCGCGTCGGCGCCGCCCAGCTTCGCGCCCCGGAAGATCGCGCCGCGGAACTCGCCGCTGGACAGGTCGGCCCGTTCCATCCTCGCGCCGGTGAAGTCGGCCCGGTCGGCCCTGGCGCTGCCGAACTCGGTGTCGCGCAGGTCGGCGCCGACCAGTCTGGCGCCGGTCAGGTCGGCGCTGCCGAACGCCGCCCCCGACAGCTCGGCCCTCGTGAGGTTCGCCCCGGCGAGTTTGGCGCTGCCGAGCTGTGCCCCGGACATGCGGGCCCCCGTCAGGTCGGCGCCCATGAGCTCGGCGCTGCCGAGCTTGGCGTGCTCCAGCAGGGCGCCGCGCAGGTCGGCCCCCTTGGCGTAGCGGATCGTCGCCCCGGTGGCCACGATGTCACGCAGGATCGCCCGGTCCAGCTTGACCGGGCCCAGGTCGACCCCCTCCAGCCTGGCACCGGTCAGGTCGGCGCAGCTCAGGTCGCGGGGGAACTCGGCGACCCTGGTCAGGTCCCAGCCCGCGTACCGCTGCCCGCTGCCCGGCTCGCACGCCGGGTCGGGGGCAGGCAGGGCCTTGGGCACGCCCTCGCTGCCCTCCAGGCGCGCGCCCGTGACGTCGCCGAGATCGGCCCCGGTGAGATCGGCGCCCTTGAACGTCGCGCCGTTCATCGCCGACTGGCGCAGTTGCGTGCCGCGCAGATCGGCGTCCTTGAGCACGGCCCGCAGCAGCGTGGAGTCGTACATGCGGGCCTTGGCCGCCTTGAGGCCGGTGAGGTCGGCCCGGCGCATGTCCACGCCGTAGGCGTCGGCGTCGGTCAGGTCGACGCCGGCCAGTTTCGCGTCGTCGAACTGGGCGCCGTAGGTCTTGGCGCGCACCATCGAGGCCCCGCTCAGGTCGGCGCCCTCGAAGTGGGACCCGTACGGCAGGGAGTCGTCCATGACCGCCTCGCGCAGGTCGGCGCCGCGCAGGTTCGCGTAGTACAGCTCGGCCTCGGTCAGGTCGGCCTTGCCCAGCCTGGCCCCGGCCATCTCGGCCTGCGGGAGCCGGGCCCCCCTGAGCGAGGCGCCCCGCAGGTCGGCGCGGGTCAGCACGCTGCGCACGACCACGCCGTCCAGCCGGGCCCCGCGCAGGTCGGCGCAGGACAGGTCGGCGGGCAGTGCGACCCGGGTGAGGTCCCTGCCGGCGAGGTCGGGCCCGCCGCCCGGCCTGCACGCCGCACCGGCACCCGCGGACCGGGCGGCGGACGTGTCCTGGACCCCGGAGGCGGAGGCGGGGGCGGCGGTGCGGGCGGCCTGGAGGGCGGGGACGGCGGACGCGGCGGCGTCCGGGGTCAGGAACGGGGAGGCGGGACCGGAGGACGCGGCACCGGGGGTCAGGACCGCGAACAGGATCGCCGCACCGGCGACCAGGGGGGCAGGGCTGGGCATGTCTCTCTCACTGTCTCCCCCCGGGACGCGTGGCCCCTGGCCGGCGGGGGAGAGGCTGCGCCGGGCGGGGGTTCATGGACGGGCCGGCGTGAACGACGGCGGACCCGCCTGATGGACCGTACGGGAACGGGACCCGTTGTACGAGGGGCCGGTTGCGGCCCGCTTGCGAACCGCCTACCGGCCGTCCGCCGGGACGGGGTTGTCCATGACGTGAGACGCCTGCTTGAAACGTGACTTGACGGGGCCGTACGCTTCAATCACGATAATCCCTATCAGCACAGTAGGAAAAACAGGAAGGGGGGCGTCGTGCGTGCGCTCATCCTCTTAGGTCTTGTCGGCTTCGCCGCGCAGCTCGTCGACGGCAGCCTGGGCATGGCCTATGGTGTCACCTCGACGACGCTGCTCCTGGCCATCGGCACCAACCCCGCCGCAGCCTCGGCCACCGTTCACCTCGCCGAGATCGGCACCACCCTCGCCTCGGGCGTCTCCCACTGGCGCTTCAACAACATCGACTGGAAGGTCGTCGGCAAGATCGGTATCCCCGGCGCGATCGGCGCGTTCGCGGGAGCCACCTTCCTGTCGGGCCTGTCCACCGAGGTCGCCGCCCCGGTCATGTCGATCATCCTGCTCGTCCTGGGCCTCTACGTCCTGATCCGCTTCACCGCGTTCGGGCTCCCGCGGGGCAACCTGGGCAAGCCGCTGCGCAAGCGCTTCCTCGCGCCCCTCGGCCTGGTGGCCGGGTTCGTCGACGCCACCGGCGGTGGCGGATGGGGCCCGGTCGGCACCCCGGCGATCCTGGCCAGCGGCCGCCTGGCCCCGCGCAAGGTGATCGGCTCCATCGACGCCAGCGAGTTCCTGGTCGCCATCGCCGCGAGCGTCGGCTTCTTCTTCGGCATCGGCTCGGAGAACATCGACTTCGCCTGGGTGGCCGTCCTGCTGATCGGCGGCGTCATCGCGGCCCCCATCGCCGCCTGGCTGGTCCGGCACATCCCGCCGCGCATCCTGGGCTCCGCGGTCGGCGGCGTCATCATCCTGACCAACGTGCGCACCCTGCTGCGCAGCGACTGGATCGACGCCTCCGGAGCCGTCCAGTCGATCGCCTACATCACCATCGCCGTCATCTGGGCCGGCGCCATCGCCTACTCGGTGCGCGAGTACCGCCGCGACCGTGACAACGAGACGGCCGAGGCGATCGAGGCCGAGGAGCGGCGCCGCGCCGCCGAGCAGGAGACCGCGGGGTCCGTCGGCTGAGCCGGCGGGCGCTCCGGCGCCCCTTCCGTCCCGGACGCCTCCTCGCCACGGCGAGGGCGCGTCCGGCCCGGCCCTGTCTACCCCTGTCCGGCCCTGTTCGGCCCTGTCCCGTCCGGCCCGCCCGTTCGGCCTGTCCGGCCCCGGTTCCGCTCGGCCTCGTCCGGCTCGCTTCCGGCCGTGCGCCGCGGCGCCGTGTTCAGGCGAGTTTCTCGGTGATCTCCGCGATCCTGGCGCGCTGCTCGGTGACGAGCCTGTCCGCGAGCCGGGCGGTCGGCCGGTGCGTGCCCAGCGCGATCACGACCTGGGACATCTGGACGCCGCCGCCCAGGTGCCTGCCCAGCACGGTCAGCCACAGCCTGTCGAAGGCGGCCCCCGAGCGCCTCTCCAGGGAGGAGATCTGCGCGGCCGACGGCATGCCCGGCATGTCGTGCGCGGAGTGCGAGGCGTGCGCGGCGTACCCGGCGTCCTGCGGCACCTCGGCCCCCCACGACCGCAGCCAGCCGGACATCAGCTCGATGTCGGCCCTCTCGTCCCGGGTCAGGGCGGCCGCCAGGTCGCGCACGTACGGATTCCCGGTCCGGCCCTCCACCAGGGCGGCGAGCCGGATCGTCAGGCGGTGATGGGTGATCATCTCCTGGGAGAAACGGACGTCCGCGTCGCCGCGTCCGGCGGCCACGCCCATGGCCTGGACGGCGGGCGCGGGCGTCACGGCCGCCGACGAGCACCCGGCGGTCAGTATGGCGGAGACCAGCAGGGTGGCGGCCAGGGACCGTCGTCTGCGCGACCGCCGGGTGCTCATCGGGATCACTACCCCTTTCGCTCGGGTGGGAAGGATCGATCGTGCCGTTCCACCGTGAGATACGCGGGTTCCGCCGCGGAGGTTCAGCGCCGGCGGAGAATCCGGGCACGAGATCCCCGGCCGCCGCTCCCGGGCTCCCGTCGTCCGGGTCCCGGGACGGACCGGCCGGGCCGTCACCGTGCCCGGGGCGTCCGGCGCACCGGCCCGGAGAACGGATCAGCCGGGCACGTCGCCGTGCTCGGAGATGCTTTCCAGCCAGGCGCGGTGCAGGTCGGCGAAGCGGCCCGCCCCGCCGATCAGCTCGCCGGGCGGGCCGTCCTCGACGATCCTGCCGCCGTCCATCACCAGCACCCGGTCGGCGATCTCGACGGTCGACAGGCGGTGCGCGATGATCAGAGCCGTCCGGTCGGCCAGGACGGTCCGCATCGCCCGCTGCACCAGCCGCTCGCCGGCGACGTCCAGGCTGGACGTCGCCTCGTCGAGGATCAGCACCGCGGGATCGGCCAGGAACGCCCTGGCGAACGCGACCAGTTGCCGCTGCCCGGCCGACAGCCGGCCGCCGTGCTTGCCGACCTGGGTGTCGTACCCCTCGGGAAGCGCCGAGACGAACGCGTCGGCGCCGGTCGCGCGGGCCGCGGCCACCACGTCGGTCATGCTCGCGTCCGGCCGGCCGAATCTGATGTTGTCCGCCACAGAGCCGCTGAAGAGGAAGTTCTCCTGGGTCACCAGGACGATCGCGGCGTGCCGGGTCTCCTCGCCGAGATCGCGCAGGTCGACCCCGTCCAGCAGCACCCGCCCGGCCACCGGGTCGTAGAACCGGGAGACGAGCTTGGCCAGCGTGGTCTTGCCCGCCCCGGTGGTGCCGACCAGCGCCACCGTCTGCCCGGCGGGGACGACCAGGTCCAGCCGGGGCAGCACCGGGGTGCCGTCCAGGTAGGAGAACTCCACGTCGCGGAACTCGATCCTGCCGCGCGGCTCGTCCAGCGCGACCGGCGCGGCCGGTTCCGCCACGTCCGGGCGCTCCTCCAGCACCCCGGAGAGCTTCTCCAGCGCCGCCCCCGCCGACTGGAACGTGTTATAGAACTGGCTGATCTCCTGCATGGGCTCGTAGAACTGGCGCAGGTAGAGCAGGAACGCCGCCAGCACGCCCACGGTCACCTCGCCCTGGATGGCCAGCGTGCCGCCGTACAGGAGCACGGCCGCGATCGTCACGTTCCCGATGAGCTTGACGCCCGGCGAGAAGACCGCGATCAGCCGCATGCTCCGCAGGTTGGCGTCCCGGTAGTCGTTGTTGAGCCGGGAGAAGATCGCCTGGTTGCGGGGCTCCCTGCGGAACGCCTGCACCGCGCGCATGCCGGTCATCGACTCCACGAAGTGGACGATCACCAGCGCCACCGTCTCCCGCGTCCGGCGGTAGATGATGCTCGACTGCCTGCGGAACCAGCGGGTGAACAGCGCGAGCACCGGCAACGGCAGCAGCGCGACCACGCCGAGGTGGACGTCCAGCGTCAGCAGCAGCACGGCCGTGCCGACCAGGGTCAGCACGGCGGTGACGAGGTCGTCGAACCCCGACTGCAGCATCTCGGAGATCGCGTCGATGTCCGAGGTGAGCCGGGAGACGACCCGGCCGGAGGTGTAGCCGTCGTGGAAGGAGAGCGACAGCCGCTGGAAGTGGCCGAAGACCCGCCGCCGCAGCTCCAGCAGGATGCCCTGGCCGATGCGCCCGGCCATCCTGAGGAACACCTGCCGGGTCACGAGCTGGACGGCGGCGGCCACCAGGATCGCCGACACGACCGTGACCAGCGTCCCCGGCCCGGACCCCGCCACCATCGGCGGGATGCCCGCGTCGATGCCCACCTTGACCAGGTAGGGAATGGAGAGCGAGGCGACGTTGCAGGCCACGATGATCGCGACGAGCACGACGATCTGCCTGCGGTACGGGCTCAGCAGGTCGCCGAGCAGCCGCCGGGACCTGCTGCGCAGCAGGAACGACACCTGCTCCGTGAGCTCGTCCTGATCCTCGGCGGCGACCCCGCGCCACTCCCGTGCCGCGTCTCCGGGGCCGTTCCCGTCCGGGGTTCGCCCGTTCCGGCCGTCCCGCGCGTTCCTCGGTTCCCCCCGCCCGTTGCGATCGCTCCGCCCGTTCGGACCGTTCAGCCTGTCACCGTTGCCGTTGCCGTTGCCGTTGCCGTTGCCGTTCTCGGTCTCCGTTCCCGTTCCGTCCCCGGTCCCGACCCGCGCGGGTGGTTCGGTCCTGCTCATCGCAGCGCCTCCTCGGTGTCCGGGTCGGCCGACAGCAGCGCGCGGTACTCGGGCACGCTCGCCATCAGCTCGTGATGGCGGCCGACGTGCGCGATCGTGCCGTCCAGCAGCAGGGCCACCCGGTCGGCGAGCAGCACGGTCGAGGCGCGGTGGGCGACGACGATGCCGGTGGCCTCGCGCAACACGTGCCGCAGCGCCTCCTCGACCAGGGCCTCGGTCTCGACGTCGAGCGCCGACAGGGTGTCGTCCAGCACCAGGATCCTGGGACGGCTGAGGACCGCGCGGGCCAGCGCGAGCCGCTGCCGCTGGCCGCCGGACAGCGACATGCCCTGCTCGCCGATCCTGGTCTCCAGCCCCCAGGGCAGCTCGTGGACGAACCCGGCCTGGGCGACCCGGAGCGCCTCGGCGATCTCCTCCTCGCTCGCGTCGTGCCGTCCCAGCGTGAGGTTCTCCCTGACGCTCATCGAGAACAGGGTCGGCTCCTCGAACGCGGTGGCGACCATCGAGCGCAGCACCGGCAACGGCAGGTCGCGCACGTCGACACCGTCGATCGTGACCCGCCCGGCGCTGACGTCGTACAGCCGGGGGACCAGCGAGACCAGCGTGCTCTTGCCCGAGCCCGTCGCGCCCACGACGGCCACCGTCTCACCCGGCCGCACCTCCAGCCGGACGTCGCGCAGCACCGGCTCGGCGGCGCCGGGGAAGCGGAACTCCGCGCCCTCGAAGCGCAGGTGCCCGCGGGGCCGTTCGATCGTCCCCGTCCCGCCGACGATCTCCGGCTCGGTGTCGAGCACCTCCATCACCCGGTCCGCCGCGGTCATCGCCTCCTGCCCCATCGTGAGGATGAAGCCGAGCGCCGAGATGGGCCAGACGAGCTGGAGCATCAGGGTGGCGAAGGCCACCAGCGTCCCCAGCGTGAGGGTGCCGGAACCGACCGCGAGGGCGCCGAGCAGCAGGACGAGGGCGAGGGTGACGTTCGGGATGACCTCCAGGAAGGTGAAGAACCTGGCCGACAGGCCCACCTTCTCCATCGACGTCCCGTACACCTTCCGGGCACCCTCCTCGAAGATCCCGGAGACGTAGCGCGCGCGGCCGAAGGCCTTGACGGTCCGGATGCCGGCCGCGGACTCCTCGACGACCGTGGCGAGGTCGCCCTGCTCGTCCTGGACCCTGCGGGAGATGGTGATGTACCGGCGCTCGAAGCGCAGCGAGGTCACCGCGATGGGCACGGTCGAGACGACCACGAGCAGGCCGAGCGGCCAGTACATGTGCAGCAGCAGCGCGGTCACCGTGACGATCTGAACGGTGATCATGACCAGGAAGAGCAGGCCGAAGCCGAGGAAGCGGCGGATCGCCGACAGGTCGGTCGTGGCGCGGGACAGCAACTGCCCCGACTGCCAGGCGGCGTGGAAGCCCATCGGCAACCGCTGCAGGTGGGCGTAGAGGTCGTCGCGGATACTGGTCTCCAGGCCCAGGACGGCGTCGGCGAGCATCCACCGCCGCATGAAGACGAGCGCGGCCTCGATCACGCCCAGGGCCAGCGCCAGCAGGGCCAGGGGGAGCACGCCCGCGCTGTCGCCGCGGGCGACGGGGCCGTCGATGATCTCCCGGCCGATCAGCGGGATGACGATGCCGATCCCGACCGCGGCGAAGGCCGGTATCCAGATGACGACCATGCGGGTGGCGTAGGGGCGCAGGTAGGACTTCAGCCTCCACAGGGAGGCCGCCCTGCCGCCTGGCCGGACGGGCGACGGCGGCGAGTGCCGGTCGCCGGTGCCGGTCGTGGTTCCGGCGCCGGCGCCGGCGCCAGTTGTCGTCCACCCAGCCGCGCCTGGCGAGCTTGCCCAGCGCCGCGGACGAGACG
>NZ_JBFABE010000036.1:0-18563 GCF_040640155.1 Streptosporangium sp. NPDC023615
CCCCCGCGAGGGGATCACCTTGCAGCCGTACAGGTCCTTGTCGGAGGTCTTGTCGACACTGCGGTCGAAGTAGACCCCCGGAGAGCGGACCAGCTGGGAGACCACGACACGCTCGGTGCCGTTGATGATGAACGTCCCCTTACCGGTCATGAGCGGGAAATCGCCCATGAACACGGTCTGGCTCTTGATCTCACCGGTGGTGTTATTGATGAACTCCGCCGTGACGAACATCGGGGCGGAGTAGGTCATGTCCTTGTCTTTGCACTCATCGACGGAGTACTTGGGCGGCTCGAACCGGTGATCCCGGAACGACAGGGACATGGTTCCGGAGAAGTCCTCGATGGGACTGATCTCCTCGAAGATCTCTTCAAGGCCCGACTGGGCCGGAACGTCCTTGCGCCCGGCCTGGCGAGCCGCCTCGACCCGCCCCTTCCACTTCTCGTTGCCGAGCAACCAGTCGAAGGACTCGGTCTGTAGAGCGAGAAGGTCAGGAACTTCGAGCGGCTCCTGAATTCGTGCGAAAGACACACGACGGGGACCGGCGGGTACGGCGAAGGCGTTGCGCGAGGCTGCCAACAGATGTCCTTCCGAGGGCTCGCGGCGGACTGACTACACGCACGCCAGACGACCATGCATCAGAGCACCAAAAGAAGCGGGTCGTCAAAGGGCAGCGCAAAGGGGCAGTGTAGCCGAACGGCATACACCTGTCCACTTCAGTCTCACTGCAAGCTCCACGTTGGTCGCAGCATCGCTCTTCGGAACCGAAACGTCAAGCCCGGGAGCTGACATTTCGGCCGGGGAACAGCCGCGGCCCTGGGAGTTTTCCCACCGGGTGGCCTGCGTACACCTCCACGATCCAAGACGATGACCGACCTGGTGTGACTGACGCAGAGTGACCCGGCGTTCCGGTCACCGGCCGATGCTCCGGCCGACGATCGACGCTGCCATGGCCGGTGTACCCGAGGCTTGGCCAGGCTCAAACCAGGTCTTTGCTAACAATTGAATGAAGCGGCGCGCCGATCACGGTGGAGGGGGGTCGCCGAGCAGGGTGGAGATCTCGGCGACCAGCCAGCGCGAGTCCTTCTGGATCATGATGAAACGGGCCCGGTTCCGGCTGGTCTCGCGGTGGGGTTCCTTCCCCCCTTTGAGGATCTTCACCGTGCTGATGTTCATGAACAGGAGCACCTCCACCCGGCCGGCGCGTCCCGAGGCCGACTCCACCCCGGCCCCGGTGACGGCGGCCTGCTGCACCGCCTTCTCCCGCCGGGCCTGCGCCGCCACGCCGCCGGCCAGCTCCTTGTAGTGCAGCCTGAGCGCCCCGGTGGTGTATCCGCCCGCCCTGGCGAAATCCTGCTCGATCGTACGGTGGTCGTAGGAGAGCATGTCGGCGGCGACCGCGCGGGCCGTGGCCAGCGCCTCCCGCGCCGCCCTCTCGTCGGCGCGCAGGCGGCTCAGGTCGGCGTACATGATCCAGACGACCCCCGAGAGGGCCAGCGCGACGGCGGCCATGAGCGCGATCGCCAGCCGGGAGGCTCCCGTCACGACACCGGCTCCACCAGCGACACCAGCCAGGTCGGCCCGGTCCTGGTCACCTCCATGTTCCAGCGGTGGAACCGCTCGCGTGGCGCGTCGGAGCTCCCCTCGCGCCTGATCACCTCGTCACCCACCACCATCACCCGGGCCGTGTCCCCCCTCAGCCAGACCAGCGCGGAGGCGCGCAGCGCGCCGGCGCGCAGCAGCCTCCCGGCGACCGTCGTCCGTCTGAGCTCGGCGGCGGTCCCGGCGTACTCGGCCCTGGCCCTGCCGGTGGAGGCGGCCAGGACGCGCCCGATGTCGGCGTCGACGGCACGGTGGCCGACGGAGAGCAGATGCACCGCGTACGTCCCCGCCGCCCGCGTCGCGGCCTGCCTGTCGTCGGCCGCCGCCTGGGCGTCGCGCAGCTCCGCGCCGACCCACAGCGCCACGGCCAGGAGCAGCGCGATCAGCACCCCCAGCACCGGCCCGGCGAGCCTGCCCCGCCGGCGGCGGGGGCGGGCGGAGCGGCGCAGGCGACGGGACCCGGGCGGACGGACGGCGTGCGATGCCATGCGTTCTCTCCCCTCGCGCGGCCTGTGGAACGCGGGCGGGTGAGCGCGGCTCCCCCGCCTGCGGGAACGGCACGATCCTCGATCCCGCCTCCGGGAACGGCACGCTCGCCGGATCATAACCCGCCGTAGGTGTCCGTATGGCGGCCTTCGCGTACCCGCCGTACGGAGTCTCGCCAACGGGCCGCCGGAGGGCTCCCGGCCCGGTCGAGCGGCCCGGTCGTGGCCCGCTCAGCGCGTGCCGCCGGTGTGCGTCGTGGCCGGGCGGGGATACTCCCGGAGCCAGTCGCGGCCCCGCTCGTCCAGGAACGAGCCCGGCGGCGGGACGACCCCGTTGGCGGCCAGCCACGCCCCCGGCGGGCGCTGCGTGCGGCGGATCCGGCCCTCGCTGGGCATGAGCTGCGGCGGGATCGGCGGCAGGCCTCCCGGTTCGTGCCCGAGCTGGGCCTCCGCCTCCAGCTCGGAGACGTCCTTCTCCTCCGACATGCCGATCGGGCCGTGCCTGCGGGCGTTGAGGAACTGGCGGACCACCGGCTCGTCGCTGGAGAGCAGCATCTCCCGGGGGCCGAACATGATCAGCTCACGCCGGAAGAGCAGGCCGATGCCGTCGGGCACCGTACGCGCGGTGTTGATGTCGTGGGTGACGATGAGGAAGGTCGCCTCGGTCTCCGCGTTGAGATCCACGATCAGCTGGTTGAGGTAGGCCGTGCGGACCGGGTCCAGCCCGGAGTCGGGTTCGTCGAACAGGATGATCTCAGGATCGAGGACCAGCGCCCTGGCCAGGCCCGCCCGCTTGCGCATGCCGCCGGAGATCTCGCCGGGCAGCTTGCCCTCGGCGCCGACGAGCCCGACGAGCTCCATCTTCTCCATCACGACGCGGCGGATCTCGGTCTCGCTCTTCTTCGTGTGCTCGCGCAGCGGGAAGGCCACGTTGTCGTAGAGGTTGAGCGAGCCGAACAGGGCCCCGTCCTGGAACAGGACGCCGAACAGCCTCCTGAGCTCGTAGAGCCTGTTCTCGCCGCAGTTGGCGAGGTCGTGCCCGTCGATCCAGATATGGCCGCGTTCGGGCCTCAGAAGGCCTACCAGGGTCTTGAGGAAGACGGACTTGCCCGTGCCCGAGGGGCCGAGCAGCACGGAGATCTCTCCGGCGGGGAGGGTCAGCGTGACGTCCTCCCAGATGACCTGCCTGCCGAACGACTTGGTCAGCCCCTCGACCACGACCTCGACGCCCACCCTGCCGCCCTCCTGTGGGCCCGCCGGACGGCGTCCGCCCCTGCGCGGCGGAGGACTCCACCGGCGCGAGCCCGCGATGGGAACAACGGTAGCCGCGATCGCCCGAATTGGAAGAGGGTCCAATAGCTTCCCCGGCCGTCGCCGCCCCGCGGGCGGCTCGACGTTCCGCGCCCGGCCCCGCGTCCCCCCGGGAGACCTCCGGCGGTGCGCGAGGAACGGCGCGCGAGGGAGGGCGGCGTGCGGAGGAGGGTGGCGCACGCGGAAAGAGGCGCATGGAAAGAGGCGCGTGGAAAGAGGGCGCGTGGAAAGAGGGCGCGCGGAAAGAGGGCGCGCACACGAAAGGAGCGGGCCACCGGCACCTGGTGGACCCGCTCCTGTCGCGTGAACGAACGAACTACTTGACGGTGACCGTCGCGCCGGCACCCTCGAGGGCGGCCTTGGCCTTCTCGGCCTGCTCCTTGTTGACCTTGCCGTCGAAGACGGACTTGGGAGCGCCGTCGACGAGGTCCTTGGCCTCCTTGAGGCCCAGGCTGGTCAGGGCGCGGATCTCCTTGATGACCTGGATCTTCTTCTCGCCGGCGGCCTCGAGGACGACGTCGAACTCGTCCTGCTCCTCGACCTCTTCGGCGGCGGCGGCACCGGGGGCGGCCGCGGCGGCGACGGCGACCGGAGCGGCGGCCTTGACGTCGAAGGTCTCCTCGAAGACCTTCACGAAGTCGGACAGCTCAAGAAGGGTCATCTCCTTGAAAGCGTCGAGCAGCTCGTCGGTGCTGAGCTTCGCCATGGTGGTTCCTCCATACGGATGTGACGTGCTGGGAAAGTTGGGACCGCGGTTGCGTTAATCCCCTGTGACCGCCTGCGCGGACCTACTCGCCGGCGCCTTCGCGCTTGGCGCGCAGGGCCTCGGCCAGCTGAGCCATGTTGGTGGGCAGCGCGTTGAAGACGGCGGCCGCGTGGCCCTGCTTCGCCTTCAGGGCACCGGCCAGCTTCGCGAGGAGGACCTCGCGCGACTCGAGGTCGGCAAGCTTGCTGATCTCGGTCGGCGTCATCGACCTGCCGTCGACCACACCGCCCTTGATGACCAGGAGGGGATTGGCCTTGGCGAACTCACGCAGACTCTTGGCAGCCTCGACCACGTCGCCGTTGACGAAAGCGATCGCCGACGGACCCGCGAGCAGGTCGTTGAGCTGGCTGAACCCGGCCTCGGAGGCCGCGATCTTGGTCAGCGTGTTCTTCACCACGGCGAACTTCGCATTCTCACCGAGAGAAACACGCAGCTGCTTGAGCTGTGCGACGGTGAGACCGCGGTATTCGGTCAGAACGGCAGCGCTGGAGCCGTCGAAGCTGCTCTTCAGCTCTGCGACAGCCGTTGCCTTTTCTGCCTTCGCCATGGGCCTCCTTCCAGATGTGCCGCCGGGGCAAAGGCGCCCAGAAAACGGACAAGCCCCGGCGCAGGCGCACGGGGCTCACATTAGGAGGTCAATCCAAATGAAAACTCACATCACACCTACGCGGGCCGTCCACTGACGTGGATCCTTTAGGTCGGCAGGCCATGAGGCCCGACGACGACCGGCGGTCTTCGGCGTTGACAGCTTACGTCCTGCCGCCCCGGATGCCAAATCGTCCCCGGGCGCGGCCTCCGGCTCCCCCCGGGGGCGCCCCAGGACACATCCCAGGCGTCCCGGTGGCCTTTCGCGCTCCGGGGGCACGGACCGCCGCGCGGCGTCCCTCACACGGCCTCCTCACGCGTCCCTCACGGGTCCCTCCCGGGTCACCGTCGCGTCCCTCGCACGCCCCGCCCTCGCCCCTGCGCCCTTTGCGCGCCCCCGCGCACCCCCGCGCGCCCTGCCCGTACAACGGAGCCGCACCCCCGGTCGAGGGACCGGAGGCGCGGGCGAAAGAGCGTGGGGCGAGGGGCGTCAGTTCCCGCCGCGCCCCTCGGGCAGGTCGCCCACCTGGTCGGCGGGCGGGGCGGCGATGTCCACGGGCTCGTTGAAGCCCTTGAAGAGGGCCGTCAGGTTGAACGTCGCGTCCTTCTCGGAGCCGCTGAGCGTCACCTTGCGGGGCAGGCTCTGGGCGTCGGCCCACAGGTCGAACTTCACGTTCTTGGCGTGCGAGAGGCTCTCCTGGAGCTTCTGGCGCTCGGCCGGGTCGACCAGCCGCGCGGCCTCGGCGACCGGGAAGGTCCCGCTGTAGTGGGTCGTGTCGACCCCGCCGACCGCCTCGGTGCCGACCGCCTTGACGTCCTTGGACGCGGTCAGCATCTTGACGGTGCCCGCCAGGTCGAACTGCCTGGCCTGGTCCATGAACTTCTTGATCTCGGCCTGTCCCTGGGCGTCGACCTTGCTGAGCGGCACCCTGACCCACGGCGTGGTGACGCCGCCGATCCTGTTCAGCATCTCCGACTTCACGTAGACGGTGTCGTCCGACAGGATGGCGCGCGCCCCGCCGGGCACGTTCTGCCCGCCGAAGGCGATCGTGTCGAGCCTGATGTCGACCGCCAGCGTGGGCTGGCTCCGGTACAGCATGCTGCCCTGGACCTTGCCCGTGCTCTTCTCGTCGCCCTTGGCGTCGAGGACCACGTCCGCGGAGTACGAGGTGACCGTCTCCGCCTTCTGTGCGCTCTGCTGCACCGCGTCGGCGGCGGCGAGCTTGACGTTTCCGAGGGCTACGGTGCCCTGTTGCGTACCGCATCCCGCGACCGCGACGAGCGCGGCCGCTCCCAGTGCAAGTGCGGGAGCCAATCGGCGCATTTCGTCCTCACTCCTTCGTTTCCCCCGATGATCCTGACTTACGACACTACGCGTCGACACGGCCGGGCGCGTCCTTCGGGAGAACGAAGAAGGCCTCAACCGAATGGCCATTCGGTTGAGGCCTTCCGCGGAAGACGTCTGGTATCAGGCGTCGAGCTCGGCGGTCAGCGCCCGCGTCTGGTTGGGGTCGACCTGGATGCCGGGGCCCATGGACGTGGAGAAGACGACCTTCTTGACGTAGCGTCCCTTGGCCGCGGACGGCTTGAGACGGAGCACCTCGTCGAGGGCGGCGGCGTAGTTCTCGATGAGCTGGCGCTCACCGAAGGACACCTTGCCGATGATGAAGTGCAGGTTCGCGTGCCGGTCGACACGGAACTCGATCTTGCCGCCCTTGATGTCGGTGACGGCCTTGCCGACGGCCGGGGTGACGGTGCCGGTCTTGGGGTTCGGCATCAGGCCACGGGGGCCGAGCACGCGGCCCAGGCGGCCGACCTTGCCCATCAGGTCCGGCGTGGCGACGACGGCGTCGAAGTCGAGGCGGCCCTTGGCGACCTCGTCGATCAGCTCGTCGGCACCGACGATGTCGGCGCCCGCGGCACGGGCCTCCTCGGCACGGTCGCCGGTCGCGAAGACCAGGACCCGGGCGGTCTTGCCGGTGCCGTGCGGGAGGTTGACGGTGCCGCGCACCATCTGGTCGGCCTTGCGGGGGTCCACACCCAGCCGCAGGGCCACCTCGACGGTGGCGTCGAACTTGGCGACGTTGGTCTCCTTGGCCAGCTTGGCCGCCTGGGCGGGGCTGTAGAGGGTCTCGCGGTCGACCTGCGCCGTTGCGGCGCGGTATCCCTTGCTGCGCTTCACTTGCTCACTCCTGTGAATCCGAGTGTCCGTGGTACGGGCCTGCGCCGGCCCCTCCACTTGACGTCGACGTACGGTGTCGTGCTGCGACCGTGGTCGCGGCCGTCGCCTTCCGGCCGATCCGCGGGCGTGTTCACCGCCGCGGGATCGCCGCCGGGCACGTGCGGCGGATGGTGCTAGTCGGCGATCGTGATGCCCATCGACCGCGCGGTGCCGGCGATGATCTTCTCCGCCGCCTCGACGTCGTTGGCGTTGAGGTCCTGCATCTTGGTCTCGGCGATCTGGCGCAGCTGCTCACGGGTGAGCTTGCCCACCTTGTCCTTCTGCGGGACGGCCGAACCCTTGGCGACACCGGCGGCCTTCTTGATCAGCTCGGGCGCCGGGGGCGTCTTCGTGACGAAGGTGAAGCTGCGGTCCTCGAAGATGGTGATCTCGACGGGGATGATGTTGCCGCGCTGGGCCTCGGTGGCAGCGTTGTACTGCTTCACGAATTCCATGATGTTGACGCCGTGCGGACCGAGGGCGGTACCGACCGGCGGGGCGGGCGTGGCCTGGCCAGCGGGAAGCTGAACCTTGACCAGCGCTGCGACCTTCTTCTTGGGAGGCATGATTCTCTCCGGGTCCTTCTTCTCTGAGCGACGTTCCAGCAATCCCCGCACGCGCGGGGCCGATCGCGACCGCGCCTTGACCGGCGCCGCGATCGTGGAACCGTCCCCGCGAACGCGGGGCAGACTAACGAAGTCTACGTGACCGGATCAGATCTTCGAGACCTGGTTGAACGAGAGCTCCACCGGGGTCTCACGACCGAAGATCGACACGAGCACCTTGAGCTTCTGGGACTCGGCGCTGATCTCGCTGACCGTGGCGGGAAGCGTGGCGAACGGGCCGTCCATGACGGTGACGGACTCGCCGACCTCGAAGTCGACCGTCGCGGCCGAGGCCTTGGCGGTGGACTTCTTGACCTCTTCGGACGGCTCGGGCGCGAGCAGCTTGGCGACCTCGTCGAGGCTCAGCGGGCTCGGCTTGTTGGACAGGCCGACGAAGCCGGTCACGCCGGGCGTGTTGCGCACCGCGGACCAGGACTCGTCGGTGAGCTCCATCCGCACCAGAACGTAGCCGGGGAGCACCCGCTCCTTGACCAGCTGGCGCTTGCCGCTCTTGATCTCGGTCACGTGGTGGGTGGGCACCTCGACCTGGAAGATGTAGTCCTCCATGTTGAGGGACTGCGTCCGGGTCTCGATGTTCGACTTCACGCGGTTCTCGTAGCCCGCGTAGGAGTGGATCACGTACCACTCGCCGAACAGGCCGCGCAGGTGCCGCTTGAACTCCTCGACCGGGTCGACGTCGGGAAGGACGTCGCCGTCCTCGTCGACGGCGTCGTTCTCGTCACCGTCCTCGTCGGCGGCACCGGCCGGGGTCTGCCCGGCCTCCGCGATCTCCTCGTCGGCATCGGGCGCCTCGGCGTCGCCGCCGGACCCGGCCTCCGCGATCTCGGCGTCGGCATCGGCATCGGCGATCTCCCGGCCGGACTCGTCAAGCGAATCCCCGGTGACGTCGACGGCCTTCTCCAGCTCGTCCTCGCGCTCGTCGCGGGACCCGCCGGCCGACTGTGCAGACTCGGACACGGTGCTCGTTCTCTTTTCGTCGATGGTCGATGGCTGATGGCTCGTCCGTGGTGCGCCCCGCCCGCCGGATGGCGTGGCTCAGGCTCCGCCGAAGATTCTCAGCACACCCTCGGTGAAGAGCGCGTCCAACGCCGACACGATACCGACCATGAGCAGAACGAACACCAGGACGACGATGGTGTAAGAGATCAGTTCTTTACGCGTAGGCCAGATGACCTTACGCAGCTCGGCGACGACCTGCCGATAGAAAAGGGCGGGAGAAGTCCGCTTCGTCTTCTTCTCACCGCTCGGCTTGTCTGCGGTTTCGCCGCGCGTGTCGATCGCCACAGTCCTCACCTGAATCCTTCGAGTCCAACGCATATCAGCGGCGCGCTAGACGCCAGATGCGCGGACCGCTCCTCGCAGGGCACGAGGGACTCGAACCCCCAACCGCCGGTTTTGGAGACCGGTGCGCTACCAATTGCGCTAGTGCCCTAAGACATGAACCACCATACATCGGTTGGACCGAAGTTTGTCCGTGGCTCACGGTCTTGACCGCCGGTTCACGCATGCGGCGGAAAGACCATGCCGGAGTCTACGGGTGATTGGCCATCACGTCGAACCGGCGGGTGAGTGCCCTGGTCACGGGTTTCCCGCCGTCCCGCCGGCGCCGTGACCAGGGCCTCCGGAGGGCGGCCGGCGGCCCGCGAGCGTCCTGCGCGACCCCGCCGGCCTCCCGCGGGCCGCCCGCCGGGGGCCGCGGACCCGTGACGGCACCGCGCGGACGGGCCGCGAACCCGTCCGGATGGTGGATATCCGGCGGGACGAGCGGCACGGGTCTGTAACCATGGGGTCATGACCCGTCCTCGCATCTCAGCGCGTATCTCCGCGATCTCCGAGTCCGCCACGCTCGCCGTGGACGCCAAGGCCAAGGCGATGAAGGCGGCGGGCCGCCCGGTCATCGGCTTCGGCGCCGGCGAGCCGGACTTCGCGACTCCCGGCTACATCGTCGAGGCCGCCGCCGAGGCCTGCCGGACCCCCAGGTTCCACAAGTACACGCCGGCCGGCGGCCTTCCGGAGCTGAAGCAGGCCGTCGCCGACAAGACGCTCCGCGACTCCGGCTACCGGGTGGACGCGGCCCAGGTCCTGATCACCAACGGTGGCAAGCAGGCCGTCTACGAGGCGTTCGCCACGCTGCTCGACCCCGGTGACGAGGTCCTCGTCGTCGCCCCGTACTGGACGACCTACCCCGAGGCGATCAAGCTCGCGGGCGGCGTCCAGGTCGACGTGGTGACCGACGAGACCACCGGTTACCTGGCGAGCGTGGAGCAGCTGGAGGCGGCCCGCACCGACCGCACGAAGGTGCTGCTGTTCGTGTCCCCGTCCAACCCGACCGGCGCGGTGTACACCCCCGAGCAGGTCGCGGAGATCGGCCGCTGGGCGACCGGGCACGACCTGTGGGTCGTCACCGACGAGATCTACGAGCACCTCACGTACGGCGACGCGACGTTCGCGAGCATCGCCACCGTGGTGCCCGAGCTGGGCGACAGGGTGGTGATCCTGAACGGCGTCGCCAAGACCTACGCGATGACCGGCTGGCGGGTGGGCTGGCTGATCGGGCCCAAGGACGTCGTCAAGGCCGCGGCCAACCTGCAGTCGCACGCCACCTCCAACGTCTCCAACGTCGCCCAGATCGCCGCCCTGGCCGCGGTGAGCGGCGACCTTTCGGCGGTGGCCGAGATGCGCGAGGCCTTCGACCGGCGGCGCCGGACCATGGTCCGGATGCTCAACGACATCCCGGGCGTGATCTGCCCCGAGCCGCTGGGCGCGTTCTACGCCTACCCGTCGGTCAAGGGGCTGCTGGGCAGGGAGTTCGGCGGCAGGCGCCCGGCGACGTCCGCCGAGCTGGCCGAGCTGATCCTGGAGGAGGCGGAGGTGGCGGTCGTCCCGGGCGAGGCGTTCGGCACCCCGGGGTACTTCCGGCTGTCCTACGCGCTCGGCGACGACGATCTCGTCGAGGGTGTGAGCCGCCTCGCCAAGTTCCTCGGCCAGGCCGGCTGAGCACGGCGCGGCGGCCGGGCGGGAGGGCGGGCGCGGCGCCCGGCGGGGCGCCGGTGGAGTCCGGCGAGGTTCGATCGGGTCCGGCGGGGTCCGTCCCGACGGGTCGGCGAGGCCCGGCGAGGTCAAGCGGGGTTAGGGGGGGTTAGGGGGGGTCAGGCGGGGTCAGCGCCCCAGGGCGTAGGCCACCGCGGCGTCGTAGTGGGCGGCCGCGCCCTCCTCGAAGGCCCGGGCGTAGGCGGCCTCGCCGATCAGGGCCGCCGCGCGGTTCGCGGCGGCCTCGCGGAGCTCGAACACCGAGTCCACCCCCTGGCCGGGCAGCCCGAAGGTGATCCAGATCCGCCGGGCGGCGCCCAGGAGCCAGGCCGCGCGACGGCCGTCGCCCTCGGCGACGGCCGTCCTGGCGAGCTGGCCGATGGCCAGGACGCTGCCGACCGTGTCGCGCAGCCGCCACTTGACCTCCAGCGCCGCCCTGGCCGCGGCGGAGGCCTCGGCGACCTCTCCGCGGTTGTACAGGGCCAGCGAGAGGACGTAGTCGCCCATGGCGCGCTGGCACAGCTCGCCGAGCTCCTCGCACCGCCGGCGCGTCGCGCGCAGGATCCCCACCGCCTGGTCCAGGTCGCCGTCGAAGGTGGCGATCACCGCGAGCAGCAGGGGGAGCAGGAGCACGGCGTGCGCGTCCTTGCGGACCCGCCGCAGCCGCCTCGCGCCGCGCAGCACGTGCTTCACGGCGCCCTCCAGGTCACCGGCCAGCAGGTCGGTCCCGGCCAGGCGGAGCTGGGCCTCGGCCTCGGCCTCGACGTCCCCGTGGAGGCGGGCGGACTCCAGCGCCTCCTCGGCCCTGGCGCGCGCCAGCGGCATGTCGCCCTGGATGATCGCGAGGTGGGCGGCCACCCACAGCGGTCTCGACCTCGTCCGGTCGGGGCCCGGGACCGCGGCCAGCGCACGGTCCAGGTAGCGGCGACCCTCGCGGACGAGGCCCAGGTGGCACCAGAGCACCCGCAGGGCGCCGGCCAGCTCCAGTCCCGTGCGGGGGTCGCCGGAGTCGAGACAGCGGTCGAGGGCCGCCCTGATGTCGCGCAGCTCCCCGTACGCCCAGTCGGCCCATTCGAGCTGGTCCGGGCCGAACCAGCGCACGCTCATCCGCAGGGCGGCGGACAGGTAGTGGTCGCGGTGACGGTGGGTCATCGGCACCGTCTCGCCGAGCTCGTCGAGCCGGTCGCGGCCGTAGTCCCTGATGGTGTCGAGCAGCCGGTAGCGGTCGCCGACCCGGGTGACGACGGACTTGGCCGCGAGCGAGGCGAGCACGGCGGGCACGTCGGGCAGGCTCTCGTCCTCGCAGACGCCGCGCGCCGACTCCGTGCCGAAGGCGCCCGCGAAGACCGAAAGGCGCGCCCAGAGCAGGCGTTCGGCGGGGGTGCACAGCTCGTGGCTCCAGGCGGTGGCGGCGCTCAGCGTGTGGCGCAGGAGCATTCCCACGCCGCCGGGGGACGACGCGAAGCGGTTCTCGAACTGGTCGGCGAGCTGGGTCGCCGAGAGCGCGCGCATGTGGCTGGCCGCCAGCTCGATGGCGAGCGGCATGCCGTCGAGCCTCCGGCAGAGCCTGGCGACGGCCATCATGGCCCGCTCGTCGGTGCGCAGGCCGGGGGCGACGGCCGTGGCGCGGTCGAGGAAGAGGCTCATCGCGTCGTACCCGGCGAGGTCGGCGGCCTCCGGCGGGGGTACCGGGAACGGTTCGACGGCCAGGACGACCTCCTCCGGCAGGCCGAGCTCCTGGCGGCTGGTCACCATGATCCGGATGTCGGGCGCGCCGGCCAGCAGGGCCGAGACCACGGCGGCGCAGGGGCCGACGAGGTGCTCGCAGGCGTCGAGGACGAGCAGGAGCCGCCGTCCGGAGAGGAAGTCGACGAGGGAGTCCAGGATCGGGCGGCCGGTGGCCTCGTGCAGGCCGAAGGCCCCGGCGACGACGCCCGCGAGCCGGTCCCCGTCGGTCTCGGCGGAGAACTCGGCCAGCCAGACCCCGTCGGGGTGGTCGTCCCGCAGCATGCGGGCGGCCTGCAGGGCGAGGCGCGTCTTGCCGACGCCCCCGGCCCCGTGCAGGGTGAGCAGACGGCCGCGGTCGAGCAGTTTCGCGATCTCGTCGAGCTCGGCCGCGCGGCCGACGAAGCTGTTCATCTCGATCGGCAGGTTGCCGTGCCGCGTCAAGAAGGATCCTCCCGCAGCGCGTGGTCCACGGCGTCCCGCAGGTCGATCGCCCCGCCCTGTTCCACCAGCCGGTCGAACTCCGCCCTGCCCAGGCGCCCGCGCAGCCGCAGCTCGGCGGTGCGGAGCAGGGGTGCGATCATGGGCGACCGGCTGGGCGGGATCCCGGTGTCGCTCCACGCGGCCCGCGAGGCCCCGAACAGGGTGGCGGCGGTGACGTCGTCGGTGGAGGACTCGGCGATCACGACGAACACCTCCAGCGCCTCCATGAGCGAGATCGTGTCCCCGAACAGGCGGGCCCCGCGCAGCGCGCCGCGGGCGGACCCGGCGGCGGAGACGGTGTTGCCGAGGAAGTGCTCGGCCTGGCCCAGCAGGAGGTCCAGGCGGATGAGGGTCCAGTAGTCGCCGCAGGACTCGCAGAGCTCACGCCCCTCGCGCAGGACGGACACGGCCTGGTCGTGGCGGCCGGTGAGCATCATGGCGGTGGCGACCACCGTGTAGGTGGGCAGGAAGCCGGGGAAGACGTTGCCGGAGGAGCGGTGCCGTACCCGGGCGTGCTTGATGAGCCGCAGCGCCTCGCCCACGTCGCCCCTGACGACGGCCAGGTGGGCCTGGAACTGGCTGACGTAAGCGGTGGCGCAGCCGTCGGCGTCCTGGGCGGCGCACTCGGAGAGGGCCTGTTCGGCGCGTTTCAGGTCGCCGCGCTGGATGGAGACCCAGGCGTGCACCCACAGGGCCTTGACCCGTTCGGGACCTGCGGCGTGCTCCAGGTCCAGGCCGCGCTGGAGGAGGTCGTCGCCGGGGGCCTGCATGCCGCAGCAGGCCCACAGGAACCACAGGTTGCCCACCAGGTCGAGGCCCTTGCGGTACTCCTCGGGCCTGGAGTAGCAGTACTCGATGGCGCCGCGCATGTTGCCGCATTCGAGGACCAGCCGGTGGTACCACTCCAGCTGGCGGCCCTGCCAGCTCATCTCGGCGCGGGCGGACAGGGCGAGGTAGTGGTCGCGGTGGCGGCGTCCGACGTCCTCGGTCTCGCCGAGCCGGTCGAGCCAGACCTCGCCGAACGCGCGGACGGTGTTCGGCATGCGGTAGCGGACCCCGCCCTCGCCCTCCTCGCGTACCAGGACGGACCTGTCGAGCAGGCCGAGCAGTCCGTCCAGCACGTCCGTGGGGGCGAAGGCGTCGTCGGCGCAGACCGCCTCGGCCGCCTCCAGGTCGAAGGTGCCGGCGAAGATCGAGGTCCGCGCCCAGAGCAGGCGTTCCAGCGGGGTGCAGAGCTCGTGGCTCCAGCCGAGGGCGGCGCGCATGGAGGTGTGCCGGTGGACGTCGCCGCCGGCCCGGGGGCCGGTCACGGCGAGCCGGATGGCCAGCGGCAGGTTGTCCAGGCGGGCGCAGAACCCGGCCGGATCCCCCTCGGGCCGGTCGAGGCCGGGCCGGTCGAGGCCGAGGGCGGTCAGCAGCTCGACGGCCTCGGTGCCGGACAGCCCGCCGACCGGGTAGAGGTGCTCGCCGGGCAGGCCCAGCCGCTGCCTGCTCGTGGTCAGGACGCGCAGCTCCTCGACGGAGCGCAGCAGCAGGCCGACCAGGATGCCCGCGGCGCCGACCACGCGGTCGCAGGTGTCCAGGACCAGCAGGGTCCGGCGGTCGGCGAGCCCGTCGACCAGGGAGTGCAGGGGCGGGCTCCCCGGCCGGTGGCGGGCGCCGATCGCGCCGGCGAGGGCCTCCGTCAGGGAGTCCAGGTCCGAGGGCGCCTCCGCCAGCTCCACGACGTGCACCCCGCCGGGGAACGCCGGCGCGAGGGTGCGGGCCAGCCGCAGGGCGAGGGCGCTCTTGCCGGCTCCGGCGGGGCCGGTCAGCGTGACGTGCCGCACCCTTTCGAGCAGGGCGGACACGTCGGCGAGTTCGGTCTCCCTGCCGACGAAGACGTCCGCTTCCATGGCAGCCCCAGCGTCTTTCGACTACGTGTGGCTCTACGGTCGCACGGGGGCGCGCTCGACTGAAAGCCCGTTTCCCAGATTTCCTTGACATATGGCGGAATGAGATATGGACGGATGCCACCGAAAACCGGTGGCATCCGTCCGAAATAACACTTTTGAGGTGAAAAAGTAATTACGGGAGCGCGGGGGAAACGACCAGAGGGATCGACCGCCGACCCGGTCTCACTCCGTGGGCTCGACCCCTTCGGCGATCTTCCTCATCTCGGCCTCGGCCCGGTCCGAACCCACCGGCGTAGCCGGGGCTCATCATGACCTCGACGGCCACGTCCCGGTTCTCGGTCCACACGAGCGTGAGGGTGCCGTTCTCGTCGATCCGGGAGGCGGCCTCGCCCGCCCGGACGAGGTACGCGGTGCGCCCGTCGATCGTGATCGGCTCGGCGCCCTGCCGTCCGTACCCCTTCATCCGCTTCCTCAGCTGCGCGACCGCGCCGTCCCGGTAGACCACGGCCTGGACGTCGTACTCTCCCTCGGGCAGGCCCGGCCGCCGCCACGTCGTGTGTAGCTCGTGGTGCCGAAGCCGTTCTTGCCCGACCACTTCCCCCATTCCAGGCCGTCGGGCAGGTAGCCGAACCTGACGCCGCCGAACGCGCGGCCGTCCCCGAGGTCACCGAGGTCCTGCGGCATCGCCGTCCTCTCCTCGGAGCCGCCGGTCGTCGAGGACGGCGCGGGCCGGGCCGGGTCGATCGCCACCAGCCTGACCGTGGACCCGTGGGGGACGCTCTCCCCGATGTCGGGGGTCTGCTCGACCACCAGGCCCGCCTCGGCGGTCTCGCCCTCGACGCTCGCCGTCAGGCCCGCCGCCTCCAGGACCGCCCTGGCCTCGGCCACGGTCATCTTGATCGCGCGCGGCACCTCGACCGGCGGGACCACCGCGGTCTCCGGGGAACGGGCGAAGGTGATCTCCTGGATCACCCTGCGGCGCCGGGAGACGTCGATCGCGGCGTTCACCACGACCCTGCGGGCGTAGGACTCGGGATTGTCGTGCCGGATCCGGCTCCAGTGCCGGTAGATCTTCTCCAGCGCGTTCTGCACCAGGTCCTCGGCGTCGTGCGGCGAGGCGCCGCAGACCAGGATCGCGGTACGCAGCAGCGCCGTACTCCGTGCGGCCAGGAACTCGTCGAAGGCCGCCTCGTCTTCTTCCGTCATCGAGGTCCCCTTCCGCCCTCCCCAACGTATGAGGACCCCGTCAGGTTGAGACCAAGGAACATCCCCACCACCCCGGGTACGGCACCATGTTGAAATGCCACGTCCCCTCAGCGACCTGCCCAAGGCTCACCTGCACCTGCACTTCACCGGCTCCATGCGGCACTCGACCCTCGTCGAACTGGCCCGCGAGCACGGCTCCCACCTTCCCGACGCCCTGCAGGAGGACTGGCCCCCGCAGTTGCGGGCGACCGACGAACGGGGCTGGTTCCGCTTCCAGCGGCTCTACGACATCGCGCGCTCGGTGCTGCAGCGCGAGAGCGACGTCTACCGCCTGCTGCGCGAGGCGGCCGAGGACGAGGCGGCCGAGGGGTCGGGCTGGCTGGAGATCCAGATCGACCCTTCCGGGTACGCCGCGACGTTCGGGGGTCTCACCTCGGCCATGGAGCTGATGCTCGACGCGACGCGCAGGGCCGCCGACCACGCCCAGATAGGCATCGCGGTGGTGGTGGCCGCCAACCGCACCCGCCACCCCCTGGACGCCAAGACGCTCGCCCGGCTCGCCATGCGCTACATGGACCAGGGAGTGGTCGGGTTCGGGCTCTCCAACGACGAGCGGCGCGGCCGGGCCCGCGACTTCGACGGGGCCTTCCGGCTGGCCAAGCGGGGCGGGCTGCTGGCCGTGCCGCACGGCGGGGAGCTGCTGGGCGCGGCCAGCGTGGCCGAGTGCGTGGACGTGCTGGAGGCCGACCGGGTGGGGCACGGGGTCCGGGCGGCCGAGTCGCCGCGGCTCATGGAGCGCCTCGCCGAGCGGGGCATCGCCTGCGAGGTCTGCCCGACGTCCAACGTCGGTCTCGGGGTGGTCGGGCGGGCCGAGGACGTGCCGCTGCGGCGCCTGTTCGAGGCCGGGGTGCCGATCGCGCTGGGCGCCGACGACCCGTTGCTCTTCGGCGCCCGGCTGCTGCCCCAGTACGAGCTCGCCAGGCAGGTGTACGGCTTCTCCGACCCGGAGCTGGCGGAGCTGGCCCGCCAGTCGATCCGGGTCTCGGCGGCGCCGGAGGAGACGCGCAAGAAGCTCTTCCAGGGCATCGACGACTGGCTGGCGTCGGACGGCTGAGCGGAACGGCCGGCCCCCCGCGGCCGAGACGGCGGAACGAGACGGCGGAACGAGACGGCGGAACGAGACGGCGGGACGGGGCGGCGGGACGGGGCGGCGGGACGGGCCGGTGGGACGGGGCCCGTGCCCCGGGCGCCGGCGGCGGACGTCAGCGCAGGGCGTAGGCGACCGCCGCGTCCGGCTCGTCCCCGTACCCCTCGGCGAAGAGCGCCTCGTAGGTCTCGTCGCCCAGGAGCTGCCTGGCGGTCCGCTGGGCGACGGTCCTCGGCTCGGACATGCCCTCGGAGCCCAGGTCCCGGAGACCGAAGGTGGCCCCGAGCCGCATCCCGGCCCCCTGGAGCCTGGCGGTACGGCGGCCGTCGCCCTCGACCGCGGCGATCACCGCGAGCTGGTCGACGGCCAGGGCCACGCCGGCGGCGTCGCGCAGGCGCCACTTGACGTCGAGCGACTGCCGGGCGGCCTTGGCCGCCTCGGCGACCCGGCCCAGGCCGAGCTGGGCGATGGACAGCACGTAGTCCCCGCAGGCGCGGACCCAGCGTTCGCCGCGCGCGTCGCAGAGCCGTTGCACCTCCTGGAGCACCGAGACGGCCCGGTCGAACTCGCCGCGCCAGGTGACGGCCGTCGCCGCCGTCACCATGGCGAGCGGCTCGCCGGCGGTGGCGGCCTCGGCCCGGCGGAAGTACGCGCGCACGCACTCGACGCGGGGCTCGACCTCGTCCAGGGCGCCGGCGAGCAGTGACCGGCTGGCCAGCCCGAGCTGGGCGTGACCGGCCGCCGCGTAGTCCCCCCAGTCGAGCGCCGCGGACAGGGCCGCCTCGGCGCGGCGGCGGCCCCGCTCCAGCTCGCCCCGGGCTATGGCCACGCAGGCGTCCGCCCAGAGCAGCCGGGGCAGGCCGGGGTCGGTCACCGGGGCCGTCTCGATCGCCCGGGCCATGTGATGACGGCCCTCGTTGAGCCGGCCCAGGCAGAACCAGAGGATCCAGAGCGTGCCGGCCAGCTCGACGCGGACCGGGGAGGTCGCGCCGAGGGCGACGCGCAGGTCGGTCATGGAGAAGGCGAGCCGGGCCGCCCACTCCTCCTGGTCGGGGCCGTACCAGCCGGCCTCGGCCCTGCGCGCCAGGTCCAGGCAGTGGTAGCGGTGCCGGCGCACCGTCCGGGCCTCGTCGCCCAGCAGGGCGAGCCGTCGCCCGCCGTACTCCCTGACCGCGGCCGGCTGCCGGTAGCCGCCGGGGATCCGCTCCAGCAGGAACCGCCCGGCCAGGCGCTCCAGCAGCTCCGGCACGTGACGCAGGTCCTCTCCGCCGCAGACCCACTCGGCGCCGGCCGCCTCGAAGCCCCCGGCGAAGACCGAGAGCCTGGCCCACAGCAGCCGCTCCGCGGGGGTGCAGAGCTCGTGGCTCACGGCGAGCGCGACCCGCACGGCCCGCGCGGCGAGGTCGGCGGCGGGTTCGGCCGCAGGATCGGCGAGGTGGGCGGCGGGGACGGCCGAGCCGGTGGCAGGGGTGATCACGGGGCCG
>NZ_JBFABE010000036.1:18660-20858 GCF_040640155.1 Streptosporangium sp. NPDC023615
CCGGCGACCGGACCGGCGACCGGACCGGCGACCGGACCGGCGACCGGACCGGCGACCGGACCGGCGACGGGGCCGGCGGCCGGGGCGTCGGCGCCGGACGGCGCGCACGGGTGTCCCTCCACCAGGTCCGCGAGCCGCTCCGGCGGCAGCGTACGAAGCCCCCCGGCGGCCAGCACGACGGCGAGCGGAACGCCGCCGAGCGACCGGCAGATCCTGGCCGCCGGGCCCGTGGTGCGGGCCGGTTCCGCCCCCGGCGCGACCCTGCGGGCGCGGTCGAGGAAGAGCCGGAGCGCGTCGTTCCCCTCCGGCCCGCCCGGTCCTCCCCCTCGTACGGGTTCTCCCGGGCCGGTCGACCCGGCCGGGTCCGGGAGCCCGGCCGGGCCGGGTACGTCGAAGGGCTCGACGGGCAGCAGCGCCTCCCCCAGCAGTCCCAGCGAGCGGCGGGAGGTCGCGACGATCCTCACGTCCGGAGCGGCCGCCACGATCGCGGCGGCGAGGGCCCGGCAGGCGGGCAGGAGGTGCTCGCAACCGTCGAGGACCAGCAGGAGCCTCCTGCCGGCGAGGAAACCGGCCAGCGCCTCGGTCTGCGACCGGGCGGACCGCTCCGGCAGCCCGAGGACGGACGCGACCGTGTCGGCGAGCAGGTCGCCGTCGCGTTCACCGGACAGCTCCACCAGCCAGGCCCCGTCCGGACGGTGGTCGCGCAGCTCCCACGCGGCCCTGATCGCGATCCGGGACTTGCCGACGCCGGCGGCACCGGTGACCGTGGTCAGCGGCGTGTCGGCCACGAGCTTCAGCAACCGTCGCACCTCGCCCTCCCGGCCGATGAGGGCGTTCGTCTCCGCGGGGAGGTTCCCGCGCCACCACTGGACCTGTTCCATCGGTTCGCGCTCCTTTTCCACTTTCCGGGAATCGCACCGTTCTCACATCACGAACCGGCGGGACCGTCCTTTTCCAGGGGGGTTTTCCTTGTCCTGCGGTGCACATCTCACCGTCGCATCCGACCCGGACTTCTCCCGTACGGGGAAAAGCACGGAAACGCGGGTGCTTTATCGGTGATTCGGCGGAGCCGGTAATCGGGGGACGGGGCCGGTGTCACGCGCGCCGGGAACGGGCCGGGGGCGGAGAGGGCCGGGCCGGCGGCGGCGGAGGGCCGGGCCGGGTCTCGATCGTTCGGGCGGTCGCGGTACGGACGGGGCCACTAGACTCTGGCTGTCCCCCATCCGCGGTTCGCGCCGCGGCCTTTCCCGAACGAGCTGGACGGAACCGCATGTCTGGGTATGACCGCGTAGTGCAACCCGCGGCCGGTGACGAGGCCCTGGAGAACCACCTCGGTGGGGACGAGGCCAAGAACTACCGGCAGTACGAGCTCGACATGGTCGCCCCGCACGTGGGCCGGTCCATGCTGGAGATCGGCTCCGGCCTCGGCCACTTCGCCGAGCAGTTCCTGCCCCGCCTCGACCGGCTGGTGGTCAGCGACTTCGACCCCTACTGCGTGGAGCAGCTCAGGAAGCGCTTCGCGGGCCGCGACGACATCGACGTGCTGCAGTTCGGCCTGCCGACCGAGATCCCGATCGGTGAGAAGGTCGACACCGTCGTGATGATGAACGTCCTGGAGCACATCGAGGAGGACGTCGAGGCCCTGCGGTCGCTGGCCAGGGTCACCCTCCCCGGCGGCCGGATCGTCATCTGGGTGCCGGGCTACATGCAGCTGTACGGGGACTTCGACCGCAAGGTCGGCCACGTCACCCGCTACACCCCCGCCACCCTGCGCACCACGGTCTCCAAGGCGGGCCTGGACATCGACGTGCTCAAGCCGATCAACTTCCTGGGCGGCATCGCCTGGTGGGCCGCGGTGCGGCGCGGCGGCGTCGGCTACCCCGACCCCCGGCTGGTCAAGATCTACGACCGCACGGTGGTGCCGCTGACCCGCCTCATCGAGCGCTTCGTCCGCCCGCCGTTCGGGCAGACCGTCTTCTGCGTCGCCCGCGTACCGAAATGACCCGTGTACCGGCACGACCTCCGTGCCGGTACGACCCGCGGTGGTGAGCCGTGCGGTGACGAGACCCGTGCGGTCACGTCGTCCGCGCGGTCACGTCGCCCACGCGGTCAGGCGGCCCGTGCGGTGGGGTCTCCGCCGCCGTCCGGCCGATGTCCGGTCGCAGGCGGGGACGTCACCGGAGAAGACGCCGACGGTG
>NZ_JBFABE010000036.1:20957-76811 GCF_040640155.1 Streptosporangium sp. NPDC023615
GAGGGTGCCGACGGTGAGGGTGCCGACGGTGAGGGTGCCGACGGTGAGGGTGCCGACGGTGAGGGTGCCGGTGGTGGAGGGGCCTCCGTCCACGCCCCGGACGCGCCCCGGACGCGCCCCGGACGCGCCCTGGTCGCACCCCGGACGCACCCCGGACGCGCCCTGGTCGCACCCCGGTCGCGCCCCGCCGGAAAACGGCTTGCACGCCTCCACGGGGGCGGCGTAACCTCGTTCACATGTGGATCAACTCCTAAGAGCCGGCGTCGATCAGCCTTCGCTGATCCGCCCGCACTCAGCCATCAGGCCCGTCCGTTCCGACGCGGCAGCTGAGTCTCCGACCGGGATCTCACCGCGTCGCCACATGCCTCAAGGAGTCCATATGCGAATCCATGCCGCCCAGAAGCGAAACGGCGGATCCAGGACCGCCAGAACCACCAAGACCGTCAAGCCCGAGGGGCCCTTCGCGCCGCGGACACCGCTGCCCGAGCGCGCCCTGCCCGCGTCACCCCGGCAGATGCCGATGCCTCCCATGCCGACCAGGCCCACCCGGCAGCCGCGCCGCATCCCGGGCAAGGGCGGTCGCTGATCGGTGAGGTCCGGCTCCTTGGGTGAGTTCCCGCCCGGGAGCTCACGGAAGGTGCGGCCCGAGCCCCGGCCCGGGGTGTGTACCCGAGCCGCGTGACCGCCCGCGGAGCGGGAGGGTTCCTCCTGACGAAGGCCCCGGCCCCGGACTTCCGGGACCGGGGCCTTCGGCCTCACCGGGTCTTCCTCCCACGCCTCACGGGGTTCTCCCGAGACCTCGGCAGGCCCCGCGGTACGAGGCCCGCGAGGCCCGCGAGGCGCCGAGCCCCGCCGGACCTCGTGCGATCTCACGAGGCACGACGCCTCACAGGCCTCACGATGCCTCACGATGCCTCACGATGCCTCACGATGCCTCACGATGCCTGACAGCGCCTCACGATGCTCACAGCGCCTCACGATGCCTCACAGCGCCTCATGACGCCTCGGCCGTTCCTCGCGACCGCCGCGCGCCCGCGGGCAACCGGTCTACAGACGCTCGATGATCGTGACGTTGGCCTGGCCGCCGCCCTCGCACATCGTCTGCAGCCCGTACCGGCCGCCGGTCCGCTCCAGCTCGTGCAGGAGCTTGGTCATCAGGATCGCGCCGGTGCCGCCCAGCGGGTGGCCCAGGGCGATCGCGCCGCCGTTGGGGTTGACCTTGGCCGGGTCGGCGCCCAGGTCGTTGATCCACGCCAGCGGGACCGGGGCGAACGCCTCGTTGATCTCGACGACGTCGATGTCGTCGATGGAGAGGTTCGCCCTCTTGAGGGCCTTCTGTGTCGCCGGGATCGGCGCGGTCAGCATGTAGACCGGGTCGTCACCGAGGAGGGCGAGGGTGACGATGCGCGCCCTGGGGGTCAGGTTGTGGTCGCGGACCGCCTGCTCGGAGGCGATCAGGAGCGCTCCCGAACCGTCGGAGATCTGCGAGGAGGTGGCGGCCGTGATCTGGCCGCCCTCCTTCAGGGTCTTCAGCGTCGCCATCTTCTCCAGCGTGCTGTCCGGGCGGGGGCCCTCGTCGTCCTCGACGCCGTTGATCGGGGCGATCTGGTCCTTGAAGTAGCCGTTCGCGATGGCCTTGGCCGCCCGCTGGTGGCTCTCGTAGGCGAACCTCTCCAGCTCGTCGCGCTTGAGGTTCCACTTCTCGCACATGAGCTCGGCGCCGCGGAACTGGGAGATCTCCTGCTTGCCGTAGCGCTCCACCCACTTCTCGCCGAAGGGGAAGGGCATGCCCTTCTCCAGGGCGGCGGTGATGCTCGACCCCATGGGGACGATGCTCATCGACTCCACCCCGGCCGCCACGACCAGGTCCTGGGTGCCCGAGAGCACTCCCTGGGCCGCGAAGTGGATCGACTGCTGGGAGGAGCCGCACTGGCGGTCGATGGTGACGCCGGCGACGCTCTCCGGCAGGCCCGCCGACAGCCAGGCGTTACGCGCGATGTCCATGCTCTGCGGGCCGAACTGCATGACACAGCCCATGATCACGTCCTCGACCGCGGCCGGGTCGACACCCGTGCGCTCGACGAGCGCACCGAGCGTGTGCGCGGCCAGATCGGTGGGGTGGACGGTGGACAGACCGCCCTTCTTCTTGCCGACCGGGGTGCGGACCGCCCCGACGATGTACGCCTCTGCCACAGTGCCTCCTGCGTGTGGAACCGAGCTGCCTGCGAAACCGAGCAATGTTCGGTCAGTAGGAGATTACAACAGAACTTTCGTCCACGCCTTCCCAGGGCCGGTTCCGACGACGGAGCCGCCCGGGGTCACGCACCCTGAGGTGGGCACCCACCTTCAGGTGCGTACTTGATCAGATCGGCGACAGCGGCGAGCCTGGTTCAGGCGCGCCACGCACCCCGACCCGTATCCGTTCCTCCTCCAGGTGCCGCCTGCCCCAGACGTCCAGGAGTTCAAGGGCCTCCAGAAGCGCGAGGCCCTTGGCGGTCAGCGAGTACTCGACTCTCGGCGGCGACTCGTCGTAGACCTCGCGGTGGACGATCCCGTCCCCCTCGAGCTCGCGCAGTTGCTCCGTGAGCACCTTCTCGCTGATGCCCGGCATCAGCCGTCTGGTCTCGCCGAATCGGCGGGGCCCTTCGGCGAGCGTCCACAGGATGAACGTCTTCCACTTGCCCTGGACGACGTCGACCGCGGCGCCGACCCCGCAGACGTGCGACCCGTCGGCCATGTCCACCCACCTTCCGACCGATTCACCGACCGTCTCCCCATCTCTCGAACCGGAGCATCCGATGAGCCATTCCCCCGTCCCTCCCCCGGTGACCGTCCTCGGCCTCGGCCCGATGGGTCAGGCCCTGGCCGCGGCCTTCCTGGGGGCCGGGCACCCCACCACCGTCTGGAACCGTACGGCGGGCAAGGCCGCGGACCTGGTCGTCCGGGGCGCCGTCCTCGCCGGCACGGCGGCCGAGGCGGTCGCCGCGAGCCCCCTCGTCGTGGTCTGCGTGCTGGACCACGACGCCGTCCACGCAATCCTCGGTCCCGCGGCGGGCGAGCTGGCGGGCCGCACCCTGGTGAACCTCACCGCCGTCGCGCCCGACCGCGCCCGCGCCACCGCGGCCTGGGCCGCCGATCTCGGCGCCGACTACCTGGACGGTGCGATCATGGTTCCCACGACACTGATCGGCGGCCCCTCGTCCCTCGTGCTGTACAGCGGCCCCGGGTCCGTGTACGAGAGGCATCGGCCGGCGCTGGCGTGCCTGGGCGGCACGGCCGTCCATCTCGGCGCCGACCCGGGCCGGGCCGCCGCTCACGACGTGGCGCTGCTGGACCTCTTCTGGAGCACGATGAGCGGCATCGTGCACGCCTTCGCCCTGGCCTCCGCGGAGGACATCTCCGCCTCGGATCTCGCCCCGTACTCCAAGGGGATCGTCTCCCTGCTCCCCGACATCATCGACGAATTCGCCGACAAGATCGACAGGGGTGACCACTCGCCGGACGGCTCCGACCTCCTCTCGGCCGCGACCGCGATGGAGCACATCATCCACACCGCGCGCGGGCACGGCCTCGACACCGGCGTGCTGACCGCCGCCCACGCCGTCGCCCGGCGGGCGGTCGACGCGGGCCGGGGTTCGAGCAGTTTCGCGCTTCTCGCCGAGACGATCGGGGGGCGACCGGCGTGACCGGCCCCGCCGCCCCCGGGCCGCCGTCGCCTCCCGGCGCTTCCGGCGCCTCCCGCGCCTCCCGGCCGTCGGCGCCCGCCGGCCCCGGGACTTCCGGCCCTCAGGCCGTCCGGGTGCTCGTCATGGTCGCGTAGGCGATGACGTTGTCGGTGTAGTGACCGGTCGCGCGGTCGTAGACGCCGCCGCAGGTGATCAGGTGCAACTGCGGGTTGGGCGTCTTCCCGTACACCCGCTCGGTGGGGAAGACCGACTTCTCCGCCTGCTCCAGCCCGCCGACCGTGTAGACGGCGATGATGCCGTCCTTGCGGTGCACCTCGATGACGTCGCCGTTGCGGATCTCGTCGAGGCGGCTGAACACCGCGCTCCCCGAGCGGGTGTCCTTGTGCCCGAGCATGATCGCGGGACCGGCCTCACCGGGCGTGGGTCCCGAGCGGTACCAGCCGACCAGGTTCGGGTTGCCGACCGGTGGCACCTCGATCGCGCCCTTGCGGTCCAGCCCGACGGATCTGACGGGCGCGTCGACGCCGAGCTTGGGGATGACCAGGCGTACCGGTGACGAGGGCTGCATGGGCGGTGCCGCCGGCAGGGACGGGGCGGGGGGCGGCACGGTCGGGGGCGCGCTGAAGTACGGGTTGGCCGGCGCCCCGGCCGCCGCGTTGCGGGGCGGCAGCGTGGTGCGCTGGTCGGCCAGGCCGTACTCCCCGGGCGAGGCCAGCATGTAGAGCAGGCCCACCAGGACCGTGACCACCCCGGCGATCCCCGCCAGGATGAGCACCGACCGCATCACCCGGCCACCGTCGTCGACGGGCGGCTCCGGGTGCGGCCACTCCCCGTACGGCGGGCCGTAGTGCTGTGCGCCCGGCGGGTGCGGCGGGTAGGGCTGCGCCACCGGCCCGTACCGGGGCACGTGCGGCGAGGGGTGTCCGGGCGGCCATCCTTCCGGCGGAGGCGTGCTCATCCGGCCGTCCCGATCAGCCGCGGCCGGTGGTGCGGCGCCGGAGCACCAGCCCCCCGGCTCCGGCGAGCGCCACCATCAGGGCGCCGGTGAACATGATCATGCGGGCGTCCGGCCCGGCGTCCCCGCCGCCGCCGGTCGAGGCGGCGCCCTCGGGGGTCTCCTCGATCTGCTCCTCGGCGGTCCTGGTCACCTTGACGGTGACCGTCGGCGTGACGCGGGCGGACCGGGAGGGACTGGCGCTCGGCGAGGGACTGACGCTGGCGCTGGGGGAGGGACTGACGCTGGCGCTGGGGGACGGGCTGGTGCTGGCGCTCGGGGAGGCGGTGGTGCCGAGCGTCGTCTTGACCGTGACCTTCAGCGCCGCCGCGGTCGCCTGCGCCAGGTCCGTGACCTCACAGCTGAACAGCTCGGGGTCGGGTGTGGTGCCGGCCCCGGTCGCGGGCCTCAGGATCAGGTCGAAGCCCGCGGGCTGGAAGGCGACGACGCCGGTGGCGCTGGGCGTCACCGTGACGGCCAGCGGGGGCGGGGTCACGACCTGGCCCACCGTGATCACCGCGGCGGGCGCGGTGGCGGTGACCGCGGTGACCGCGGAGGGAACCGCCGGGACCGCGGTGGGAACGCTGTTGATCTGCAGGTCCGCCTCGATCACGAGCCGGTCGGTCGCCGGGACGGGCACGGGGGCCACGAAGGTGGCGCCGGCGGGCGGGCCGATCTTCCAGGTCGCCGCGAGCGGCGATCCGGTCACCGCCTCGGTCGGGCCGGTGAGGTCCATCTGGAAGACGACCGAGATGGCGGCGCCACCCGCGGTTCCCATGGGGTCGCAGGTGTAGGTGACGGGTTTGGGAACCGCGTAGATCGAGGCGAGCGCGGGGAACGCACCGAAGATGCCTGCGCCGACCGTTGCGACCACGGCCGTCTTGACCGCGATGCGCCGCCGCGTCCTGGACTTCAGCACGGTCTCTCCTCGTTCCGGATGGTCACCGGCTCGCACCGGCGGGGGACTTACGACTCTCGGTCAAGGTTCGGCATAGATCCTACGAACACAGACCCTGCCATGCGAGCACACCGTCTAAACGGACACAAATTAACGCTCGTCTCATACCAAACCACAAGGTACATGGACGAAGCATCGAAAGACGGCACAAAAGCAGTCTTCACCGGCAACCGATACATGTGACGGCGGTGTTTCGCCGGTGGTCGGCGCAGGGCTCCCCGACCGGCGGCACGGACGTCGGCCCCAGGGCGGCCGGGGGGCGCCCGCACCCGGGACGCTCAGGGAAAAACCCGGTCAAGGGCGGCAACGCCGCAGGTGGGAGGCCCCCACCCCGGACGCCCTGCGGGCACGGCGGAACGCGCCCGGTCGCCGGGGCACGGTCTGCGGCCTCCCATGAACATTGCCGAAAGATTTCATTGACAGGGACGGGACGCCGATCCTAACGTCATGGTTATGTCTAGTCACTCACGCATAGATATTCACGAGCCGACGTTCGGCGCAGGTATCTGGCACTTCGGGCGGTACGTGGACCGGTACGCCACCGACGGCTACGGCCCGCCGGTCAGCACGCTGGAGGCGATCGACCTGGCCGGGCAGGTGGGTGACCTGTCGGTGGTGGACCTGACGTTCCCCTTCGACCCGCCCGACCTCCCCCTGGAGGAGGTGAAGGCGGCCCTGGAGCGCAACGGCCTGCGGGCGATCGCGGTCACGCCGGAGATCTACACCAGGCGTTTCGTCCGCGGCGCGTTCACCAACCCCGACGCCGAGGTGCGCCGCCAGGCGGTCGAGCTGGTCTCCCGGGGCGCCGAGGCGGCCCGGGAGCTGGGGTGTGACTACGTGAAGCTCTGGCCCGGCCAGGACGGGTGGGACTACCCCTTCCAGGCCGACCACTCCGAGCTGTGGCGCTTCTCCCTGGACGCCGTGCGCGAGCTGGCCACGGCCTTCCCCGACCTGCGTTTCGCGATCGAGTACAAGCCGCGCGAGCCGCGCAACAGCATGGTCTTCTCCTCGGCGGCCAAGACGCTGCTGGGCATCGAGGAGATCGGCCTCCCCAACGTCGGCGTCCTGCTGGACTTCGGCCACTCCCTCTACGGCGGCGAGTCCCCCGCGGACGCGGCGCGGCTGGCGATCTCACGCGGGCGCCTGTTCGCCATCGACGTCAACGACAACCACCGGGGCTGGGACGACGACATGATCGTCGGCTCGGTCCACCTGACCGAGACCTTCGAGTTCTTCTACGCGCTGCGCGACGCGGGCTGGGACGGCGTCTGGCAGCTCGACCAGTTCCCGTTCAGGGAGGACTCGGTGGAAGCCGCCCGAGCGGGTATACGAGTCATGAAGAACATCCATCGTGCCCTCGACCTGGTGGACCGCGAGGCCCTCGCCGCCGCGCAGAGGGCGCAGGACGCCCTGGCCGCGCAGCGCATCGTCCAGCGGGCGCTGCTGAGCTCCCTCACCGAACGGTGACGCCCCCGTCCCACCGTCCCCCCGGCGCCGTTCCCGGGGTCCCGGCCGGGGTCCTCCCCCTCGCCCCCGGCCGGGGCCTCCACCCCCGGCCTCCGCGGGAACCCACCTCCCCCGGGCTCCCGCGGAAGTCCCGGGCCCTCCCCCGAGCCCTTCCCCCGGCCCTCCTCCGGTCCGTCCGCGAGCCCCGCCCCGGGCTCTCCCCCGGCGGACGGGCGACGGGCCGCCGTCACGGGGACAGCACCGACAACAGCAAGAACGCCGAGAACAGCAAGAACGCCGAGAACCACGTCGAGGGAAGGAAGCGCCATGTTGCCGGCTGACCCGCCGCGTCTCACCGAGTACCGGGAGGTCTCCGGGCGGATCCGCGCGGGCCGTCCCGAGGACGCCGTCGCCGAGCTGGAACGCGTCTCCGCCGACGTGCGCCGCAGCATCGTCCGGATGATCTCCCGCGCCGGGCTGGGCCACATCGGCGGCGACCTGTCGGTCACCGACATCCTGGTGGCCTGCTTCTACGGGGTGCTGTCGGTGGACCCCGAGCGCCCCCGCTGGGAGGGGCGCGATCGGTTCGTCCTCAGCAAGGGGCACTGCGCGGCGGCCCTGTACTCGACCCTGGCGCACTGCGGCTTCTTCCCGACGGCCGAGCTGGAGACCTTCATGGCCCCGCTGTCGGCCCTCAACGGACACCCCAACAAGATCAAGGTGCCCGGCGTGGAGACGAACACCGGGGCGCTCGGGCACGGGTTCCCGGTCGCCACCGGCTGCGCGCTCGGCGCCGAGCTGGACGGGGCCCCCTGGCGGACCGTGGTGGTGCTGGGCGACGGCGAGCTCCAGGAGGGCAGCAACTGGGAGGCGGCGATGACCGCGTCCCACTACGGGCTGTCGTCGCTGACGGCCGTGATCGACCGCAACCGGCTCCAGCAGGGCGCGGGTACCGAGGAGACCAAGACGCTGGAGCCGCTCGCCGACAAATGGCGCAGCTTCGGCTGGGAGGTCCGCGAGGTGGACGGCCACGACCACCTCGCGCTGCTGGGTGCCCTGGAACGTTCCACGAGCGGCAAGCCGGTCGTGGTGATCGCGAACACCATCAAGGGGAAGGGCGTGTCGTTCATGGAGGACCGGGTGGAGTGGCATCACAAGGTGCCCGATGCCGAGCAGGTCGAGGCCGCCCTCGCCGAGCTGGAGCCGGTCCGATGACCGTCACCGACCGGCGGCCCGTCTTCGACTCGCGCCAGGCGTTCGCCGAGGAGCTGATCGCGCTCGCCCGCACCGACGAGCGGATCGTCGCGGTGTGCAACGACTCCGTCGGGTCGAGCAACCTGGTGGGCTTCCGCCGGGAGTTCCCCCGCCGGCTGGTGAACGTCGGCATCGCCGAGCAGGACCTGGTCGGCGTCGCGGCGGGGCTGGCCAACGCGGGCAAGATCCCCTTCGTCTGCGCGGCGGCCCCGTTCCTGACCGGCCGCGCCCTGGAGCAGATCAAGGCGGACGTCGCCTACAGCGAGACGCACGTCGTGCTCTGCGGCCAGAGCCCCGGCATGGCCTACGGCGAGCTCGGCCCCACCCACCACTCCATCGAGGACCTGTCCTGGACGCGGGCGGTGGCCGGCCTGGACGTGGTCGTACCGGCCGATCCCGCGCAGACCCGCGCCGCCGTGCGCTGGGCCGCCGCCTCCGGCAGGCCCTCCTACCTGCGCATCCCCCGTTTCAAGGTGCCCGGGGTGACCCCCGACGACGCCCCCTTCGAACGCGGCCGGTCGGTCCCGCTGCGCGACGGCGACGACGTCACGGTGATCGCCGTCGGCTCGCTCGTCTCGCGGGCGCTGGAGGCCGCCGAGCGGCTCCAGGGCGAGGGCCTGTCGGTACGTGTGATCAACATGCCCTTCCTGTCCCCGCTGGACGAGGAGGCCGTGGTGGCCGCCGCCCGGGAGACCCGGGGCATCGTCACCGCCGAGGAGGCCACCGTCAGCGGGGGCCTCGGCGCGGCCGTCGCCTCGGTCGTGGTGACCCGCCACCCCTGTCCGATGAGGATCCTCGGCGTGCCCGGGGTCTTCGCCCCCACCGGGGACACCTCGTTCCTGCTCGACCACTTCGGGCTCTCCGCCGACGGTGTCGCCACCGCCGTGCGCGAACTGCTGGGACATGGCTAGCACCGGCCCGCTCGTCCTGGCCGTCGACCAGGGGACGGGCTCCACCAAGGCGCTGCTCGTCGACCGCGACGGCCGTGTCGTCTCCCGCGGGTCGGCTCCGGTCTCCGAGAGCCAGCCCCGCCCGGGATGGGTGGAACAGTCGGCCGAGGAGATCTGGGAGAGCGTGCGCCGGGCCGTCGCGGACTGCGTCGACCCCTCGCTCGCCTCCGGGGTGGTCGGGGTCGGCCTCAGCAACCAGCGCGAGTCCCTGGTGCTCTGGGAGCGCCGCACCGGGCGCCCGGTCGGCCCCCTGATCAGCTGGCAGGACCAGCGCACGGCCGCGCGGGGCCGCGCGCTGGCCGCCACCGGCGCGGGCCCGGCGGTGCGCGCGGCCAGCGGGATGCCGCTGGATCCGATGTTCTCCGCGCTCAAGGCCCGCTGGCTCCTCGACACCCACGACCCGGACCGCCGTCGCTGCCTGGCGGGCGAGCTCTGCCTGGGCACGGTCGACTCCTGGTTGCTGAACCGCCTGGGCGGCGGCCCCGCCCCGCGGCGCGGCGGCCTCGCGGGCCGAGGTCCCGGAGGTCCCGGAGGTCCCGGAGGTCCCGGAGGTCCCGGAGACCTCGGGAACGACACGGCGGACGGCACGGCGGAGGGCGCGCACCTCGTGGAGGTCGGCAACGCCTCCCGTACCCAGCTCATGAACCTGGCGACCCGGCGGTGGGACCCCTTCCTGCTCGACCTGTTCGGCGTGCCCCGCGAGGTGCTGCCGCGGATCGTCCCCTCCCACGGTCCCTTCCCCGCGGTCCGCGGCCTGGCGCCGCTCCCTGACGGGGTGCCCGTGCTGGCCGTGATGGGCGACTCGCACGCCGCGATGTTCGCGCACGGCGGGTGGCGGCCCGGCGTGGTGAAGGCCACCTACGGGACCGGCTCGTCGGTGATGGCCGTCGGCGAGTGCGACGACGCCCCCGGCCTGTGCCGCAGCGTCGCCTGGGACGTGACCGGGCCGGTGCTCGCGGTGGAGGGCAACGTCCGCGCGACCGGCCGTACCCTCGGCTGGCTCGCCGACCTCTTCGGCACGACCACCGAGGCCCTTCTCGGCGAGGCCGCCGAGACGTCGCTGGGCGTCCACCTGGTGCCCGCCTTCGGCGGGCTGGGCGCCCCCTGGTGGGAGCCCGACGCGGTCGCGGTGCTGACCGGCCTGACCCTGGGCGCCGGTCGCGGCCACCTGGTGACCGCCGCCCTGGAGGCGGTGGCCTTCCAGGTCGAGGACGTCATCGCCGCGGTCGAGCGGGCCACCGGCCCGGTGCGGGTGCTGCTGGCCGACGGCGGCCTGACCCGCAGCGACCGGATGATGCGGCTCCAGGCCGACATCGGCGGCCGTACGGTCTCGCGCTCCGGCGAGCACGACCTGTCCGCGCTCGGCGTGGCCGACGCGGCGGGACTGGTGGCCGGTCTGTGGAGCCCGGCCGACCTGGAGGCCCGCCCCCGGCGGGCGGACGACTTCCACCCGGCCGCCGACCCGCCGGACCGGACCGCCCGGCGCGCCGCCTGGCACGAGGCGGTCGGACGATCCCGGCCCCGCGCCGGCGCGGCCGTCCCCGCACCCCAGGACCGCACGCCACCCCCCGACCGCACGCCACCCCCCGACCGAACGGCACCCCCGGACCGCACGCCACCGCCGAGGAGCCGTACGGACCACGACACGGATCACCAGGCGAGCGACGGCCTGGCCGAGAGGAGCGGCGCATGAGCACGCCGGCCACAACGCAGGCGAACGACGGGCGGGCACCCCGCCGGCGGATCCCGGCGAGCTGGATCGCCGCCGCCCTGGCCGTGCTCCTGCTCGCCGCCATCGGGTTCAGCACGCAGTACCGCTCGACGGAGTCGGCCGCGGCCTCGGGCCCCAAGCGGTTCGACCCCGCCGCGTTCGGCGCGCAGAACTACGAGAGCAAGGTCGTTCCCGCCATCGAGAAGAAGGCCGTCGAGCTTCCCGTCCTGGTGAAGGCTCTGGCCGACGACAAGGACGCGGCCGGCGCGGAGTTCGGCACCCGCCAGGGCACCGGCCCCTACAGCTTCGCGGTCAAGGGCACCGGCGAGGCCGGGACGGTGAAGTCCGGGCTGCTGCCGGTGACCGTACCGGGCCTGCCGGAGGGCACCCGGGTGTCGCTGCAGACCGGCCCCGCCATCAACGGCACGGCACTGCGGGACGCGGCCGGATACATCACCTTCGGGCAGTTCCTCAACCAGGTGGAGTACGCCGACGCCGCCACCGCGCTGAACAACGAGATGCGGCAGAAGCTGCTCGCGACCCTGGACGCGCCGAGCCTGGCCGGCAAGAGGATCACCTTCACCGGCGCCTTCAGCCTGCTCAGCCCTTCCGTGGTGACCATCACCCCGGTCGCGATCGAGGAGGCGTCGTGACGACCTCGGCCGGCCCGATCCTGCGCGCCCGCGACGTCACCAAGGTGTACGGAGGCACACACGCGCTCAAGGGCGTCGACTTCGAGGTCGCCGCCGGCCGGGTGACCGCGCTGTTCGGTGAGAACGGGGCCGGCAAGTCCACGCTGATGAAGATCCTCTCCGGGATCGAGTACCCCACCACGGGACACGTCGAGCTGGACGGGCGGCCCGTCGAGCTCCTCTCCCCCCGCAGCGCCGCCGACCAGGGCATATCGATCATCCACCAGGAGCTCAACCTCTGCCCCAACCTGAGCATCCAGGACAACCTCTTCCTGGCCCGCGAGATCCGCGCCGGCTTCGGCGCGATCGACCGCGCCTCCCAGCGGGCCACCACCGTGGCGATCCTGCGCAGCCTGGAGGAGGACCTGGACCCCGACCGGCCGGTCGGGGACCTGAGGCTGGGCCAGCAGCAGGTCGTGGAGATCGCGCGGGCGCTCCTCCAGGAGGCCCGGGTACTGATCATGGACGAGCCCACCTCGGCGCTCACCGCCCCCGAGGTCGAGGTCCTGTTCCGGGTCATCCGGGAGCTGACCGCGAACGGGGTCGCGGTCGTCTACATCTCCCACCACCTGGACGAGGCACTGGAGATCGCCGACGACGTGGTGGTGCTGCGCGACGGGCGGCGGGTCGCCACCGCCGACGCCGGGGCCGTCGACATCCGGTGGATCGTGGAGCAGATGGTCGGCCGCGACCAGGACGCCCTGTTCCCGCACCGCGTCCCGGTCATCGGCGAGGAACTGCTGACGCTGCGCGGGCTCACCGTGGCCGACCCCGCCAACCCCGACCGCCTGGCGGTCGACTCGCTGTCGCTGAGCGTCCGCGAGGGCGAGATCGTGGGCGTCTACGGCCTGATGGGCTCGGGCCGCACCGAGCTGCTGGAGGCGCTCGCGGGCCGGATCCCGGCGCAGTCGGGGGAGGTCCTGCTCTCCGGCGCCGCGCTGGAGAGCTCGGGCATCCGCGACCGCATCGACCGGGGCGTGGTGCTGGTCCCCGAGGACCGTCAGCGCGACGGCCTGGTCCAGACGATGTCGGTCGGGCAGAACCTCTCCCTGGCGGGGCTGAGCCGGTTCGTCCGGCGGTTGTTCGTCTCCGCGGACCGCGAGCGGGACGCGGTGAACCGCATGATCTCCGACGTCACCGTCAAGACGGACGGCGCCGGGGCGTCCATCGGCTCGCTGAGCGGCGGCAACCAGCAGAAGGTGGTCATCGGCAAGGCGCTGCTGACCGGCCCGCGGGTGCTGCTGCTGGACGAGCCCTCGCGCGGCGTCGACGTCGGCGCCAAGGCGGACATCTTCGAGCTCATGGCGGCCCAGGCCCGGCGCGGACTGGCCGTCCTGTTCACCACCTCGGACGCCGAGGAGGCGCTGCACATCCCCGACCGGCTGCTGGTGCTCGCCCGCGGGGTCGTCGCCGGCGAGTTCCGGCGCGGCGAGACAACCCGGGAGGAACTCATGAGTGTGTCGGACGGTGCCGCCGTCGACGCGGCCGAGGAGGACGCCACGTGAGCTCGCAGAGAACCAGCCCCGCCCTGCCGGCCCCGGACGAGCCCACGCCGGCGAAGGTGGCGGCCGAGGCCCGCCGCCTGTCGCTGCTGAACGCCGTGTTCGAGCTGCGGGCGTTCATCGCGCTCGCGGTCCTGATCGTGGTCTTCGGACTGCTGTCGGACTCGTTCCTCACCGTGCCGAACCTCATCACGATGACCAAGCACGTCGCCATCAACGCGGTGATCGCGCTCGGCATGCTGCTGGTCATCCTCAAGGGCGGCATCGACCTTTCGGTCGGCTCGATCGTCGGGTTGTCCGGCGTCGTCGCCGGCGAACTGCTCGGAGGCCTGCACCTCGGGTTCGTCGACATGCTGGCCTACCCGCCGGTGTGGGGAGTGATCATCCTCTGTGTCGCGGTCGGCATGCTCGTCGGCCTGGTGAACGGCGTTCTCGTCACCCGCTTCAAGGTGGCCCCGTTCATCGCCACGCTCGGCATGCTCTACGTGGCGCGGGGGCTCGCCCTGCTGATCTCCGGCGGCACGACCTACCCCAACCTCGCCGGTTCCCCCCAGCTCGGCAACACCGGCTTCGACCTGCTGGGCAGCGGGCGTCCGCTCGGCCTGCCCACGTCGATCTGGATCATGATCGTCCTCGCCGTCGTCGTGACGCTGGTGCTCGTCAAGACCCCGTTCGGGCGGTGGCTGTACGCCACGGGCGGCAACGAGCGGGCCGCCGAGCTCTCCGGCGTCCCGATCAACCGGGTCAAGACGGCCGTCTACGTGATCTCCGGCGCCTGCGCCGCGATCGCGGGCCTGATCATCGCCTCGGAGCTCACCTCGGCCGCGCCGCAGGCCGGTGAGACCTACGAGCTCAACGCGATCGCCGCGGTCGTCATCGGCGGCGCCGCGCTGAGCGGGGGGCGCGGCACCGTGCGGGGCACGCTCGTCGGCGCCTTCGTGATCGGCTTCCTCGCCGACGGCCTGGTGATCCTGGGCGTGTCGACGTTCTGGCAGATCCTCATCAAGGGAGCCGTGATCATCCTCGCGGTGATGCTGGACCAGGGCCAGCAGCGGTTCCAGCGGCGCGGCGCCGCGGTCTCGGCGGTGGTGGCCAGCAAACAACCCGACTGATCGCCACACCGCGCCCCACGGGGCCCGCACGGCCCGCGCGGCCCGCACGGCCCGCACCGGGCGACGGACTTCCCCTCCGCCGAACGACCGGGCCCTGACCCGGACCCACCGGACCTCGCGGAACACGACCGGGCGACCGCCCCCGCGGCGGTCACCTCTCACCCTCGCCCACACACCGTTCACCACTTCCCGGAGGTCGGAGATGTCCGTTCCCATCGTTGGTTCCATCCGCAGGCGGGGCCTCGGCCTCGCGCTCTCGCTCCTCGCCGGCACCTCGCTGCTGGCGGCGTGCGGGGGCGGCGCCGAGACCTCGGCGCAGAGCGCGCCCACCGCGCAGACCAGCCAGGCGGCGAGCCCGTCCGGCGGCGGCGAGGCGGGCGGGCTGATCGCCATCATCACCCCGTCGCCGGACAACCCCTTCTTCAAGGCCGAGGCCGACGCGGCCAGGGTCAAGGCGGAGGAGCTCGGTTACGAGACGTCGGTCGCCTCGCACGACGACGACCCCAACAAGCAGAGCGAGCTGGTCGACGCGGCCATCTCCAGGAAGGCCAAGGCCATCGTCCTGGACAACGCCGGCGCCGACGCCTCGATCGGCCCGGTCAGGAAGGCCGCGCAGAGCGGCATCCCGGTCTTCCTGATCGACCGGGAGATCAACGCGACCGGCGTGGCCAAGGCCCAGATCGTCTCCAACAACTCCCAGGGCGCCCAGCTGGCCGCCCAGTCGTTCGTGGAGGCCATGAAGGAGAAGGGCAACTACGTCGAGCTGGTCGGCAAGGAGTCCGACACCAACGCCAGCGTGCGCTCCAAGGGGTACGCCGACGTGATCTCCCAGTACCCGGACCTGAAGTCGGTGGCCAAGGAGAGCGCCAACTGGGACCAGCAGGAGGCCTTCTCCAAGATGGAGACCATCATCCAGAAGAACCGTGACATCCAGGGCGTCATCGCGGGCAACGACACGATGGCCCTCGGCGCGGTGGCGGCGCTCAAGGCCGCCGGGATCCTCGACAAGGTGGTGGTCGTCGGCTTCGACGGCAGCCCGGACGCCATCGCCGCCATCAAGGCGGGCCAGATGCACGCGACCGCCCTCCAGCCGGCCGCGCTGGCCGCGGAGAGCGCCGTGGAGCAGGCCGACAAGCTGATCAGGACCGGCTCCACCGGGGCGGAGGAGAAGCAGTCCATCGACTGCGAGCTGGTCACCAAGGAGAACGCCGACGAGTTCGGGGTCTTCGGCAGGAAGTGACCGCCCGCCGGGCCCCGCGGCCGCCGACGCGGACGCGGGTCCCGGCCGTACGCGGGTCCCGGCCGGGGAACCCGGCCCGTCCGTCCGTCCCGGGCGCCTGGGCGGGAGAACCGGGCCGGGCGCACGCAAGGATGTTCCGGTCACGGCTCCCGTTCCGGGCCCACCGGGCATGGGCGGACCCGAGCCGGTACGCTGAGTGGCCGGTCGCCGGGGGAGAACGTCCGGCCGCATCCCGGCCCCCCTCCACCGGCCACGCCACCGGTACGTGCCGTCACCGCCACCGCGCGGGCCGGCGCGGAGCCGGTGCCACGATCTGACGAGGAGGCGGTGCATGGTCGTCCCCGAGCTGGGGCGGGTCCACCGTTCCGGCCGTGCCGTGGCCGTCGACCACCTGCGCCTGCTGGCGCGGGTCGCGCGGATGTACCACGAGCAGGGCATGCGGCAGCCCGAGATCGCCGCGGCGCTGAGCATCTCGCAGCCGCGCGTCTCCCGCCTCCTCAAGGAGGCCATCACCCGCGGCATCGTCCGTACCGTCGTGGTGCTCCCCGAGGGGGTGCACACCGAGCTGGAGGAGGAGCTCCAGAGCCGCTACGGGCTGCGGGACGCGGTGGTGGTCGACACCGGCGGCGCCCGGGGCGACGTGATCCCGGCGCTGGGCTCGGCCGCCGCGGCCTACTTCGACACCACCTTCAGGAGCGGCGACGTCATCGGCATCTCCTCCTGGAGCGAGACGCTGCTGGCCGCCGTCGAGCGCATGCACCCCAAGGGCACCCAGGTCGCCGACCGCGTCATGCAGGTCGTCGGGGGGGTCGGCAGTCCCGAGGCGCAGGTCCACGCCACCCGGCTGATCAGCCGCCTGGCCGGCGTCACCCGGGCCCGGCCTGTCTTCGTCCCGTCCGCGGGGGTCGTCGGGACGCCGGTGGTCCGCGACGCGCTGCTGCAGGACGCGGCGGTCGTCGAGGTGATGGCGCAGTGGCGGGAGCTGACCGTCGTCCTGGTCGGCATCGGCAGCCTGGAGCCGTCCCCGCTCCTGCTGCGGAGCGGCAACGCCGTGGGTCACGCCGACCAGGAGGAGCTGCGCTCGCTGGGCGCCGTCGGCGACGTGTGCCTGCACTTCTTCGACGCCCGGGGCGACGTGGTCGACTCGGCCTTCGACCGGCGGGTCGTCGGGATAGACGTCGAAACGTTCCGCGCCGTGGAGCGCCGGGTCGCCGTCGCCGGGGGCGAGCGGAAGTACTCCGCGATCAAGGCGGCCCTCCGGGGCGGGTGGATCAACGTGCTGATCACGGACGTGGACGTGACCGAGCGCCTGCTCGCCGACCCCGCCTGACCGCCTCGCCCCCTGCCCTCTCGCCCCCGGGGGTGCGCGAGGGGCGGATCCGCGCGTCGTGACCCCGCGCGCCGTACCGCCGCCCTCCCGCCCCGCCGTGACCCCGCGCGCCGTACCGCCGCCCGCCCGTCACGATCTTCATGCCGTACGATCCGCCGCCTTTGGGAATCTTTCACCCGTGACGGGGACGGCCCCCACCGCGAGCCGGGCAGATGAACGTCATGGCAGACGAAGCGTTCGTCAGCGATGTCACGCTGCACGTCAACGGCGTTGACCGTTCGCTCTCCCTGGACAACCGGGTGACCCTCCTCGACGCCCTGCGCGAGCACCTGGGCCTGACCGGGACGAAGAAGGGGTGCGACCACGGGCAGTGCGGGGCGTGCACGGTCCTGCTGGACGACCGGCGGGTGAACAGCTGCCTGACGCTCGCGGTGGCGGTCACCGGACGCCGGATCGTCACCATCGAGGGGGTCGCCGCCCTGTCCGGCGACGGCGGCCTGCACCCGGTGCAGCAGGCGTTCCTCGACCACGAGGGCCTGCAGTGCGGCTACTGCACGCCGGGCCAGGTCTGCTCGGCGCTCGGCGCCCTCGCCGAGGCAGAGCGGGGCTGGCCGAGTCACGTCACCGAGGACGTCGCGGCCGGTGTCGCCTCCCGTCACGCCCTGGACGCCGAGGAGGTGCGCGAGCGGATGAGCGGGAACCTGTGCCGGTGCGGAGCCTACGCCGGGATCGTCGAAGCCGTGCTGGAGGCGGCCGGCCGGCGGGATCCGGGGCCGCTGCCCGGCGGCGGGAACCCCGGGGATGCGTCGTGAGGCCCTTCGCCTACGAGCGCGCCACCGACCCCGCCGCCGCGGCCGCCACCGCCCGCGGCGGCGCGGTCTTCCTGGCCGGCGGCACCAACCTGGTGGACCTGATGAAGCTCGGCGTGGCCCGGCCGGCGGCGCTGGTGGACGTCACCGGGCTGCCCTACGACCGGATCGAGCACCGGCCCGACGGGAGCGTGCTGATCGGCGCGCTGGTACGCAACAGCGACCTCGCCGGGGACCGGGGTGTCCGCGAGCGCTTCCCCGCGCTGGCCCAGGCGCTGCTGTCCGGGGCGTCGGGACAGCTCAGGTCGATGGCCACCACCGGCGGCAACCTGCTGCAGCGCACGCGCTGCCTGTACTTCCAGGACGTCACCAAGCCGTGCAACAAGCGCGATCCCGGCACGGGCTGCCCGGCGATCCACGGCGCCCACCGGGATCTGGCGGTGATCGGCACCTCCGACGCCTGCGTGGCCACCCAGCCCTCCGACATGGCGGTGGCGATGGCCGCCCTCGACGCCGTGGTGCACCTGCGGCCCGCCGCCGGGGGCGGGCGGAAGGTACCGCTCGACGACTTCCACCTGCTGCCCGGTGACACCCCGGAGCGCGAGACCGTGCTGGAACCGGGTGAGCTGATCACCGGTGTCGAGCTGCCGCCGCCCCCGCCCGGAGCGGTCATGCGGTACCGCAAGGTCCGCGACCGCTGGTCCTACGCGTTCGCGCTGGTCTCGGTCGCCGCGGTGGCCGTGGCCGGGAGCGACGGATCGCTGCGGGAGATCCGGCTGGCCCTCGGCGGGGTGGCCCCTCGGCCGTGGCGGGCCCGGGAGGCCGAGCGGGCGCTGACCGGCCGCGTGCCGACCCGGGAGCGGCTGACCGCGGCGGCGGAGGCGGAGTTCGCGACGGCGCGCCCCCTGCCCGGGAACGAGTTCAAGATCGGGCTCGCCCGCGACCTGATCGCGGCGGTCGTCCTCGATCTCATGGGCGGGGACCGGGCGGCGGGTTCGAACGGTTCGAACGGTTCGAACGGGCCGGTTGCGGGCCCCGGCGGAGGAGGACGGGGATGACGACGCTCGAAAGGGTGGTCGGCGGGGCGCCGGCCAGGATCGAGGGACACGACAAGGTCACCGGCGCGGTCCGCTACGCCTACGAGTACCCCGTCCCGGACGCCGCCTACGTCTGGCCGGTGCAGTCCACCGTCGCCCGGGGCCGGGTCCGCTCGGTCGACGCCGGCGCGGCGCGGGCGCTGCCGGGGGTCGTCGCCGTACTGGACAGCGGCAACGCTCCCCGGCTCCGCCCGGGGCGGAGCGAGGATCTGCGCATCCTGCAGTCGGCCGACGTGGCGTACCGGGGGCAGATCGTCGCGGCCGTGGTCGCCGACACCCTGGAGGGGGCCCGCGAGGCGGCGTCGGCGGTGAGGGTGGAGTACGACGAGGAGGACCACGACGTCGTCCTCGACCCGGAGAACCCGGCGGTCTACTCTCCCGAGAAGGTGAACGCCGGCCTGCCCGGTACCCTCGATCGCGGCGAGGTCGAGCAGGCCCTGGCGCGGGCGCCGGTCGGCGTCGACGCCGTCTACACCACCCCGGCCGAGCACACCGCCCCGATGGAACCGCACGCCACGATCGCGGTCTGGGAGGGCGAGACGCTGACCCTGTACAACTCCGACCAGGCGCCCTGGATGTCGGCGACGACGGTCTCGGAGCTGTTCGGCCTTCCCGTGAGCGCGGTGAGCGTCGTCGCCGACCACGTGGGCGGCGGTTTCGGATCGAAGGCCGGCCCGCGCGCCCCGGCCGTGCTGGCGGCGCTGGCCGCCCGCGCCGTGGGCCGCCCGGTCAAGGTGGCGATGACCAGGCAGCAGATGTTCCCGCTGGTCACCTACCGGACCCCCACGACGCAGCGGGTACGGCTGGGGGCGCGACCGGACGGGCGGCTCACCGCGCTCTGGCACGACGCGCTCCAGCAGAGCTCGAAGCTCACCGAGTACACCGAGCAGACGGTCGCGGCCAGCCGCATCATGTACGCCGCGCCCGCGAGCCGTACCGCCCATCGGCTGCTCCGGCTGGACGTGCCGACCCCCTCGTGGATGCGGGCGCCCGGTGAGGCGCCGGGGATGTTCGCCCTGGAGTCGGCGATGGACGAGCTGGCGTACGCCCTGGGGATGGATCCGATCGAGCTGCGGATCGTCAACGAGCCGGAGACGGACCCCGAGTCGGGGCTCGCCTTCAGCAGCCGCAACCTGGTGGCCTGCCTGCGGGAGGGGGCCGCGCGCTTCGGCTGGGACGGCCGCGACCCGGCCCCCGGGATCCGCCGCGACGGCCGGCGGCTGACCGGGACCGGTGTGGCCGCGTCGACCTACCCCGTCTTCATCAGCCCGTCCACCGCGACCGCCCGCGCCGAGCCGGCGGGCGGGTTCGTCGTCGAGGTCGCCGCGGCCGACATCGGCACCGGGGCCCGCACCGCGCTGACCCAGATCGCCGCCGACGAGCTCGGCGTGCCGATGGAACGGGTCACGGTACGGGTGGGCCGCAGCGCCTTCGGCGCCGCGCCGCCCGCCGGCGGGTCCATGGGCACCTCCTCGTGGGGGTGGGCGGTGAGCAAGGCGTGCCGCGCGCTGACGGCGGAACTCGCGGAGCTCGACGGCCGGTCGGGGGCGGTCCCCGCGGACGGGCTGGAGGCGCGGGCGGACACCACCGAGGACGTCCGGGCCTCCAAGCCGCTCTCGCGCCACGCGTTCGGGGCGCAGTTCGCCGAGGTCACGGTGGACGCCGACAGCGGGCAGGTCCGCGTCGAGCGATTGCTGGGGGTCTTCGCGTGCGGCCGGATCGTCAACGTCAGGACGGCGCGCTCGCAGTTCCTCGGCGGGATGACGATGGGGGTCTCCATGGCCCTGCACGAGTCCCTGGAGGTGGACCCCGAGTTCGGGGACTTCGTCAACCACGACCTCGCCTCCTACCACATCGCGACGAACGCCGACGTGCGCGGCGTGGAGGCGTACTGGATCGACGAGGACGACGGCGAGCTCAACCCGGTCGGCACCAAGGGCATCGGCGAGGTGGGGATCGTCGGCGCCGCCGCGGCGATCGCCAACGCCGTCTTCCACGCCACCGGTTCCCGCCTGCGCGACCTGCCGATCACCCCCGATCGGGTACGGGCGGCCGTGCACGGTGGCCGGCACGGGGCGCGAGCATAGGGTACGAAGGGCCGGCCGATCCGAACGACCATCCGGACGACCGATCCGGACGACCGGTCCGCGTGACCGGCCGAGACGCTCGGCCGCAGAAAGGGTGGGGCATGAGGAAGAACGCGAGCCGGATCGCGGCCGCCGCCGGGCTGACGGTCCTGCTGGCCGCCTGTGCCGGCGACCCGGCCGTTTCGGGACCCGCGCCCGGAGCCGCCACCCCGCCGGTGGCGACGACCGGCGGCGCGAGCGCGTCCCCCACCGGGACACCCGGCGCCGGGCGGAGCCCGGAGGGGACCTCGGCCCCGGCGCCGAGCGGGACCGGGACACCGGACCTGGGCGCGGGCCGGGAGGTGGCCCGCGGGATCCAGGCTCCCTGGGGGCTGGCCTTCCTGCCGGGCGGCGACGCGCTGGTCGCCGAGCGTGACAGCGGTCGCGTCCTGCGGGTCCCGGCGGGCGGCGGGCAGCCGCGCGAGGTCTACCGGGTGCCCGGCGTGGCCGCGGGCGGGGAGGGCGGCCTGCTCGGGCTCGCCGTCTCACCCGCCTACGACGAGGACCGGTACGTGTACGCGTACCTCACCGCCGCGTCCGACAACCGGATCGTGCGCTTCCGTCTCGACGACGCCACGCCCGAGCCGGTGTTCGAGGGCATCGCCAAGGCGGGCATCCACAACGGCGGCCGCATCGCGTTCGGCCCCGACGGCATGCTCTACGCCGGGACCGGCGACGCGGGAGAGCGCGGCGCCTCGCAGGACCCGGACAGCCCCAACGGGAAGATCCTGCGGCTGACCCCGGAGGGCGAGCCCGCCCCGGGCAACCCGCGCGCGGGCTCGGCCGTCTACAGCCTCGGGCATCGCAACGTCCAGGGGCTGGCCTGGGACGCGCGGGGGCGGCTGTTCGCGATCGAGTTCGGCCAGAACGCCCTGGACGAGGTCAACCTGATCGAGCCGGGCCGCAACTACGGCTGGCCCGAGGTCGAGGGGAAGGGCGACACGGACGGCGGCCGGTTCACCGACCCGCTGGTGACGTGGCCCACCGGTGAGGCGTCCCCGTCCGGCGCCGCCATCGCCGGGAACACCCTGTACGTGGCGGCGCTGCGCGGGGAACGGCTCTGGACGGTGCCGCTGCGCGACGGCCGGACCGGCGAGCCCCGCGCCGAGCTGACCGGGCGGTACGGCCGGCTGCGCACGGTCGCCGTGGCACCGGACGGCGCGCTCTGGCTGACCACGTCCAACACCGACGGACGCGGTGACGTACGCGACGGTGACGACCGGATCCTGCGCTACCCCGCCTGACCCGGCACAGGGCGACGCCCGCCGGCCCCGGCGCGCGGGCTCTCCCGCCCTCGGCGCGCGGGCCCTTCGGCACCGCGCGTCAGTCCCCGGGGCGCATGCTCTCCCGCACCGCGCGCGCGAGTCCGGGGTCGTCGGCGATGACACCGTCCACCTTCAGCCGGTACAGGTGCCTCAGCCACGTCCTCACCTGCTCGGTGACCCGGTCGGTGTCGCGGCCGCGGTGTTCGGCCCGCAGCCGCGCGTCGAGCCTGCGGACCGTGGTGGCGTGCACCAGCAGGCCCTCGCGGTGGGCGTTCCCGACGAGCGCGGCGGGCGAGATCGGCCTCCCGTCGATGCCGCCGGACTCGCCGGGGCCGATCCGCTTGGTGACCACGCCGATGCCGTCGGCGTACCGGGCGATCTCCGCCAGGCCCTTCGGCGTCACCATGTCGTCGTAGGTGCGCCGGTCACCGGCGCGCACGAGGTCGTACGGCGCCCCGGTGGCGGCGACGAACTGGACGAGCCGTATCCCGGTGAGGGGACGCAGCCGCCGGAGGTTCCCGGTCTCGAAGGACTGGATGAACACCGGGTCGTCCTCGCCGTCCCAGCCGTGCCGCTTGAACGTCTCCAGCAGCGGCCCCTCCAGCGGCAGGCCGATCGAGGCGAAGTAGGTGGGGAACTTGGTCTCGGCGTACACGCCCACGCCGTGCTTCCGCGCGAGCCGGACGATCTCGTCGAGCGTCGGGATGCGGGCCCTGCCGTCGTAGGCGGTGTTGTCCCGCCGTTGCCGGGCGAAGCGTTCCCTGGCGCGCAGGGTGCGCAGCTCGGCCAGGGTGAAGTCCTCGGTGAACCAGCCCGCGCGCCGCGCGCCGTTGACGAGTTTGGTCGTCCTGCGGGCGGCGAACTCGGGGTGTTTCTCCACGTCCGTGGTCGCCGACAGTTCGTTCTCGTGCCGGGCGACCAGCACGTGGTCCTTGGTGGAGACGAGGTCGGGCTCGATGAAGTCGGCGCCCATCGAGATGGCGACCCGGTAGGACAGCAGCGTGTGCTCGGGCCGGAAGGCGCTGGCGCCGCGATGCGCGATGACGATCGGGGTGACCTCGTGGTCTCCGCTCCCGCGCGCCACCGGGCTCCCGCGCCGGCCGCTCCTGGCGACCACGGAGCGCCCGGCCGCGGACCTCGCGGAGCGTCCCTGCTGACGGGCGGGCCGTCCCGCCTGACGGGCGGACCGTTCCACCTGGTGAGCGGGCCGTTCGGCCTTCTGACCTCCGGTGCGCGCCCCCGTCGTCTCGGCGTGGTGGAGAGCGCCGATCGCGGCCATTCCTATGATTACGGCCAGAAAACCGGCCCGCGTCCTGCTCACCCGTGTACACCCCTCGCTCCGGTCCAGCGGGGGGACACATTGGTATAAACGTCTATACCCGGACCGGATACGCGAATGCCTATTAGAAGCGATCAGCGTATGAAATGGGACGTAATCTACCTCGGGCGCATCGGCGGAACCGTCGGCTCGGCACCCGCACCCTCTCGCGGGACCGCCGGTTCAGTGTCCTCGCCGCCCCAAGGACCGCCGGCTCGGCGTCCCGGCCCCTCGGAGCACGGCGGGCTCAGCGCCCCCGCCCCTGGCGCGACCGGCCCGCCCCGGCCTTCCCGTGCCGCTGACGTTGGTGCCGTACGTCGTGCCTGGCCCTCGACGGGCGACCGGACCACCGCTCTCCGCCGCGCCGGATCTCCGATCCGCGCCGCCCGAACCCGCGCTCGCCGTGTCGTCCGAATTCTCTCTCGCCGTACCGCCCGAACCCGCGCTCGCCGTACCGCCCGTACGCCGGGCCCTCCGAACGCCCGATACCGCGCTCCTCGTACCGGCCGGGCACGCGATCCCGTGAGCGCCCGAACGCGCCGTCCTCGTACCGGCCCGTCCCTCTCCAGTCACCGGCCTCCCGGCCCCCGTACCGTGACCCCCCTCGCCCCGGCCGCCAGGCTTCCCGGCCCTCGCCGCGTGCGGCGCCCGGCTCCGTCCGTCCGAAGGCGCGCTTGAAGGCCCGCGCGAACGTCCGCCCGTCGTACCGCCCGGCGTCCGAGCGTGGTCGTCCGGCCGTCCATCCCGCGGCGCGCTTCACGTCCGGCTTCGCGGGTCGCTTGGCGACCCAGCCGGCGGACCGCTCATGCGGCTGCTTCGTGTGCTGGACGCCGCCGACGGCGGCCACACCTATGAGTACGGCTACGACACCGGCCCGCATGGTGCTCACCTGGGCATACCCCCGTCTTCATCGTTCGGGGGGACCCACCTGGTACAAACGGCTTCTACCCGGATCGCCAGGGCGGCTAACGAGCATCCGCGCGCGCGGTCCCCGGCGCGCGGACGCGGGGACCGCGCTCGCGGACGCGGCGGGTCCCCGGCACGCGGACCAGGGACCGCGCTCAGGCGCGGCGGGTCTTCGACAGGGTCGCGTAGACGATGATGTTGTCGGTGTAGTGGCCGGTCCTGGCGTTGTAGACGCCACCGCAGGTGACGAGCCTCAGCGTCGCCTCACCGGTGTTGCCGTAGACCCGCTTCGACGGGAACGCCTTCTTGCTGACCTGCTCCACGCCGTCGACCGTGAACTCCGCGATGGTCCCGTCCGACCGGGAGACCTTGATCTTGTCCCCGCGGCTGACCTCCTTCAGGCGGCTGAAGACCGCGGCCCCGCGCTTGTTGTTCACGTGCCCCAGCACGACCGAGGGGCCCTGCTGCCCGGGGATCGGGCCGTGCTTGTACCAGCCGGCCAGGGTGGGCCTGTTCAGCGGGGGCGTCTGGATCTCCCGCTTGGAGTCGACGCCGAGCGCCATCAGCGGGGCCATCACACCGATCTTCGGGATGGCCAGGCGCCGGGGCCTCACACCGTCGCTCTTCAACGGCTCCGGAGGCTGGACCACGGGCAGCGGCGGCGGCGCCGTGGGGGCGGCGGGCGTCAGCGGGACGTCGAGCCCGCCGGGGCCGACCGAGGCCGGCAGCGTCTGGCCCGGGGGCTGCTGGTCGGCGACCTGCTGCCCGGCTCCCGGATCCTGGGGCCCCAGGGGGCTGGCGGCCGCCTGCGGCACGGGCGGCCCGTACGGCGCGTCCTCCTCCACCGGCGTCAGGTAGGTGAGCAGGCCGGCCATGATCGCGGCGACGCCGCCGAGGGAGCCGGCCACCAGCAGCCCGCCCATCAGCAGGTTCCCCTTGGGCTTGGGCGCGGGACCGCCGCCGTCGTAGGGAGCGGGTCCGCCGTGGTACGGATCGGGGCCGGTGGGTCCTTGGTACATCCGGGTCTCCTCAGCTGTCCCTCTGACCTCGGGCGTGTGCCGCCCGCCGCCTCATCAGGGCCAGGCCTCCGAGCGCGCTCCCGGTCACCATGGCCGTTCCCGCGCCCAGCATGCCCAGGCCCGAGCCCTCGCCCGGCGCCTGCCCGGTCTGCGCCCCGCCGCTCGGCGTGATGATCACCTGCGGCGTGGTCGGCGTGGCCCTGGTGGGGGTGACGACGGCGGTCACGGTCAGGGTCGGCCTGGGCGTCGAGGTGCCGCCGTTCGCCCCGGCCGACGGGTTGCCGCTCGCGGACGCGGACGCGCTGGCCGAGGCGCTGGCCGAGGCGGACGCGCTGGCCGAGGGCGAGACACTGCCCGAGGGCGAGACACCGTTCGACGGGGAGACACTGCCCGAGGGGGAGACACCGTTCGACGGGGAGACGCTCGTCGAGGGGCTCGTCCCCGTCTCGGAGATGGTGACGTCCACCGAGACGGGCGCGCTGTCGAGCGTGCAGGTGGCCCGGTAGTCCTCCGGCGGGTTCTGCAGCTCCCGGGTGATCACCCGGAACGCGTCGAGCTGTGCCCACTTGCCGTCGAGGTTCCTGACGTCGACGGTGTGCTTGCCGTACTTGAGGCCGTTGAACTTCCACAGCGTGACCCCGCCCTGGTGCGCGGCGTTCGTCGGCGTGCCGTCGCCGTTCTTCGAGGCGTCGACGAAGGACGGCGTGGCGTCCTGGCCGTTGATCCTGAACCCGACCTTCCCGGCCTCGGTGCTGCGCCGGGCGACGTACTCGATCCCGGTGCCGGTGAAGGTGAAGGAGGTCCAGGAGTTCACCTTGTTCGTGCGGTGCAGGTCACGGCCGTGGTCGCCGATGCTCGGCGCCTGGTCGTTCACGTCCTCCCAGTCGCCGGCCGCGTGGTAGCTCACCCGGGGGTCGTCGTCGTTGACCATGACCTCGCCGGCCGGGGGGATGAAGTCCACGAACAGCTTCCGGGGGCTGACCTTGATCTTTCCGGCCTCGGCGGTGTGGGCGGAGTCGGAGATCCCCTCGGGGAGCTTCAGGATCTTTCCGGGCTGGAGCTTGCCGGGCTGGTCGGCGGAGCCCTTCGGCTGGAGGACGCCGACCCAGCTCCCGGAGATCTGCACGTTCCCGGTGACCAGGGTCTTGGCTCCGGCCTCGAAGTAGTCCGGCGAGCCGAACCGGGTCGGGGCGCCGTTCTTGTAGTTGAGGTCCCAGCCGATGCTGAGCGGCTCGCCGACCTTGAGCGTCGTGGGGATCGACACCTTGGTGCGAAGGCTCACCGCGCCGCCGTTCAGGGCGATCCCGCCCTTACAGGTGTAGTCGACCACGAGTTCGGCGTTGCTGGCACCGGCCGCGCCCGAGGGCAGCACGACCAGCGCGCCGCCGAGAAGGAACAGGGCCGAGACCACGACGGACCTGGGAAGCCGAGCTCGCCACCGAACCACCACACACTCCGATCACGAAGGCCGCCCTCACGGGCATACCCATGGCACACCAAGGGTAGATCGTACGGTTTCGCCCGTCTTCGGCGCAGCGAGATGATGAACGGGGCGCACACCGTGGCGCACTTGTGATCTGAACGGACCCATGCGTACCTCCGCGAAGGTCGCGGGCGGCCCGGAACCGGGTGTACCTGAAAGTAACAGAATCGTATTCTGTACCACGGACCCTAGGAGGCACATCGTGCAGCGAGACCTTTTCGAGGAGGAGCACCAGCTCTTCCGGGAGACCGTACGTGAGTTCCTGGCACGCGAGGTCGCGCCCCACCACGACCGCTGGGAGAAGGAGGGCATCGTCCCGCGCGACGTGTGGAGGAAGGCCGGCGCGATCGGGATGTTCGGCTTCGGCGTGCCCGAGGAGTTCGGCGGGGCGGGGATCAAGGACTTCCGCTACAACACCGTGATCGTCGAGGAGGTCATGGCGATCGGCGCGACCGGCCTGGGCTACTCGCTGCACAACGACGTGATGGCCCCGTACTTCGTGGACCTCACCGACGACGGGCAGAAGGCCCGCTGGCTGCCCGGGTTCGCCAGCGGCGAGCTGATCACGGCGGTCGGCATGAGCGAGCCCGGCGCCGGCAGCGACCTGCAGGGCATCCGGACGACGGCCGTGCGCCAGGGCGACCACTACCTGCTCAACGGCCAGAAGACCTTCATCACCAACGGCATCAACTCCGACCTGGTCGTCGTGGTCGCCAAGACCGACCCCGAGGCCAAGGCCCGGGGCATCTCCCTGCTCGTCGTCGAACGGGACATGGAGGGCTTCACCCGGGGCCGCAACCTGGAGAAGATCGGCATGCACGCCCAGGACACGGCGGAGCTGTTCTTCGACAACGTCCGGGTGCCGGCGGCCAACCTGCTCGGCCCGCAGGAGGGGCAGGGCTTCTTCCAGCTCATGGCCAACCTGCCGCAGGAGCGCCTGTCCATCGCGGTGATGGCCGTGGCGGCGGCGGAGACCGTGCTCCGGACGACCATCGAGTACTGCAAGAGCCGCACCGCCTTCGGCCGGAACATCGGCAGCTTCCAGAACACCCGGTTCGTCCTGGCCGAGCTGGACACCGAGGTGGACATCGCCCGTCACTACGTGGACCGGTGCGTCCTCGCCCTGAACGCCGGCGAGCTCACCCCGGTGGACGCCGCCAAGGCCAAGTGGTGGACCACCGAGCTGCAGACCAAGGTCATCGACCGCTGTCTCCAGCTGCACGGGGGGTACGGCTACATGATGGAGTACCCCGTCGCCAAGGCCTGGGTCGACAGCCGCGTCCAGACCATCTACGGCGGCACCACCGAGATCATGAAGGAGATCATCGGCCGCTCCTTCGGCTTCTGAACCGGTTCCCCGCCCGGGGTCCCGACCGGCCGGCGGCCACCGTGCCGGCCCCGTCACTCCTTGGTGATCTTCGCGATCTGCACCGCCACCCCGTCCTTGATCGTCACCTCGGCGAAGATGACGACGTCCTTCCGCAACGCCTTCCGCAGCTGCTCCATCGAGCAGCTACGCGGGGCCTTGCCGTCGTCGCAGACCACCCCCCGCTCGTCGTTCACCACCGTGAACGGCAGCAGGAGCGCCTTCACCTCCTGGTCGCTCTCGGGGGTCACCGTGATCCCGTCCACCCCGCGCAGGGCGAGCTGCCCGCGCACCTTCGCGTCGACGCCCCGCCCGCCGGGGACGCTCACCGACACGGAGGGCGCCGGTTCCGCGGAAGGCGTCGGCTCCGTGGAGGGCGTCGGCTCCGTGGAGGGCGTCGGCTCCGTGGAGGCGGAGGGAGAGGCGGTGGGCGAGAGGAGGGCCGACGGCGAGACCGACGGGGACGGCGAGGGGAGGGCGGAGGGGGTCGTGGAGGCGGTCACGGTGACGGTCGCGGTCGGCGCCGCGGCGGACACGCCCGCCCCGCCCGAACACGCGCACAGGCCCGCGGCCAGCATCGCCACCGGCAGGACACGCGTCATCTTCGATGTTCTGTTCACGAGACGCAACGATCTCACGGGCCGGGGATCGCGTTGACCGGCCGCGGCGACGGCTCCGCCGACGCATACTGGTCAGCGGAGACCTCCACGGGATGGTGACGAATGGACAGCGGCCTGATTCTGCTGATCTTCCTGGCGTTCCTGTTCGCCTGGGGCCTGAACCGGGTGCGACGTGCCTTCCGGCTCGGCCCCGTCGCGTACGCGGGCGTCATGATCGTGTTCGTCGTCGTGATGCTCGCCGTCTGGGGGCAGACCTTCCGCTGACCCCGCGGCCGCCCGGGACCGGCCCGCCCACCTGCCGGCCCGCCTCCCTGCCGGCCCGCCGCCGGGGCCCTCTCCCGGACGCTACCCGGACGCCTCCAGCAGCACGCGCGCGACCAGCTCGGGATCGTCCGTCATCGGCAGGTGCCCGCAGCCCCGCAGCAGCTTCACCCGCTGCCCGGACCACCGGGCGGCCCGGACGGCCTGGCGGCGCACGAGCAGCCTGTCGCGTTCACCCCAGGCGATCGTGACCGGCACCTTGGGCGGCGCGGGGGGCATCAGCCCGGCGAAAGAGGCCAGGGTCTCGTCGAACCCGGGAGCCTGCCCGAGTGCCTGGAGGGCGGCCAGCAGCGCCTCGGGCGGGAGCCTGCCGGGGTGGGCCACCATGAGACCCGCGGCCAGCGTACGGCCCGGCGGGGTCCCGGCGAGGGCGAGCGCGCGGTCCGGGGGGAGCCTCACGGCCGAGGCCCTGCTGAGGCGCAGGGCGGCTCGCGCGTACGCGAGCTCGGTGCGGTTCCAGAATCCCGCGGGGGAGAGGGCGGCGGCCGAGCGGACCACGGCGCGCGAGGCCAGTTCCAGGGCGAGGTAACCGCCCAGGGAGTTGCCCGCCACGTGAGGGTCGCGCAGGCCCATGACCGCGAAGAAGGACTCGATCGCGTCCGCCAGGCTCTCGGCCGTGTACGGCGTACCGGGCGGCAGCGGCGGTGAGACCCCGAAGCCGGGAAGGTCGACGGCGATGACGTCGCGCTCGGCGGCGAGCCGGTCCAGCACTGGCAGCCATGCCTGCCAGTGATGCCCGATCCCGTGCAGCAGGACCAGGGAGGGACCCGTACCCCGTCGTTCGAACGCCAGCTCCATGCCCCGAGTCAACCACCGATCCGGAGCACGTTCCAGCCTTGCCGACGGCGGCTCAGCGCGACCTGGTGGGGATCTCGAACCAGACGGCCTTGCCTTCCTTGGTGGGGCGCGAGCCCCAGCGCCTGGCGAGCTGGTCGACCAGGTAGAGGCCCCGGCCGCCCTCGTCGTTCTCCCCGGCGCTGCGGATGCGCGGCAACCGCAGGTCCTGGTCGAAGACCTCGACCCAGACGGACTCCCGGCCCCGGCGGAGCCGGAGCGTGAACTCCTTCTCGTTGACGATCTCGTCCTCGAAGCCGGGGACGTCCCAGGACTCGTCGAACGGCAGCGGAGGGCCGTCCATCGTCAGCTCCCTGCGCGGGATGCTGGCGGTGGCGGCGTGCAGCACGACGTTGGTGACGACCTCGGAGACCAGCAGGCAGGCGAGCTCGGCCCGCTCCTCGGGGACGTTCCAGCCGACGAACGCCTCCAGGGCCATCCTGCGCGCCTCCCCCACCATGATCGGCTGGGCCGGGAAGGTGCGCTCCTCGACGTCCAGGTCCTCGGCGGCGGACCTGATCACGAGGATGGCCATGTCGTCGTCGATCTCACCGGGCACCGCGACCGTGGCGGCGTCGGCGATCCGCTCGACGGAGGCGTCGGTGATCTCGATGAGCTTGCCGCAGAGCTGCGACAGCGTCTCCTCGACATCGGGAGGGTGGCCGTCGGCGTCGCGGAGGGGGCGGCGGTCGACGAGCCCGTCGGTGTAGAGGAGCAGGGCGGCACCGCGCGGCAGCGTCCGCGTCTCCTCCTTGTAGACCAGGTCCGCGTGCAGCCCCTTGGCCCGTACCCCCAGCGGCTGGCCGACCTCGCGGATGTCCAGCTCGGTGCAGGTGTCCCCGATGAGCAGCAGCGGCGGGGCGTGGCCGGCGTTGGCGAACGACAGCTGCCGCGACCAGGCGTCGTAGACCAGGTACTGGCAGGTGACGATGGGCGGGATGCTGATGTCGGTGCCGCTCTCGTCCTGCTCGGGGGTGGCGATGATGCGCGTCCACTCGTCGAGCCTGGCCAGGATCTCCGCGGGCGGCTTGTCGTCCTGGGCGAAGGCGCGCAGCGCCGCCCGGAGCTGCCCCATCACCGCCGCCGCCTTGGCGCCCCTGCCCTCGACGTCGCCGATGACGATGCCGACCCGGCCCGCCGAGAGCGGGATGACGTCGTACCAGTCGCCGCCTACCTGGGTCTGGATGCCCTGCCCGTGACTGGCCAGGGGTGCGGCCGGGTAGTAGCGGACGGCGATCTCCAGCCCGTCGAGCTGCGGCAGCTCGCGGGGCAGCAGGTGCTTCTGGAAGGACTCGGCGGTGTGCCGCTCCTCCTCGAACAGCAGGGCGTTGTCGACGGCCAGGGCGACCCGGGTGGCGATGGCCCCCACGAAGTCGCGGTCGAAGGCGTCGTAGTGCGGGCTGCGCCGGTCGGTCAGGTTGGACAGCCCCAGGTACATCAGCCCCAGGGTCTCGCCGCGCACGCACAGCGGCGCCACGATGGCCGAGGTCATGCCGATCTCGGCGGCCAGGCGGGTGTTGGCCTCGCCGGTGCTGGGGTAGCTGGTCTGGGAGAAGTCCTCGACGAGGATCGTCTCCTGGCGGCGCAGCGCGGTGTCGGCGTAGTGGCCCGCCGGGTAGCGGATCTCCGCGCCGACCGGCGCCCAGGTGTCGGCCGGCGGGCTCCACCCCTGGACGTGGGTGGAGACCCTGCGGACCATCCGGCCCTCCTCCATCAGTTCGATGAAGCAGTGGTCGGCGAACTGCGGGACGAGCATCTCGGCGACGCGCTTGAGCGTCTCCTCGACGTACAGCGATCCGGCGAGGCGCTCGCCGATGCGTTCCAGCAGCCCGAAGCGGTCCTTCTCGCGTTCGTTGCTGCGCATCGCCTCGCGGGCGGTGATGACGATGCCCGTCACCGCTCCGGAGGGGTGCCGCAGCGGCACGGCCTGGGCACGGACGTAGATGATCGTCCCGTCACCGCGCCTGACGTCGAACGTGCCCTCCCAGACGCCGCCCTTGAGGACGTGCTTGGAGAGCTCGACGGCCAGCGGGTGGTCCTTCTCCATGATGCCCAGGGAGAGGGACGGGTCGCGGGGCCCCGACGTGCCGGGGCGTCCGAAAAGCCTTTCGGCGAAAGGGTTCCAGTAGAGCAGGTTGCTGAACCTGTCGGTGACGACCACCGCCATCTCAGCATGGTCCAGGACGGAACCGGCCGTAAGGTGCTCGGCGGCGTCCTGGGAGACATCCCCCCACCGCTTCATCCGGTGACCGCCCCTCGTGGGCGGGTGTGTGCAAAGCGAACCACGGTTGCTCCTGCAGTCTCGGCCTGGGAGCGGAGGGACTCCCGAACGGGATCCAACCGAGCTAAGGGGCCTCGGTCAGCGAGTGGAGACGAAAACGTGCGCGGCGATCTCTCGCGGGAGAACCGCAAGAAGATTGTCCGCCTCGCTATCACCTGTCACCCGCACACCGTCGTCGCTCGCCGCGAGCGTCACCTCGCGTCCGGGTTGTATCCCAACTTGCTTGAGTTTAAGCATCACAGCCGGATCGCTTTGCACTTGTTCGCTAATTCGCCGGACCACAACGGGTATATCTCTGGGTCCGGCCATCGCGACCATCGACGGCAGCGTCTCCAGGCGGCCGTCGGGGAGGCCGGGAACGCCGAGTTCCTCCAGGCCGGGGATGGGATTGCCGTGCGGGTCCTCGGTGGGATTGTTCAGCAGGCCGACCAGCCTGGCCTCCACCGACTCGGACATGACGTGCTCCCAGCGGCAGGCCTCGATGTGCACCTCCTCCCACGGCAGGCCGATGACCTGGGTGAGCAGGCACTCGGCGAGACGGTGCTTGCGCATCACGCGTGTGGCGAGCGTGCGGCCCAGATCGGTCATGGTCAGGTGGCGGTCGCCCTCGACGCGTACCAGCCCGTCGCGCTCCATCCGGGCGACGGTCTGGCTGACCGTGGGACCGCTCTGCTGGAGCCGCTCGGCGATGCGGGCGCGCAGGGGGACGATGCCCTCCTCCTCCAGCTCGAAGATCGTACGAAGGTACATCTCCGTCGTGTCGATCAGGCCGTGTGCGGTCAAGGTTCCTCCCGTCCTCTCTCGATGCTACGTCCACCGCGCGGCGTTCTCGGGAGAGCGGCGCGGGACCTCGGAAGTTCGAGAACACGACCCTATTGGGAGAACGGGTCGCTGTGACAAGGGACAGCAACACCGGTGGTCACGAAATCCTTCCCGAACTGCCGGAACGAGACCCGGCGGGCGCGCGCCGGACCCGCGCGACCCGGTCCGGGAGGCCAGGTGTCCGATCACTTCGCGGTCCGGCCCGGCGGGCCGGGGGCCCCGGACGACCGCCCGCCCCCCGGCTCAGGGCGCCAGGCGTTCCACCAGCCAGGAGGCGCCGGAGCGCCGGTAGCGAAGGCGGTCGTGCATGCGGTCGGTGCGGCCCTGCCAGAACTCCACCTCCGAGGGCACCACGCGGAACCCTCCCCAGAAGTCGGGGACCGGCGGATCCTCCGGCCAGCGCCCGGCCAGCTCCTCGTAGCGGTCGTCCAGCTCCTGCCTGGAGTGCACCACCGCCGACTGCCGCGACGCCCAGGCCCCGATCCGCGACCCGTAGGGGCGGGTCATGAAGTACGCGGCCGACTCCTCCCGGGGCAGCCTCACCACCGCCCCCTCGACCCTCACCTGGCGGCGGATCGAGTGCCAGGGGAACAGCAGGGCGGCCCGCGGGTTCTCCGTCAGGTCGCGGCCCTTGCGCGACTCGTAGTTGGTGTAGAAGACGAACCCGTTCTCGTCGTACCCCTTGAGGAGTACGGTCCTGGCGGTCGGCCGGCCCCCCGCCGAGGCCGTCGCCAGGACGGTCGCGTTGGGCTCGGGAAGCCCGGCGTCCACGGCCTCGCCGAACCACGCGGCGAACTGCGACACGGGGTCGGGTGCGAGATCCGCCTCCCGCAGAGGCTCTCCCTGATACGTACGGCGAAGTCCCGCCACCGAAGGCGGTCGCGATGCGGCATCCACGGGAAGGTATTCTCGCGTGCCGAGCCGGATGCCCGTACGGCGCCCCCCACCTGCGGCGATCGCGTTCAGGCGGGTCCGGCGGCACACCGCCTCGACCCAGGGGGTTGAATATGACCCGCCGGTATCTCGACATCAAGGCTTTGACTTCAAGAAAGGGAGGCGGCCGAGAATGTCCGACTTCAAACCCGGGCTCGAAGGCGTAGTAGCTTTCGAGACGGAGATCGCGGAACCGGACAAAGAAGGGGGCGCCCTCCGTTATCGGGGCGTCGACATCGAAGAGCTGGTCGGCCGCGTCCCCTTCGGGAACGTGTGGGGCCTGCTCGTCGATAACGAGTTCCAGCCGGGCCTGGCCCCGGCCGAGCCTTGCCCCGTTCCTGTCCATTCCGGTGACGTCCGCGTCGACGTGCAGAGCGGGCTGGCCATGCTGGCCACCTCGTACGGCTTCAAGCCGCTGCTCGACATCGACGACGCGCAGGCCCGCGCCGACCTCGCGCGCGCCAGCGTGACCGCCCTCAGCTTCGTCGCCCAGTCCTCGCGCGGCCAGGACAAGCCCGAGGTCCCCCAGAGCGAGATCGACAAGGGCGAGAGCATCGTCGAGCGCTTCATGATCCGCTGGCAGGGAGAGCCCGACCCCCGCCACGTCAAGGCCATCGACGCCTACTGGACGTCCGCCGCCGAGCACGGCATGAACGCCTCCACCTTCACCGCCCGGGTCATCGCCTCCACCGGGGCCGACGTCGCCGCGGCGCTGAGCGGTGCGGTCGGCGCCATGTCCGGGCCGCTGCACGGTGGCGCGCCCGCGCGCGTGCTGCACATGATCGAGGGCGTCGAGCAGGTCGGCGACGCCAAGAAGTACGTGCAGTCCGAACTCGACAAGGGCCAGCGGCTCATGGGCTTCGGCCACCGCGTCTACCGTGCCGAGGACCCCCGGGCGCGCGTGCTCCGCCGCACCGCCAAGGAGCTCGACGCACCGCGGTACGAGGTCGCCGCGGCGCTGGAGAAGGCGGCCCTGGAGGAGCTGCACGCCCGCAAGCCCGACCGGGTGCTGGCCACCAACGTCGAGTACTGGGCCGCGGTCATCCTGGACTTCGCCCAGATCCCCTCGTCCATGTTCACCTCGATGTTCACCTGCGCCCGTACCGCGGGCTGGGCCGCCCACATCCTGGAGCAGAAGCGCACGGGCAGGCTCGTCCGCCCCAGCGCCGACTACGTGGGTCCCTCCCAGCGCGCGGCCCAGGACGTTCCCGGGGCCTCCGAGGTCGTCGGCTCCGTCTAGGGGCCGTCCCCGGAGAGGTCCCACCCCGCGGCTGCCGCGCGGACGTCCCGCGCGGCAGCCGTCGGCGTTCTCCGGCGACCGCTCTCCTCCGGGCGCGGCGTCCTCCCGGGCACCGTGCCCCTTGTGCCACCGCGTCCCTTGTGCCACCGTGCCCCTTGTGCCACCGCGTCCCGTCAGGCGCGGCGTCCCGCCCGGCACGCCCCCCGCGTGGTCCGCCGGGTGTGAGCCCATCCCCTGACACGACCCGTCTCAGGATCCGGACCCCGTCCTGGAACACCCCGCGGGCTCAGTAGGCTGGTCAGGTGGCTGACATCGTGATTCCCTCTGACCTCAAGCCCGCCGACGGCCGTTTCGGCTGCGGGCCCTCGAAGGTGCGCCCCGAGCAGCTCTCGGCTCTCGCGGCCTCCGGTGCCGGCGTCCTGGGCACCTCCCACCGCCAGAAGCCGGTCAAGTCGCTCGTCGGGCGCGTCCGCGCGGGGCTGTCGGAGCTGTTCTCCCTCCCCGAGGGGTACGAGGTGGTCCTGGGCAACGGCGGCACGACCGCGTTCTGGGACATCGCCGCCTTCGGGCTGATCCGCGAGAGGTCCCAGCACCTGCACTTCGGCGAGTTCTCCTCCAAGTTCGCCTCCGTCGCCGCCAAGGCGCCGTGGCTCGGCGACCCGACCGTGATCAAGTCCGAGGTCGGCAGCCACCCCGAGGCCCGCACCGAGGAGGGCGTCGACGTCTACGCGCTCACCCACAACGAGACCTCCACCGGCGTGGCGATGCCGATCCGGCGGGTGGGCGAGGAGGGCTCGCTCGTGCTCGTCGACGCCACCTCCGGCGCCGGCGGCCTGCCGGTCGAGGCGAGCGAGTTCGACGTCTACTACTTCGCCCCGCAGAAGAGCTTCGCCTCCGACGGCGGCCTCTGGATCGCCCTGATGTCCCCGGCCGCGCTGGCCCGGGTGAACGAGATCGCCTCCAGCGGGCGCTACGTCCCCGAGTTCTTCAGCCTGCCGGTGGCCATCGACAACTCCTCCAAGGACCAGACCTACAACACCCCCTCGGTCGCCACGCTCTTCCTGCTCGCCGACCAGATCGAGTGGATGAACGGCAACGGCGGCCTGGCCTGGACGACGGCCCGCACGGCCGACTCGGCCCGGCGCCTGTACACGTGGGCGGAGAAGACCTCCTACACCACCCCGTTCGCGGGTCCGGAGTTCCGCTCCAACGTGGTCGGCACGATCGACTTCGCCGACGAGGTCGACGCCTCGGCGATCGCGAAGGTCCTGCGCGCCAACGGCATCGTCGACACCGAGCCCTACCGCAAGCTCGGCCGCAACCAGTTGCGCGTCGCCATGTTCCCGGCCGTCGACCCCGACGACGTCGAGGCCCTGACCGCCTGCATCGACCACGTCGTCGAGCGGCTCTAGCCGCCGTACCGGCCCCGGGGAGCGGGTGGACCGGCCCGTGGGCCGCGGTCCGTCCGCCCGCGACGGGGCCGGTCCCCCGGCAGACGGCCGCGGGGCCGCGCACCCGGGGGCCGTCCCTCGGGCGGACGGGGTGCCCGGTCCCCGGGCGGACGCCGCCACGGCGGGGCCCCGGAGAGTCCGTCCCCGCGCGGACGCCGCTACGGCAGGACGCTCGGGAGACCGCTCGCCCTGGGCGGGTGCGCCCGCTCCCCCGCGCGCCGGGCGAGCTCGTGCAGCAGGCGCACGGCGTCGTCCGGGGCCACCCCCTCGGCGAACCGGGAGAGCACCGGGGCCCGGTCGGGGCTGCCCTCCAGGGCGGCGAGCATCAGCCCGGCCACGTGTTCGTCCCGGGATCGTCTGGCCGTGTAGCGGAAGGCGTTGCGCGCGGGCGCCCTCTCCAGCAGCCCCTTCCTGACGAGGCGCTCGGCGACCGTCTGCACGGTGGTGTAGGCCAGGTCGCGTTCCGCGTCCCGGTTCAAGATGTCCTGTACCTGGCGGACCAGCAGTGGTTGCTTGCAGCCCCACAACACGTCCATGATCGCTCGCTCCAGGGATCCCAGGTTCACCCGCGGCCACCTCTCGAGGATCGCGCCCGGCGGCGACGGCCCTGGGGAGCATGTACGGGCACGCGGCCGAGCAAGTCCACACATGAAATTTTGTCATATTGTCACTTAAATCCTCGGATGCGGCCATAGCCGATCGCCCTCGGCATGACGTTCCCGGCCCACACCCCCGGATCGGCGACCGGTGGGCGGCGGGCCGCGCCGCCCGCCGGCGGCGGACGCCCGGCAGGCGGGAAACGGCCGCCGGACCGGCCGGCGCCGAGGAGGGACCGCAGGTCAGAACTGGTCGGCGCCGGTGACCTGCGCGACGGGGAACACGTGACGTGAGGCGGCACAGACCGTCTCCAGCACGTGCACCGGGGTGCCGTCCGCGGAGTACGCGGCACGCAGGATCCGCACGACCCACTCGCCGGGATCGAGCCGGAGCGTCGCGGCCTCCGAGGCGGCCGGCGGCCGGGCCACGAGCTCCTCCTCGGCGTGACCGAACCGGTGGCCCAGCGCCTCGATCGCGGCCTGCAGGCTGGGCCGCAGGAAGCCCGGATCCGCCAGCGGGGTCCCGCCGAAGAGGTCCAGGCGGAGGTAGCTGGTGGCGACGCGTACGGGCACGCCGTCGGCGAACATCATCTTTCTGCGGGCGAGGACCTCCTCGCCGGGCTCGACCCGCAGCGCGGCGGCGACGTCGTCACCGGCCGGTTCCGGGCCGACGTGGAGCATCCGGCGGGTGGGCCGCACGCCCTGGCGGGCGGCCTCGGTCACGAACAGCGACTCGGAGCCCCGTACGGCGGGCTCGGTGGGGATCGCGCGCCGGACCAGCACCCGGGGCACGGCGCGGGCCCGCGGCGCCGCCCGTCCCCCCTGCCCTCCTGCGACCGGCGCGCCGGTCGCGATCTCGTCCCCCACGGGTCGGCCCTCCTGCACGCGATGTTCCCGACCGACCCTATTCGATCCTGACGACCGCGGACCGCAGGCCGCCCTTACGGCGACACCCCGCACCCGGGGAGCCCTCCACGGCCTTCACAGGCCCGCACAGCACCCGTCAAGGACGGACGAGTCACATGCCGCGTATCCCATCGATCCGGACGGCCCCGGAGGACGGGCCCTGCGGCGCGACGGGCTCGGCGGGTCCGGGTGCCCTCGGCGGGACCCCGGCGCGGATGCCGGCGAACCTCGGACCTCAGTGGGCGGTGGAGAGCGCGCGGCGCCTGCGGCGCACCACCCAGGCCGCGAGGACACCGCCCAGCAGCCCGAACAGGTGTCCCTGCCAGGAGATGCCCGGCTGGCTGGGCAGGACGCCCCAGATGATCGAGTAGTAGGCGATCGCCACGCCCACGCCGACCATGATGTCCAGGGCGCGGCGGTCGAACAGCCCGCGGGCGACGACGAAGCCGAAGTACCCGAAGACCAGCCCGCTGGCGCCGACCGTGAGGCTCTGCGGCGGACTGGTGAACCAGACGCCCAGACCGCTGACCAGCACGATGATCAGGCTGGCGGCCAGGAAGCGGCCGATCCCGCGCAGCGCGGCGAAGAAGCCCAGGACCAGCAGGGGGAGCGAGTTGGCCATCAGGTGGCCGAATCCGGCGTGCAGGAAGGGCGCGAGGAAGATGCCCCCGAGGGCGTCGGGATCCCAGGCCCAGATGCCGTAGACGTCGAACTCCGCCGGGAGGACGTAGTCGGCGATCTCGGCCGCCCACATGGAGCCGACCATGAGGACACTGACGATCGCCGCGCCCAGGGCGCCCGCCGCCAGATCTCCCGCCCTGCGCTTCAGGACGGCGCCGGTGGATCGTCCGGTGGGGGTCGTTCCGTGGGCGTGGTCGTTCATGCACTCTCCCGGCCTTGGAGCGGTGGGTGGACGTCAAGTGCCCGCGCCGCACTCGTCCACACCTTTACCGTACGCACTCTTGGCCGTGAACGCGCCGGGCGCGACCCTTTTGGATCGCGCCCGGCGGAAAATCATCCTGATGGTGTTACTCGCCCCTCCATTGGGGGGCGCGCTTCTCGGCGAAGGCCGCCGCGCCCTCCATGGCGTCCTTGGAACCGAACACCGGGTTGATGATCTCGCTCTGCTTGGCGAACATCTCCTCCCGGCTCCAGTCCGCGGACTCGACGATCACGCGCTTGGTGGCGGCGAGCGCCAGCGGGGCGTTGGCGGCGATCCTCTTGGCCAGCTCGACGGCCCCGGCCAGCGCCTCGCCCGCGGGCGTGACGTGGTTGACCAGGCCGAGCTCGTACAGCCGGGCGGCACTGAAGTGGTCGCCGGTCAGGGCGATCTCCATGGCCACGTGGTACGGGATGCGCCGCGGCAGGCGCATCACGCCGCCCGCCCCCGCGACCAGGCCGCGCTTGGGCTCGGGCAGCCCGAACTTGGCCTCCTCGGAGGCGATGATGATGTCGCAGGCCAGCGCCAGCTCACACCCTCCGGCCAGGGCGTAGCCCTCGACGGCGGCGATGAGCGGCTTCTTCGGCGGCGCCTCGACGAAACCGCCGAAGCCCCTCCCCTCCATGACCGGGAAGTCCCCGGTCAGGAACCCCTTGAGGTCCATGCCGGAGGAGAACGTGCCCCCCGCGCCGGTCAGGACGTAGGCGGAGACGTCCTTGCGCTCCTCCAGCTCGTCCAGGGCCGCGGCGACCCCCCGGGCGACGGCGCCGTTGATGGCGTTCCTGGCCTTGGGGCGGTTGATCGTGATGACGGCGACGCCGCCGTCCACGTCGACCAGAACCTCGTCAGACACCGGATGACTCCTACTTGGGCTGGAAGCGGATACCGCCGTCGAAACGGATCGTCTCGGCGTTCATGTAGTCGTTCTCGATCAGCGCGCGGACCAGGTGCGCGAACTCCGACGCCAGGCCGAGGCGCTTGGGGAAGGCCACCGGGGCGATGAGCTTGGCCTTGAACCCCTCCGACTCCGGCGACGTGCCGTAGATCGGGGTGTCGATGATGCCCGGGCAGATGGTGTTGACGCGCACGCCGATGGCGGCGAGGTCACGCGCGGCCGGGAGGGTCATGCCGACGATGCCGCCCTTGGACGCGGAGTAGGCCACCTGCCCGGTCTGCCCCTCCAGCGCCGCGATCGAGGCGGTGTTGATCACCACGCCGCGCTGGCCGTCCGCGTCGACCGGCTCGTTCCTGGCGATCGCCGCGGCGCCGATGCGCATGAGGTTGAAGGTGCCGATCAGGTTGACCTCGATGACCTTGCGGTACGAGGCCAGGTCGTGCGGCGAGCCGTCGCGGCCCACGGTCCGGCTGGCCCAGCCGATGCCCGCGCTGTTCACCACCACGCGCAACGGGCTGCCGACCGCCACCGCCGCGTCCACGGCCGCCTGCACCTGTCCCTCGTCCGACACGTCGGTCTTGACGAAGACGCCGCCGAGCTCGTCCGCCAGGGACTTGCCGCGCTCCTCGTTGAGGTCGGCGATGACGACGGTGGCACCGTGCGCGGCGAGGTCGCGGGCCGTGGCCTCGCCGAGGCCGCTGGCACCGCCCGAGATGATTGCTGCTGCTCCGTTCAGGTCCATGAGCGGACTTTAACGCGCGGACCGAATGAAGTTCTACTGGGGGTGGGGTAAATCTCCGTGGCGTCAGATCTCCCCGACGGCACTGCCCACGTCCGGATACACCTTGATCCGCCGGTCCATCCCGGTGGTGCGGAGGATGCGGGCGACCGGCGCCTGCGGGGCCGCCAGGCAGACGCCGCCGCCCTGGCCGGTGGCCAGCCGCCACGCCTCGATCAGCACCGACAGGCCGCTGGAGTCCATGAAGGACAGCGCGGTGAGGTCGAGGACCAGCCGCGCGCCGTCCAGCTTGATCGCCTCGCGGACCTCGTCCCGCAGGAAGGGTGCGGTGAAGAGGTCGAGTTCACCCTCGACCGCCACCACCACGGCGTCACCGACGGCACGGCGCGCCAGCCGTAGCTTCATCAGTCCTCCTCGGCCCGAAGGGCAGACCCACTTTACTTCGCCGTCACTCCGCGCGAGGTCCCGTGCGACTCTTCGGGGGAAAGTTCACCCCCCGCCCCGCTCCCACACGCCCGTTCGTCCCCTCCGGGGCGTCGAAGGCCCCTTCGGTGCCCGCGCGTCCCCTCACTGTCCGCGACCGTGTGATCCGGCGGCATCCCGTCATGATCCCTCCCGTGTCCCGCCGGCACCCCGCCCGCGTCCCGGCGACGGCGCCACCGGGGACGTGGGGACACGCCCCGGGAACGGGCGGCGCGACCGCTCAGGGCGGCGCGAACCCGTAGGGCAGCTCCAGCCGGTGCGCCGCCAGGAGTCCGGCGTCGGAGAGGATCTCGCGGGTCGGCCCGTCCGCGGCGATGACGCCCCCCGAGAGGATCAGCGAGCGCTCGCAGAGCTCCAGCGCGTACGGCAGGTCGTGGGTGACCATGAACACGGTCACGTCGAGCCCGCGGAGGATCTCGGCGAGCTCGCGCCGGGAGGCCGGGTCCAGGTTGGAGGACGGCTCGTCCAGCACCAGGATCTCCGGCTCCATGGCCAGCACCGTCGCCACCGCGACCCGGCGGCGCTGGCCGAACGACAGGTGGTGCGGCGGCCGGTCGATCGTCTCCAGCATGCCCACGCGCTCCAGCGCGCCCCTGACCCGGCGCTCCAGCTCCTGTCCCGTCACCCCGGCGTTGACCGGGCCGAAGGCCACGTCGTCGCGGACGGTCGGCATGAAGAGCTGGTCGTCGGGATCCTGGAAGACCAGCCCGACCCGTCTGCGGACCTCCGCGAGCGTCGCCTTCCCGACCGGCAGCCCGGCCACCGAGACCGTGCCGTGCCCGGCGGCGAGGATGCCGTTCAGGTGCATCACCAGCGTGGTCTTGCCCGCGCCGTTCGGGCCGAGCAGCGCGACCCGCTCGCCCCGCTCCACCCGCAGGTCCACGCCGAACAGCGCCTGAGTGCCGTCCGGATAGGCGTACGCCAGGCGGCTCACCTCCAGCGACGGCGGCACGGACCCCCGCCGGGGTGCCGTCCCGGGCGGCGAGGACGGCGAGGACGAGGGCGAGCTCATGTGAACCCCCAGCTTCCGAGCAGCACGGCGAGCGCCGCACCCGGCAACATACCGGCGGCCAGCCACTGCCGCGACGCCGCGGACACGTCCTGGATCACCGGCATCGTGCCCGTGTACCCGCGGCTCAGCATCGCCAGGTGCACCCGCTCGCCCCGCTCGTAGGAGCGGATGAACAGCGCGCCCGCCGACCTGGCGATCACCGGGATGTGCCGCACGTCCCTGGCCGTGAACCCGCGTGACTCCCTGGCCACCCGCATCCGGCGCATCTCGTCCAGGATGACGTCCAGGTAGCGGAGCATGAACATGGCGATCTGCACCAGCAGCGGCGGCAGCCGCAGGCGCTGGGCGCCCAGCAGCATCAGCCGGGGTTCGGTGGTGGCCGCGAGCAGCACGCTCGCGGCGACGCCCAGGGTCGCCTTGGCCAGGATGTTCCACGCGGCCCACAGGCCCGCGACGCTGAGCGAGAGCCCCATGAAGGTCGTCCGCTCGCCGGACCCGATGAACGGGACGGCCAGGGCGAAGGCCACGAACGGGACCTCCACCACCATCCTCCGCAGCACGAACCCGGCCGGCACGCGAGCCAGGGCCGCCACGACGGCCAGCAGGACCGCGTACAGCCCGAAGGCCCAGAACCACTCGCGGGGGGTGGCGACCACGACCAGCGCGAAACCGGCCACCGCCACCAGCTTGCACTGGGGCGGAAGCCGGTGAACGAGCGTGTCCCCCGGCCGGAACAGGCGGCTCGCGTGGCCGGCTCCCACTAGACGGAGGCCTCCTCGCGGCGGTCGTCGGCCGGTCCGGAGTCCCCGCCGCGCCGGCGCACGGCGAGGAAGAGCCCGCCGCCGGCGACGAGGGTCGCCCCGGCGCCGACCAGACCGGCCACCCCCACCGGGATGCCGCCCACGTCCCCGTAGTCGGCCAGTGGCTGCTCGCCCAGCGGGTGGTCGGCCGCCTGGCCGATGAAGCCCTTGTCCTCGGCGACCCGCTCCAGGCCGTCCGGCGAGGAGGAGGCGTAGAAGCTGACCGCGCCCGCGAGCAGCGCGGTCGCCGCCACCCCGGCCGGCAGGAACCAGTTCCGGCGGCGGGAGGTCGCGGCCGGGACCGGGGCGCCGGGGGCACCGGGGACGACGGTCACGTCCCCGTCCGTGCCGCGCAGCACCAGCGGCGCGACGATCTCCCTGGCGCCGTACACCAGGTCGGGCCGGACGGCCAGGACCGTGCTGACCGTGACGGCGGTGATCAGGCCCTCCCCGACGCCGATCAGCAGGTGGACGCCCCCCATGGCCGCGGCCACCGTGCCGATCTCGATCGGCGCGGTGCCGCCGATCCAGAACAGCAGCGTGAACACCAGCGCCGTGGCGGGCACCGAGAGCAGCGCCGCGACGAACGAGGCGGCCACCACGGCCCCCCTGCCCCGCACGCTCCGGGTGATCAGGCGGAAGACGCCCCACGCGACCAGCACCGCCACGACGCCCATCAGCGTGATGTTGACGCCCAGCGCGGTCAGCCCGCCGTCGGCGAAGAAGAACGCCTGGACGAGCAGGACGACGGCCACGCAGAGCACCGCCGTGTAGGGACCGACGAGTATCGCCGCGAGCGCCCCTCCGAGGAGGTGACCGCTGGTCCCGGCCGCGACCGGGAAGTTGAGCATCTGGACCGCGAAGATGAAGGCGGCGACCAGGCCCGCCATCGGAGCGGTGCGGTCGTCGAGCTCGCGGCGGGCGCCGCGCAGGCAGACGGTGACGCCCGCGGCGGCCACGACTCCCGCCGACAGCGACACGGCCGCGTTGAAAAAGCCATCGGGTACGTGCACGACAAGCCTCCGGGATGCGGATGTGACCCCACTTTAGGCCATGGCTTGTAGGTGCAACATAGTGGCATTAACGAACGATGCGCTTGATGAAGGTGCGCGGGCCGAGGGTGCGCACCACCGTGCTGAGCCGGCCCTTGCCCGCGGTGGCGTAGGGCCGGACGCTCCACCGGGTCGTGCCCCGCCACCAGGTACGCGGATGCTCGATCACCTCGGGCACCGCCTCGATCCTGAACCGGGCGGGCGGCCCGCCCAGGTCCAGCTCCAGGTAGGCGTCCCAGGTGCCCGGGCCGAGCCTGCCCATCGCCTGGCAGGCCGTGAACGTGCCGTCCCCGCCGACCGCGACCGGCTCGCGCCGCTCCCGCCCCGACTCGCGCTCCCGCCAGACGAGGTGGCGCACCGCCCTCGGTGCCGGCGAGGCGGCGCCCACGACGGCCTCCCCGTCGAGCACCAGCCGGTGCCCGGCCGTCCACCGGGCGCGCACCAGCCGCGCGCCCCCCGGCACCGGGACCACGTACCCGCCGATGTCCAGGCTGAGGTTGCCGTAGGGACGGGTGAAGTACGGCAGGGCGACCACGTCGCCCGCCACCCGTGGCGCGGGCGGGGCGACGACCCCGTCCCGGTCGGCGCCGAGCCGGGCGGTCCTGGGCACCCCCTCGAAGGTGACGCTGACGTGCACGTCCCAGACGCCCGTCGCCAGGGTGGTGACGTCCACGATCCCGGTGAACCCGGCACAGCCGCCGGTCACCGGGATCGTGACCTCGTCCACCGGGCCGATGCCCGGGTTGCGGCGGCGCAGCACCAGGACGGGGTCCCCGCCGGCGATCTCCGGCCGGTCGTACCGCTCCAGCGTGCTCAGCGCCACCTTCCCCGAGACGGCCAGGCGCCCCTCCCCCTCCCAGCGCAGCGCGGTCAGCTCCCGGCGGACCGCGGCCGACTCGATGTGCGCCAGCCGCACCAGCCGGTCGATGTCCTCCAGCGCGGCGATCCTGCTCCGGTCGATCGCGGGAAGCCGGTCACGGACGCCGTCGGTCAGCCACCGCTCGCACATGTCGGCCACCTCGGCGACGATCTCCTTGCGCTGGACCTCCCCGGCCTCCAGGAAGGGCCTGCCCAGGTTGCCGAAGGCGTCCATCCGGAAGTGCCGGCGCAGCAGGTGGTCGCGCAGCTCGCCCGGACGCACGTGGGCGAGCATGAGCCCGATCGGCTTCTTGATCATCCGCAGCCAGGAGACCGGGTCCCGGCTGCCCCGCCGCTGCATGATGCTGGTCCCGTCCGGCCGGTCGACCAGGTGGTAGCAGTCGTAGTCGGCGACCACCGAGATCACGTCGGCGTGGCAGTAGGCGTGGGTGGTGAAGACCACGTCCTCGCCCACCAGGAGCGTCTCGTCGAAGCGGATGGCGTGCCGGTCCAGCATCTCCCTGCGGAACAGCTTGAAGCAGCTCAGGCTGTTGTAGACCGCGCTGTGGCCGAGCGGCACCCGCTCGGCGTTCTCCTTGAACATCGACACCGGCACCTTGCGGTCGTGCCCCACGATCTTCCCGAGCACGATGTCCGACCCGTTGCGGTCGGCCATGGCGAGCATCCGCTCCAGCGCCTGGGGGCCGAGGTAGTCGTCTGCGTCGCAGAAGAAGACGTACCTGCCGCGCGCGTGGGAGAGCCCGACGTTGCGCGGCCGCCCGGCGCCGCCGGAGGCCTCCTGCCGGACGACGCGGACCACGCCGCGGTGGCAGGAGGCGTACAGGTCGGCCAGCGCCCCGCCGCCGTCGGTGGAGCCGTCGTCGACGACCACCACCTCCAGGGCCACCCGCTGGATCAGCAGCGAGGTCAGGCACCTGTCCAGATAGGAACGGCAGTTGTGCAGGGGGACGATCACGGTGACGTCGACGTCGGACCGGATCGTCTCCTCCCTGGTGATGTCACAGCCGTTCGTGATGTCGGACTCGTCCGTGAACCCGGACCCGTCCGTGGTTCCAGAGCCGTCCGTGATTCCAGAGCCGTCCCGCCCCGTACGGGCTCTCTGAAGGATCGTTACCGTCACCGCCGCGCCCCTCGTCGGTCACTTTCCGCGTATGTGGTGTCTCAGTATGTGACGGACGGCCACGGTCTGCGGGACGAATTCCGATGGTCGCCTCCCCCATCTGCCGCACCGGGACGTCGCGGCGCGAGAAAATCACCGGTTCGTACGACTTGCGCCGTGATCCTGACCGCCGCCACCGGCCCGGCCGGGGGGCGCGCCCGCCCGCGTCCGGTAGCGCCGGCGTAGCCGCCGCACGACGACGTACAGGATCGGCGCCGACGCCGACAGCGCCGCGAGCGGCCGGAGCGGGAGGACGAGCAGCATGACGCTCGCCCGGGACGTCCCGGGCGTCCCGGCGATAGACACCGTCGCGCGGCAGACGCACGCCGGCGGCGGGTCGGCCCATCTGACGGTGGCGGTCGCGCTCGTCCCGCGCGGCAGGACGAGGTCGGGGAACGGCACGTCCTCCCCGTTCACCCGCAGCCTCAGGCGGTCGGGGCCGGAGAGGTCGCGGTGCGCGGTCCCGAGGTTGTCGAGGGCGACGGTGAAGTCGACGGGACCACCCGTCGTGAAGGCGCGAGGAGTGGTGAGGCCGGCGATGCGCACCGACGTGTCGGCCGGTCCCGGGACCGTGATGTACAGGGGGGTTCCGATCGCCCGGTTCAACAGGACATCGCCTTCGGTGTCACGCGTGGGGACGACGAAGAGCAGGGCCGCCTGGTGCCCGCCGCTCTCCGCCCGCGCCGGAGGATCGATCAGCACGGTGACGCTCCGCTCCGCGCCGGGGGCCAGGCGGAATCGCGACGGCCTGACCGTGAGCCAACCGGCGGCCGAACGGGGGGCGTCGCGCCGGAGGGCCGCCCCACCGGACTCGTCCGTCGTGAGATCCGTGCCGCCGACCCTCACCTCGACCGGCGATCGGCCCCTGTTGATCACGTGGAACGAATGCCCGGCGTCGATCTCCTCCGGGCCGACGACCAGGCGCGCCGGACTCACCGTCAGCGAGAAATCGGGATCCGGAGCCGGACGTGCCGAACTCGCCGCCGTCGCCCACGTCGCGCCACCCGCCACCAGGAGCGCGACGGTCGCACGCTGAAGCATCCCGGTCACCGCGCACCCCCGTCGTCGTGATCGGGTCGAGGACTCCCCGGCGGTTCCACGCCGCCGCGGCGGCCCGCCCGTGCCGTTCGCGGAGCCCTCCCGACGGCAGGAGCGGCGGCAGGAGCGACGGCGGGCCCGCGTCACGGCGGGGAGCGCGCCGGGGACGACGGCTCCGACGCGCCCGCGAACAGGGGTGCCCTCGGCACGACCGTCGTCGAACATCGTTTTGACGCATGGTAACCGCGCGATCACCGCACGACCCGGACCGCGCGTGCCGGGCGCGCCGTCCGGGGACACGCCTCCCGGCTCCCGCGTCCCCGCGTCGTCCCGGCTCGTACCGGCGGCCGCCGGGCCCGTGCGCGCTCCGCCCCCGCGACGCCCGGCCCGGACGTCGCGGGAGGCCGGCCGTGACCTTGATCATGTTTTGCGCCCGGGGGCAGAATCGGTTCCATGACGGCGCCGGACGAGACCGAGAACCCCTTCCCCTCCCACCTGCGGCTGTCCGGGCTCGGGCTGCACCTGCGCGAGTGGACCGATGACGACCTGCCCGCCATGGTCGGCCTCTTCGACGAGCCGCAGGTCGCCCGCTGGACCCCGCTGCGCTCACCGTTCGACGCCGGCGCCGCCCGGGAGTATCTGGCCCGGGCCCGCGCGGCGCGTGCCGCCGGCCGCGGCGTGCAGCTCGCCGTCACCGAGGACGGCCGCGAGGCGCTGGGAGAGGTGCTGCTCTTCCTCAGACCCGGTGAGGCCCAGGTGGCCGAGCTCGCGTACGCGATCGGCGCCCGGCACCGGGGGCGGCGGCTGGCGGCGCGCGCCGTCGAGGTGATGGCGCGGTACGCCGCCACCTCGCTGGGGATGCGCGGCCTGGCCCTGCGCGTCGATCCGGCGAACGAGGCGAGCGTCGCGGTGGCGCGCGCCACCGGCTTTCACCTGACCGACGCCGAACCGGAGACCCTCGACCGCAGGGGCGACCGCGTCACCCTGCTCACATGGCGTCGTGACCTCGACCCGGGATCGGCCGGCGCCGGGAGCCCGTGAACGACCACGGGCCGGGGGCACGACGGCGAGGGGCGCGGACGGGCGGGCGGGGCGGTCGTGATCCGGGACCACGGGCCTGCCCGGCGGGAGGGCCGGGGCGTCGCGAACCCTCGGAGGCCGGGGACGGCCGGTCAGATCGGGATGCTGTACAGCGACCGGGGGGAGTCGAGGTACCGCTCGTCGATGAACCGCCCGGAGAGGCGGCCCGCCAGGATCAGCCAGTTGTCCAGCCACAGCCCCAGGCTGCCCACCGGCCTGGCCGGGCCTCCGGAGAACACGTCCACCAGGCCGGGGCGGCTCGGTTCGAGGCCTTCGGCGTACTCGTGGAAGGGCCAGCCGGGTGCGGCGATGTCGACCGGGCTGCGCCGCCCGGCGGTGACCCCGTCCGAGTAGTACAGATCGTGCACGCCCAGGTCACCGGCGTCCCACACCACCTGGACGAACCTGCGCCCGGCGGCGGCCAGCAGGTCGGTGCGCAGGGGCGGCCCGGCGACGGTGATGGCGTGGCTCCAGCCGGGGGCGTGCCCGCCGAGCCAGACGAGCTCCCTGAACGCGTACGGCTCGTAGTCCCGCATCGCCTCCCCGAGCCCGCAGCGCACCGCCGTCGCCGGATCGGAACCGAGGTCGCGGGCGATCTCGTCGGGGTCGTCGCCCTCGATCCAGGTCCCGGCGAACATGTCGCGGAACCCGCGCGCCCCGAGCGGCGCCCACTGTTCCCCGTAGTACGTCGCGAGGCCGTCACCCCGTTCCCCGTCGTATGTCATGAGGCCGTCACCCCGTTCCCCGTCGCATCTCATGAGGCCATCACCCCCACCGGGACCCGGCACAGGGTCCGTCGCTCGGCGAGCCAGTCGCGGTCGATGAACCGGCCGGTGACCCGCCCGACGGCGACCAGGTGGGGATCGAGGTCGTCCTCGTCACCCTGGTCCTTCAGGCGGAGGTCGCCGAGGCCCGTCCGGTCGTGGAGGCCGCCGACACCGTAGAACTCGTCGATCTCCCGCAGGTAGCAGAGGTCGAGGACCCGCCGGTCCGGCAGGCTCAGGTCGAGCACCGAACCGGCGACCACCAGGGCGAACGTCCAGCCCGGCGAGTGCCGGCCCATCCAGATGACCGGGGTGCACGCGTCCGCCCCGCTCCACCGCAGCGCGGTGGCCAGGTCGCATTCGAGCGTCGTGGCGGGATCGACCCCCAACCCGGCGGCGATCTCGCCGATGTCGCCGCCCTCGATCCACGCGGCCTGAAAATCCTCCCGCAATCCCGCGGAGGTCAGCAGCCTCCACTGGCTCTCTTCCGGGAACGCTTCCAACGGGTACCTCCGTCCATGAAATAGAGAAAGGCATCTTATACCTATGAAAGAATGCAAGCGCGCCTGCCGCAAGAATACTCACCGGTACGCTTTCTCTCGTCGAGGCCCCCGGAGGAACGAGCACTCCGTCAGAAGTAAAGACGCCGTGACGCCTGCGCGGACACCCTATGACGCCGCGATGAAAAGGAAAGGCGGCGGCCGATCGCCGCCCCGCCGGGCGGTCGGAGAACGACTCGGGAGGGGAGCGGACGCGGGTCGTCGGCCACGCTCACTACATCGACGACCAGCGGATTTCTCGCCGATCAACGGCGGTGGCCGGCCGGGGACGACGCCGTCGCGGCCAATACCCGTTCTCCCGAATCGGCGCCTCGATCCGTAAACCGGCATTCGTCACGGCAAAAAACCGGCGCGCCGGCCGGACCTGGGACGGCGCCTCGAGGCCGCCCGCGACGAAGAGCGGGAGACCAGGACCGCCCCAGCATTAGGGCCGTATTTCCCCGGGCCCTCACACGCTTCACATCGTCGTTCGTCGCGCGCGGGACGTCGCCCTCCGGCTCATTCACGGCGACGTCATTCCACAGCGGAGAAGGCCGCCGCTAAACCGATCGCCCTTCCCGGCCGCACGCCTCATCCTGTCTACCACGGAAGAACCGAGACACAGGATCCGGGCGGTCCGCACCACGTACACGATCACCGTCTACCAGGCCTACGCCCCGGAGATCGGCCTCCCCGCCGCTCGTCACGGCCGCTTTCCCGACACCTGGAGACGGGAACGGATGACGTGGATCAAGCCCTCGTTCCTGTGGATGATGTACCGCTGCGGCTGGGGCACCAAGGAGGACAGCGGACCGTGCTGGCCGTCGAGATCACCCGCGAGGGGTTCGAATGGGCCCTGCGCCACGCGTGCCTGTCGCACCACGAGCCCGGCCTTCATCCCGACCGGGCCACCTGGAGGCGACGGCTCGGCAGCGCCCCGACCCGGGCCGTCACCGTCCGGAGAGCCGGCACCCGCGCCGCGGCCCCGAACGGACCTCCCTCCCTTGACAGGCAAGCGACTACTTGCCTATAACTGTGCCCATGGACGCAGATCCCGACCTGTTCAAGGCCATCGGCGACGCGACACGACGGATCATCCTGGACGAGCTGACCGACAAGGACGGTCAGACGCTGTTCGAGATCTGCAACCGACTGACCATGAAGCACGGCCTGGCCTCCTCGCGCCAGGCCATCTCGCAGCACCTCGCGGTGCTCGAACAGGCCGGCCTGGTGCACACCCGGCGGCAGAGCCGCTACAAGTTCCACCACATCGACACGAGCCCGCTGCGCTCGATCATCGAGCGGTGGCCCATCGACCGAGAGGCACCGAACCCATGATCCGTATCCACATCACCAGCGTGTTCGTCGACGACCAGGCCAAGGCGCTGGCCTTCTACACCGAGAAGCTGGGATTCATCAAGAAGACCGACGTGCCCGCCGGCGAGGCCCGATGGCTCACCGTGGTCTCGCCCGCGAACCCGGACGGTGTGGAGCTGCTGCTGGAGCCGGACGGCCACCCGGCGGCGGGCCCGTTCAAGAAGGCCCTGGTCACCGACGGCATCCCGTTCACCCAGTTCGCCGTCGACGACGTGTACGCCGAGGTCGAACGGCTCAAGGGCCTGGGCGTCGAGTTCACCCAGGACGCGACCGACCTCGGCCCGGTGGTCACCGCCGTCTTCGACGACACGTGCGGCAACCTGATCCAGCTCGCCACCCTGAAGTAGCCGCTCACCGCGTCGGCGACCACCGGGGCCGGCCGGTTCGCCCTCCCCGTCCGCCCGCACCGGTACGTGATCCCGGTGAGCGGCCCTTCGAACCACCGCGGCCCAGGCCGGGACGGTCGCAGGTCCCGTGAACTCCCCTGTTCCCGGCCGTACCGGCACGCGAACGTCACGCGTCGCGGTGCCACCGGGGTCACCCAGGGGCTCGTGCCGTCAGCGGATCCCCCGGGCGAGAAGATCCTTGGCGGCCTGGGACGCCTTCGCGGGGGACCCGGCGTCGAACGGCGGTCGCGGGTCGTACTCGATCGCAAGCTGGATCGCCTCGGCGGTGGTCTGATCGGCGATCTGTGCCGCCAGTGCGAGCGCCATGTCGATGCCGGAGGAAACCCCGGCAGCGGTCACGATCTTTCCCTGGAACACCACCCGCTCGGCCGTATAGGCGGCCCCGAACGACTCCAGCACGTCGACCGCCGCCCAATGGGTCGTCGCCGAGAGTCCCGTCAGCAGTCCGGCGGCTCCCAGCAGCAACGACCCCGTGCACACGGAGGTCGTCCAGACGCTTCCCCGGTGCATGCGCCGGATCCAGTCGAGAAGTCCGGCGTCCTGCAACAGCCCCCGCGCTCCCGGACCCCCGGGAACCAGCAACACGTCACACGAGTCGATGTCGGCGAACGCCGCGTCGGCGGTGATGGCCAGCGACCTGGGGACGTCCCGCACCGGTCCGGACTCGGTGGCCGCGAACACGATCTCGGCACCCGGCAGGAATTTGAGCACCTCGTAGGGACCTACCGCGTCAAGGGCGGTGAACCGTTCGAACAGCGGTATGACGACACGCACGAAGACTCCCTTACCGATTCCGGTGATCGGCGACCGGGCCCCGAGGAGCGCACCGGTCCCCGTCCCCGCCATGAGGCGCGTGACGTACACGCGCGCCGCCCGCGCTGATCACCCCGAGTCGAGCCCCCCGCCGGAGGCGCGGGAACCGACTCTCCCGTCGTGCCGCCCCCAGGGGCGATCGAAGAGGGCGAGCTCACCACGATCGGGAGCCTCGAAGGCCTCGGCCCACTGCTCGATCATGTCGCGGCTGACAACCGCCGTGCCCGGCGCTTCCCACCTGTTGCGCGTTTCCAGCCGACGCCACAACTCGTCGACGGGAACCGCCAGGTAGTGCAGCTCGACAGTGGCCCCGAGCGCGCGAGCACGGAGCCGCATCTCATCGCGTTCGGCACGAACCCAGAAACCGAACTCCAGGATCACACTCGCTCCGAGCCGGACGAGGTCTTCCGACTGCCGCCGGAACAGCCCTTCCAGCCGATCGCGTGGCTCTGCCTCGTGGAGGTCGATGCCCAGGTGGGCCAACCATTCGTCCGGACAGAGGCGAACGGCCGGAATCCGGTCGGCCAGCCGCTTCGCCAGAGTCGTCTTGCCTGCCCCCGGCAGCCCGCACAGCAAGATCAATCGCCCTGGAGTGCCCCCGTTCATGCCGGAAATCCTATGCCGGACCACCGTTCCGACCCCCTTCATCGCCTGGACGGAGGCTGAGAAAGGAGCGGCGAGTGCCGAACTCCACGCCACCGGACACCTCTCCTCCGGCATCGGTATCCAGGTGCCGCACAGGGGAGCACCCGCCTGGGCGGGCACGGACGTGCACCGTGGAGGGGCACTTCAGGCAGGCGACCGTACGGCAGCCGCCCCTTGGGCGGGCGCGGTGACCGGAGGCCACGAGGGGATGCCGGTCCCCGTTGTCAGGCGACCGACGGCCGATGAGGGTCGATGTAGTCGACCTGCCTCTCCTCGAAGAGCGACTCGAGGGCTTCGAGGCCGACGTCCATGACGAGGTCGCGTTCTGCCGGGGTGATCGGTAAGAGCCAGAGGATGCGGGCGTGGCCGCCGTCCCACGCCCAGACCTCGAAATCGGGTCCGAAGGGGTAAGGCAGGCTGACCAGATACCGGTCGCACGACGAACCGGTGAACCACGGCCGGCCGATCGGGACGACATGACCGTGGTCGAGCCGCTGCTCGGACGGGCCCGCGTGATAGTAGGCGCTCATGGTCATCGACTCGAGGTGCTGCCAGTCATCGGTGCGCGCGGTGAGAACGAACTCCAGGCCGTGCCCTTCGGCCGAGGCGACGGTGGCGCAGCCCGAACTCACGTAGGTCCAGCCGCCGAACCGCGGCCCCGGTCCGATACGGAAGATCCGGAACCCCGGGAGCCGCTCCCCGACGGGGCCCACGACACCAGGCAGGCAATCGACCCGATGCCCCCGGAAGAAGCCCTCCAGGTGTCCTCGCAGGGCGTCATGGGCTTCGGCCACGTCACTCCTCTCATCAGGGGCGTGAGACCACTTCTTCGGCAGGACCGTTTCAGCCATGATCGGGAGTTCGAAGTCCGGCTCCGAGCAATGCCGGACGAGTGTTGATGCGAGCCCTCGCGTGCCTTTGCTGCACTCGTGCCGGTACTCAGCGATCACCGATCATCGTGAGGAGATAGGGCGCCGCCCCGTCAAGCGAGGAAAAGCAGATATCCGCCTTGTCCAGATCATCGGAGATATGGGTGGTGGTTACACCTACCACGGTGCATCCCGCCGCCTTCCCCGCGGTTATCCCATGAGGTGCGTCTTCGATCACGATGCAGTCGGCGGGATCAACCGCGAGAAGTTCGGCCGCCTTGATATAGCCCTCAGGATGAGGCTTTGAGTACTCGACGTCCTCGCCATAGATCTGCACCGAGGGTAACGGGAGCGAGGCAGACCTGAAGCGCCTGTGGACCGGGCTTCTGCTGCCTGACGTGACCAATGCCCAAGGGCGTCGAGCCAGCCTGCCCAGCAGGGTCACGGCCCCCTCCGCTGCCGGGAAGGCGTCGCCTTCCTTGGCCATCAGATCGTTCAACACCTTGCGCTCGGCGGTGGGATCGAGGGCAGGTGCGACATCGCGGACGGTGTCTTCGGGCCGGCGGCCGTGGGTGAGGCTCCACACCCGGTCTCTGTCCAGTCCACGCATGTCGGACCAGGCGTTCCAGATGCGCCGATGCGTCGCCCCGGAGTCCAGCAACACACCGTCGACGTCGAACAGCAAAGCCTTGATCGCCATGAGTCAGAGGGTGCCACAGACGACCGGGACGATGCTTTCCTCCGCCCTCGAAGCGCAAAGAGAGCACCGGCGAGATCAGTTCTTCCGGCAGGCGAGCGAGAATGGGAAACGATCGAAGCCCATCGGGTTTTCTCTCACACCTGGAGCCTTGCGATCGAGCGGAGACGGGGATCGAACCCGCGCTGTCAGCTTGGGAAGTCCCTGACGCACCTGGTGTCTGAGCTGGGGTGACGCCGGCCTTCGGGGGAGCTCTTCGGGTATCCGTGATTCCCCGCGAGCCCCCGCCGGAGGCGCTTTCCCCCGACGACGGGCCTGGTGCGAGGTCCGATGCGCAACGGCGTCGTACCGTCTCTGGCACACTGTGACGGTGCGCGGACGAACCACCCATGCCCCGTCCACGCCACGTCGGTCAAGGTCCGACTGGTGGGGCGTCGTGCTTGAGGCTCCCGACCCCCGTTCGCTGGCGGAGTTCTACGCGAGTCTCCTGGGATGGGATGTGGTCGGACACGAGCCCGGTGTGACCACCATCACACCGCCGGAAGGGGTCGCGTACATAGCCTTCCAGTCGTCGGCGGGATACGTGCGCCCGGTATGGCCCGCCACCGAGGGAGCGCAACGCATCACGATGCACCTTGACTTCGAGGTGACCGATCTGCGCGCCGCGGTCGCTCACGCGCTGGAGATGGGTGCGCAGGAGGCCGGCCACCAGCCTCAGGAGAACGTCAGGGTCCTCCTCGATCCGGCAGGGCACCCCTTCTGCCTGTACTCCGACGGCTAGATCGAGGAGACAATCTCCACGATCTCGGCACACGACCTCCCGAACTGCTGCGGTACAGGTGAGAGGTGGTCTTCACCTGCCCGCGATTCCTCGTGATTCCCCGGCCGTACCGGCACACGAGTGGCACGTCACCTACGGCTCTTGATCGCTGCCTCAATACGCAGCCCAATTCCGACGGTCGCGAAGATGAGTGCTCCAAGGAGGGCGTTGGTGGTGAGTTCTTCTTCGATGATGAAGCCGAAGACGGGAACCGCTGCGCTCAGGGCAAGAGCTGCGTTCCCCCACCCGTCCACTGGTTGGGTGCCGTCAGTCGCCTTTCCCTGACGTGCGGCGGGATCTTCTTGTTCCGTCATGGGCTGAGCATCCCATCAGTGTGAGGCCGACAAAAGGATGGAGAATGCCACGCACATCTCATGTCGGCTTCCAACGGGGCTAGTCTCAAAGAGCTGACGCCCGCATGGGGAACTCCTCCACGCGGACGGCGTGATCTACCGGCACGCCGGCCAGGACCGGGAAAAGGCCATCGCGGACGCTTTGGGCAAGGCGTCCAAGGTGGTACGCGGGGTCGCGTCCTCGGAGCGGTGTAAAAGGCTCGACGAGGTAGGTGCCGCGGGCTG